>CAZWCS010000104.1:0-15306 GCA_964632805.1 uncultured Desulfobacterales bacterium
GAAACAAACATTTCCCAGATTATTCAAACCAGTGAGGAAACGAAGAGAATAGCGCTTACAGCGACGCCGATGGAACTGAGCGCCGAACAGTGGAAAGATATTTTCTCACGAATCGGTGAAGGTGATAAATACCCGAAAGAGGTTATTGAAGAATTCAAACAATCTCATAAAGAAGCGAACAAACACTCTGATAACATTTATAAAATAAAATCTGTAGTTGAAAAAAGCATAAATTTCAATAAGGCATTACAGCCGTTTATCACTCGGCGACGGAGAATAAGGCAGGAAGAAATGCGTAAATTGGTTGGATTGGAGAATGACCAGATAGAGCCTTGTGCCCACCCGCACCGTGACAATGCAAAGCCCATAGAAATTGATTTTACACAGGTTGAATCCGAATGGCAGCCATCCATTTTTGCATTGGAAGCCATCGGGAAAGCGGGAAAGGGATGCAAAACCGGTGATGAAAACCTTAACCGTCTTCTTGGCAGGTTAAAAATTGCAGACAGCAGGTATGCAGCCGGAAAAATTGAAGAAAAGCATCAAAAAGCGACCGCAAAGAATGAGCCCAACGGGAAAAATGAGGATGAAGAAGATGCATTGGATGAGGCTATTAAAAAATATCTCGATGAGCACCCGCTTAATAACATTGGAGAAGAGAACGCATATAACCGGCAAAAAGATATTCAGGGGAAACTGCGTCGAATTCAATACTGGCGTAAAATAACTGAAAAAAAAGACGGTAAACTATCCGAACACCCTCGAATTCAAAAAGCGGCGGACGAAATCGAAAAAATTGTCTGGGATAACAAAGAAAAAGTACTTGTTTTTGGAACATTTGTAAAACCGCTGAAGGCTCTCCGGGATGTCCTCAATAGACGGGCAGCAATACGCCTGCTGGATAAAAATGAACCAGAAAAAAAAGTCGAACCGCCGATTCCGGATTTTATTAGCAATGATGATATCGAAACAATTTATAAGGAGTATAAGCGGGTTAAATGTGACCGAAAGTTTGATTCACCAGATCAATTAAAAACAGCCATAGAAAGCGCGGGCAAATCCTATGAAAGATTACGTGATAAACTCGGAAGAAATATTGATGAAGGTTTTTTAGAAACATTGCCAGGCGATGCTGTAATTATAAAAAATGATGATATTAAGAGTTCTGTTTTAGAATATTTAAGAATGAGATTAGCAACGGAGGCAGTTTTAACCGGTGAAATTCCGAGTGATGAAAATGCTGTCCGTTTACGTGCGTTGAATATTTGGGCCGATTTCCTTGAGAGTTTTCTCGATATGGAGCCTTTAATCGTCAGTACCCTCATTAAATCCGAATTAGAGGAGAGCAGCCGACTAGGAGTTTTTGCACGTGTTCTTGATGGCGGAGTGAAAATGGAAACCCGGCGAAACCTTCAGGCACAGTTCAACCGGAAAAATTCATTCCCAATGGTTTTAATTGCCCAGAGTCAGGTCGGTCGTGAGGGTTTAAATCTACATAAAGCCTGCCGGACTGTTGTACAATTTCACTCTGAATGGAATCCGGGCGTAATCGAACAGCAGATCGGCCGGGTTGACAGGATTGAGAATTATTGGGAGGAACTGGCAAAAGAGTATAAAGGTTCTGTAAATGACGATGGGTTCCCCAAAATAATTATTAAACCGGTTGTTTTTGAAGGGACCTACGATGCTTTCCAGTATAATGTATCAAAATACCGCCGGGAAACTCTAAATGCTCACCTTTTTGGCGAATTGCTAGGCGAAGAAGCCTTGGAGATAATGCCCGAAGATGGACAATGGAAAGAGCTTCGGAAAAACCTGCAAGAAGCTGCCCCTGACTTTTCGCCACCTGTGAAATAGTCCGGCCCATGGGGGTATGACTGCGCTTCACAACCGCAGCCGATAGGTCGGCAAGGGGCAGCCTTCACTGGTTGAAAGCACCTTAAACCGGTTTTGATAAGGGGCGGCGGCTGCCTTGAAGCGGGCAAAATCATTGAAATACGGCAAACCGCCGCAGCACATTTCTTCTTTCGGGCAAAAGGCCTCACCAAAACGATCATAAATGCGGGTCTGTTTGTCCGTGTACCATGTTTTATAAACATCATAGTCCAGAATTTTTTCAACCCTGGCCGTCACAACGGCTTTTTCCAACCGGGCAGCCAACGAAAAATCCCGACACGAAAATTCCGAGAGCGATATGTTTTGATGGTTGCCGATGCGTCCGTATCCTTTATACAACTGCCCGACATGCAGGTCTTTATTGTTCGTTAATTTCCATCTGTTGCAGCCAATGATGAAATCTGAAGATATACGGATCAGAAAGGTCTCGTCCGCCTCTTCAATCGGAAGACCTTCCCGTTCGTGTTTTCGCTTTGCCTCGGCATTCAAAGACGATTCCAAGGGGAGGGCAAGTTTGGCGATCGGCCGGAAGTTGAATTCATAGACATTCAGGAAGATATTATTGAAAAAAGAGTGCTCTGTGTCTGGTATAGCATTGAAACCGTCGATTTCCAGTTCCGGGAAAAAACGGATCTGATCGCCGGTTTTGACAGTTGGTTTTTGTTTTTTCCTTTTTGAATAAGGTAAAGAAAACGCTTCGTCACGGTAAATGGGAAAGACATTCAAAGCAGGCGGCCTTGCCGAAGGCCGGCTAAGCGTAGCGCGTGGTGAGGCAGCCAGCATGATGCCGCCCAGACCGGCGGCTTTTAAAAAGTTTCGTCTGGTTGGTTGAAACTTGTTCATCATGGTGTTGCCGTCCTCCTTTTTTTTGTTTGATAAGCAGCAGCGTTCTTCAGGCAACAATATCCGGGATGTCAGCATGTAAAGAACTCAGATATATCCTTCCAGATATTCTGGACTTCTGTTCTTTCCTGATACGCAGCCAGTCATTAAGTGTCCAGACCTCAAAGTGATAAACATGCCCCACAAGAACCGCTCGGTTCTCAATGCTAGCCTGCTGGATCATCTTCGGCGGAACCTGAAGGACATGGTCTTCACTGGCAATTGTTTTTTGCAGCCTTTTCGCCTCGTCTTCCTTCGGTGGTGGCGGGGCAATTATTTTGCATTCAACCGCATTGTTTAAAAATTCACGGATCGCCAGCGGCATGACCTGCGGAAAATCACATAAAGCGGTCAGGTGGCTTTCCAGAAATCGCCACATTCCGGTTTTGTAACCGATCAGACTTTTTTCCCCGGTGAGGAGGTTGCGCATTACAGCCAGCACAACTTGTTTTTCCGGGTAAACGGCGTGATAAAACGGCTCGGGAAAACCGATTTTATCGGTATCTATCTCTACCCGGTGGGCGCCCGTAAAAAAATATTTGCGCATTATTTCACCCTGTGCCGTTAATACAACCAGTGGCGGTATTCGGTTAAGCGGTTATTCATCATAATCATCGTCGTCCGGACCGAGATCTTCTTCTATTTGCCGCAGTTTCTGTAATGCCTTTCGGGCGACATCGATGTCCTCATCGGCGGTCAGTTTCTTTAAAAAGAAAACCGGCGTATCGTAATTGTCTGCCAGGCTGTAGCGAACGGCCGGATCAGGCTGGTTGATCAGCTTTTCGCAAAGCCAGTCGCTTTCGCAGACCTCGTGAAATTGCGTAAAATCGTTCAGGTCATCCGCCAGGGCTTTTAAAATCTCGGTATCGCCGGTGGCCAGATAGCGTTCCAGATCGCTTAATGTCATGTGCTCCCGGGCTTCATCACTGTTAATGATGGTTCGCATAACCTCCAGGGACGTGTCGGCAATCAGCTGCCGCCGGGTCTTGACGGACAAGTTCTGCTTGCCGGCAATATCGTCGCGGATCTCACTGGAGGAGGCGGCGGCCAGTGCATGAAAAACATCCCGCATGGCCGGCTCATCGTGTAAAGAAAAGACAATTTCTTCCAGTTGCCGATGCCCCAAAGTTATTGCAAGGTTGTTGATGATAAGTTTGGCATTCATGAGTTTTCTCCTTGTTGTTTGTTTCGGTTTTTCTGTTTGACATAATCATCGTAGCAACATATCGTTCCATAATGTAGAACGATAATGGTGATTTCTATTAACCGCACACCGTCGTCTATAGAAGGCCATGGATAAACGGCGTATATACAAAATCACGTATAAGAATCCCATGGCTGCCAGAGAAAAAACATTCTACATCAAACCCTATAAGCTGTTTTCTTATGACAATGCCCTTTATCTGCATGCCGGAATGGCGCAGTATCCC
The DNA here is from genome assembly GCA_964632805.1 of uncultured Desulfobacterales bacterium. Classification (GTDB taxonomy): domain Bacteria; phylum Desulfobacterota; class Desulfobacteria; order Desulfobacterales; family Desulfosudaceae; genus CAZWCS01. The sequence goes on from CAZWCS010000104.1 coordinate 4,209, forward strand.
GGCAGCAAATATAAGGATTTCCCCTTTGATCCGTTGCCGGCCGTGCATCGGCTGCGAAAAGTGGAGGTTACCGACCGACAATATACGTTCCCGAAAAATTATGATTTTGAAAAACATTTCAACCAGGAGTTTGGGGTTATCAAGGGAAAATCGTTCCAGGTGAAGCTGGCTTTACAGGGGTAGGCGGAAATATATGCTCAGGAACGGCAGTTCAGTCCGGACCAGAAAATCCAACATCCGAGCCTTTCATAAAAATATTCGAGATTGCGGAAAAAATACTTGACTTTTTTTAAACAGCGTTTTAAATATTGTTTAAAACCTGATCGGAAATATATTTTAGAACTCTTTAATAACCCGGGAGACCCCATGGCACTGGCAAGACTGCAGGAACTGGAAAACGAAATGCAGAAATGCTTTCGCTGCAACCTCTGTAAAATGATCCCTCTGCCGGTGGTCCGGCATCCGGATTTTTTTGACGGCTGCCCGGCGGTCCGGCATTTCAATTTCCACGCCTATTCCGGCTCCGGCAAACAGATTATGGCCCTGGCCCTGCTGGAGGGGCGCATCACCGCTGATCCCAAACTGGCGGCGGTAACCTACGCCTGCACCACCTGCGGCAACTGTGACGTGGCCTGCAAATTCGTCATGGACGCCGAGCGCAATATCGTCAACATGGCCCTGCGGGAACACCTGGTGGACGAGGGACTGGCGCCGGAAATTCATCAACAGACCGTGGCTGATCTGGAAACCCACAACCATCCCCACGGCAGACAGGAAGTCCCGGCCGGACAGTGGGCCGAAGGGCTGGGCCTGAAAACGGTTCCCCAAGAAACGGCGGAAGTGTTGTTATTTGCCGGCTGTCTGCAGCGAAGCGACCCCGCCCTGACAACCACGGTACGCAAACTGGCCCGCCTGCTCCAGGCTGCCGGCGTGGATCTGGGGACCCTGGGAAATGCCGAACTGAGCTGCGGGCTGCCGGCCCACTGGACCGGCCATCGCGATGCCTTTATCCGGCAGGGGGAAAAACTTCTGACCCAGCTGAACAAATCCGGGGCACCAACCATTGTCACGGTTTCCGGGACCTGCCTGGGAGCGCTCCGGTCCAAATACCCGGAATACACCGCCGCTCCGGAAGCAAAGGTCCTTCATGCCACCGAGCTGCTCTGGGAGCTGATCCGGGACAAGCGCCTGTCCCTGCCGCGGGCGGTCAACAAAACCGTAACCTATCACGACCCCTGTTACCTGGGCCGCCAGAGCGAACCCTCGGTGCAATGGGAGGGAGAAACCAGAGTCACCCACGGCATTATGGAATACGACGATCCGCCGCGACCGGTGAACTATGGCACCAGGGGCGTTTATGATCCGCCCCGGCGAATCCTGCGGGCCATCAAGGGATTGAATTTCGTGGAAATGTACCGCATCCGGGAGTACTCTTACTGCTGCGGCGGCGGGGGAGGCGTTCCGGAGGCCTATCCTGAAATGGCGGCGGCCGCCGCTCAACACCGGCTGGACGAGGCCCGGGAGACCGGCGCGGAAATCCTGGCCACCGCCTGTCATCAATGCCGCAAAAATTTTGCCACGGTAACGGACAACCCCCTGCCGGTGACCGACATCATCGATCTGGTCTACGAAGCGGCGGGATTAGAAGATATCAGCAATAACGACAACTCCTGACGAGGTGCAGACATGCGTAATGCCGCAACCGAAGCCCTGAATTTCCTGGCCGGCGAGGCCATCACCAACAACGAAAATGACCTTATGGCCTTCACCGTGGATAACCCCCTGATTGAAAACGCCACGCCGCCGGCCCTGATCGTGCGACCGAAAAACGAAGAAGAGCTGCAGCAGATCGTGCAGGCGGCCAACCAGTCCCAATTGAACCTGACCGTCTCCTCTTCCGGCGGCAAACACCGCAGCAGTGCGCTGGCGGCGGAAAAGGATCATCTGCATATTGATCTCTCCGGCTGGAAGGCGATTCCCTGGATCAACCGCCGCAACCGGGTCTGCCAGATTCAGCCGGGAGTTACTTACGGTGAACTGCTGGAAGCCCTTCGGCCCCACGGCATGACCGTGCCTCTGCCTTTGGCCCCGCGTTCCGGCAAAAGCGTGATTGCCGCAGTAATGGACCGGCAGCCCGCCATATGGCCCAACAAGCAGTGGGATATCAGCGATCCCGTGGCCAGTACTGAATTCATTTTCGGCAACGGCGAGTTGTTCCGCACCGGCGCTGCCGGCGGCCCGGGCAGCCTGGAAGAACAGCGGGCCGCGGGCGGTGCGCAGAAATGTCCCCTGGGCCCTTCCCAAACCGATTTTCACCGGGTCATCCAGGGTTCCCAGGGAACCATGGGGATAGTCACCTGGATCACCCTCCGCACGGAGCTGCTGCCGTCCATCGAAGAGCCCTTTCTGCTGGGCGCCGACTCGCTGGATGCACTGACCCCTTTTATCTACGAAGTGCAACGGCCCTGGCTGGGAGAGCATTCCCTGGTACTGAATAACACCGCCGTGGACCTGCTGATGAGTGCCGCCGGCGGCCAGGTGCCGGGCGCAACCAGCGCCGGACTTCCGGAATTCATCTGCCTGCAGAACATCGCCGGATTTGAGCGCTATCCCAAACAGCGCCTGAAGTACCAGAAAACCGATATCCGGAAAATCGCCGACAAACACGGCCTGGAGATGAGTTCCACCATAGGCGCCCTGTCCGCCCGGGAACTGCTGGATACCGCCCGTACCCCCTGTGGGGAAACGGACTGGCGGCAGATTCGGGAGGGCCATTGCCTGTCTATTTTCTTTTTGTCCACCCTGGACCGCGCCGGCCTCTATATCAATCTCATCCGGGAACTGGTCAAACACCACGGTCTCGCCCCGGACAGCCTCGGTATTTATATCCAACCGGTGGTCCAGAACCACGCCTGTCATCTGGAATTTTTCATCCCCTATAATCCGGGACGGGCCGAAACCTTGCAAACCATGAAAGCCTTGGAAAAAGAGGCGGTGGAAAAACTGACGGCGCAGCAGGCCTTTTTCAGCCGGCCCTATGGCCATTCACAGAACCTGGTGTTCGATCAGAACCCGGTTAATACCGACATACTGAAAAAGACCAAAGATATTTTCGACCCCCAGCGGGTACTCAACGCCGGAAAATGGAATCTCTAATCCCACAGAGGCAAAACCATGATAACAGACGCCGAACTGACAACCCTGCAGGACATCGTCGGCCCCGCCCACGTGGAGCGCGACCCGTGTGTCATGGACACCTACGCTTTTTATATGAATCCGGAAGCGCTGAACAAGGAGGGCGGCCGGTTCACGCCCCGTCCGGCGGCGGTGGTCATGCCGGCCAGCACCGCCGAGGTGCAGGAAATTGTCCGCTTCTGTAACACCACCGATCTGATGGTCAAACCTTTTTCCACGGGCTTCTGCGTCATGGGCTCGCCCTCGCGGCAGCGGGTTCTTACCCTGGACTTAAAGCGCATGAACCGGATTATCGACATCGACTACCAGAACCAGATCGCCATTGTGGAACCCTATGTGCGGGCCATCGACTTGCAGACCCGGATCATGAAACACGGCCTGAACTGCCATGTGGTTTCCGCCGGCGGCCATCATTCGGTCCTGGCCTCCACCACCTCCGCCTGGGGGACCGGGGTCAACGGTCCCTCCATGGGGTATGCCGCCCGCAACATGCTGGGCGCGGAATGGGTCCTGCCCACCGGGGAAGTGCTGACCCTGGGCAGCGGCGGCAACGGCGCCGGCTGGTTTTCTCCGGACGGTCCCGGGCCGGCCACCCGTGGTATCTTCCGCGGTTTCCAGGGCGCCTTCGGCGGCCTGGGCGTAGTCACCAAATGCGCCATCAAGCTCTATCGCTGGGACGGACCGGAAGCCTTCGAGGTGGGCGGCAAGTCTCCGGACTATGCCGTAACCGCGCTCCCGGAAAACATCGCTCTGAATCCGGTTCTGTTTCCTTCCCTAGAAGCCATGCGGGAAGCGGGCTACAAACTGGGAGACGCGGATATCGAATACGCCAACTTCCGCACCCCCATGTTTTTCATGGCCCTGGGCATGACTCGCAACAACCGGCAGTTGAAACATTTTCTGGAAGCGGGCATCTTTCAGAAAATCGCCCGCTACGGACTGGTCAACGCCATCGTGGGGTATTCTGCAGGCGAATTTCAATGGAAAATGAAGGTGTTCTGGCAGGTTATGAAAGAAACCGGCGGGGTGGTGCTGCCGCCGGCCAGCCTGCCGGCCACCCGGGTCATTCAGCGAATGGGCCGGCTGACCCGGCCCATCAAGGACCCCCTGTGGATTCTGCGCCGGCTGCCCCGGCTGCAGAGAACCCTGATCGCTCTGTCCAACAAGCTGCCCTTTGACCAAAAAGGCAAAATGGAAACCCTCTCCCGCATGGTCTGGGTTCTGTTGCGGCACGGCAACAATGTTCAGGGCACCCTGCGGGCCTCCCAGGCGCTGGCCACCACCCTCGGGTCTCTGGATACCTGGGACGTGGGCATTAACCAGATGGACTGGATCGCCCGGGAAAAACAGGACGCCATCCGGCGGGGGGTGATCGTGGATGACGACGGCGACCTGGGCTGCGGCGGCACCTTTGAAGCCGGTCACATGGGCTATCTGGAGGGTATTATTCTGTACAGCACCAAAAACCCCGAATCCTGCAGAACCACCGATAAGCTCATTGAAGGCGGGGCGGAAGCCTCTATTAAACATCACTTCGGGATTCCCATTGCCGGCTTCGGCGCAGAAGCCAATGCCCGGCTGGGACCCCACTGCGGCAATTATCATCAATGGATGGATCGTATCAAACTGGCCCTGGATCCCAATTACGCCGCGGATCCCTTCTTTTATGCCGATCCCCGGGCGGCTGACACGTCGGACCCGGCATCATAACCAACATTGTGAACAAGGGGGAATCATCATGTCCGAAGCGCTCATCAAAGCCATCACCAGCATGGACGAAGAAAAATCCCTGGCGCTGACCCGGGAACTGTTGAAAAACGGTGCCGATCCGCTGGAACTGCTGGATCACTGCCGGCACGCCATGGAAATCGTGGGCGACAAATTCGCCGAAGGGATTTTTTTCATTCCGGAATTAATGATGGCCGGGGAGATCCTGTCCCAGATCTCCGAAATTACAAAAGAAAAAATTGGAGCGCAGGAAACGGCCCAGACCCGGAAACGGGGAAAATTCCTGATCGGCACTGTGGAGGGGGATATCCACGACATCGGCAAAAACATCGTCACCTTTATAATGGATATCAACGGCTTCGAGGTAATCGATATCGGCGTGGATGTGAAGCCAGACACTTTTGTCCAGGCCGTTCAAGAGCATCAGCCGGACATCGTCGGGCTCTGCGGCCTGCTGACCCTGGCCATCGAACCCATGAAAAAGACGGTGGCGGCTTTTGAAACCGCCGGCCTGCGGGACAGCCTGAAAATCATGATCGGCGGCGGCGCCATTACCGAGGAGATCAAAGATTACGCCCAGGCCGACGCCTACGGCAAAGACGCCGTAGCTGCTGTGAATATCGCCAAAGCCTGGATGGAGGGATAACCCATGAGTGATGCCAAAGCGCAGTTTGACGCCCGCCTGAAGCGAATCAACGACGCCATTCGTCTGCAGGTGCCGGACCGGGTGCCGGTGGCTTCCAGCCATATGCTCTATTATATGACTCGCCAGAAAGGCATTTCCAATGCCGAGGCGATGGTCAACCACCAAAAACGACTGGCGGCCTGGCGGGACGTGACCCTGGAACTGAATTTCGACATGGCCATCCATCCCATCGTGCTGCCGCCGGCCCAGCCCTTCAACGCCCTCAAGGTCTCCCAGTTCAAGTGGCCCGGTCAAGACCTGGCTGATGACGCCGGGTTCCAGTTCGTGGAAAACGAATATTTGAAGGCCGACGAATATGACGCCCTGCTGGCCGACCCCGGGGATTTCACCATTCGCACCCTCTGGCCCCGCATTGCCAAAACCATGTCGCCGCTGGGAGCTCTGCCGCCGCTGCACTGGTTCTCCAACAGCCGCAACCTGGGGTATATGCTGGCCCCCATGCTGGGCATGGGACCCTTTGTGGCCATGTTCAAAAAACTGATCAAAGCCGGGGAAGAAGCCCTGCAGTTTTCCATGCAGATGTTTCAGTATATCAGTGAAATGGAACAACTCGGTTTTCCCATGGTGGTGGGTTCGGCGGCCGATGCCCCTTATGACTATCTGGCCGACCAGTTACGGGGCATGAAGGGGTCCATGCTGGACATGTTCCGCCGACCGGACAAAATTCTGGAAGCCACCGAACTGTTTACCACCATGGGCCTGGAATATGCCAAGTTCCTGGCCCAGTCCTCCAACAACCCCCGGGTCTGGATGCCCCTGCACCGCGGAGCCGACGGTTTCATGTCGGAAGAGCAGTTTACGAAATTCTACTGGCCCAGCCTGAAAAAACTGATCCTGGACCTGATTGCGGCCGGGCTGACGCCGGTGACCTATTTCGAAGGGGAATATACTTCCAAATTGAAATACCTGGCGGAACTGCCGCCGGGCAAAGTGATGGCCCATTTTGACCGCATCGACCGCCAGAAAGCCAAGGAGATTATCGGCGACACTATGGTCTTCTGGGGCAACGTTCCGGCGCAAATGCTGATCACCGGAACCCCGGAGCAGGTTGCCGATGACGTCAAGGCGCTCATCGACACCTTTGCCGACAACGGCGGCCTGATCGTAGACAGTTCCATGGGACTGCCCTGCGAAGCCAAACCCGAAAACGTGGCGGCCATGATCGAAACGGTCTTCACCTACGGTGTCAACCACTGATTGACGGTCAATTTATGACAAAAAAATCCCGGGAAACCAAAGATCGGATTCTCAAAGCCGCCCGTCGTCTTTTTTCGCAGCACGGGGTGGACGGCACCTCGTTGCGGGCCATTACCGCCGCGGCCCACGTCAATCTGGCGGCCATCAACTACCATTTCGGCAGCAAAGAAAATCTGGTTACGGAAGTGCTGATGAGTTTCGTCTACCCCCTGGATGCCGAACGCAACCGCATCCTGAAAGCGGCGGAGAACGCCGCTCCCGACGGCATTCCCCGCGTACGAGAGGTGGTTACGGCCTACATTCAGCCCTGGCTCGACTTCGTGGCCGATCACCCCGGAATGCTGGAAACCTATCTCCGGCTCTATACCAGCCAGGACAGCAACGGTTCCGGACAGTCCTTTGGCAAAATGCTCTACGCCATCTCCCGGGCCCCTTATGACGGGTTTACCACCGCCATTTTCCGGGCGCTGCCCGAAATCTCCCGGGAAACCCTCACCCTGCGGATGAACATCGCCATTACCGCCGCGGCTTCGGTGCTGCTGAACCCCTGGTTTAATCACAACCTGGAAGCCATGTCCGGTTTTGCCCTCAACCGGGAGAATCTGCTGGATTTTGTGAGCCGCTTTATTGAAACCGGCCGGTTTGAAAAAAACGACGACTGATTTCATTCAAACTGCAAAAACAGTCGCCCCGCGCCTCCCCAATGTGCCGGCTTCGGTATGCAAATCACCCTTTCCCAAAAAAGAAATATTGCTTTTTCACAATCGGGATGATATTATACAGGGATATGATGTTTGTTTTAACATATTGAAATGAAAGCCTTTATAAAAATTTACAGCGAACCATACATTCCCGCTCCGGACTTCCCGGCAATTTAACCGGCGCCGGCAGCGGAAACCATAGAATTGAGATACCATGTATACCCAGAATTTCCGGCCGTCCTCTTTTTCGGTCACCAACCGAGTGGTTTTCGAAACACCCGCTATTAACAGCCTTTGCAGAACCCAGACCGTTGTCGATCTGCATGTCCACACTACCTGTTCCGACGGCTCCAGCACGCCGGCTGACATCGCCGCCAAAGCCAGAGAACTGGGGCTCGGGGTAGCGATCACCGATCATAACTGTATTGCGGGAGCCCTGGAAATCGCCCGCTATGCCGATATTTTGAGCATTCCCGGCATGGAAGTGACCTCCAAAGAAGGCGCCCATCTGCTGACCTACTTTTCTGAACGCCGTGCGCTCAAACAGTTTTACAACAAGGAAATTTATCCCTTCCGGGGACGGGAACAGATGTCCTCCATCGGTCTTTCCATGGAAGAGATTATCCGCCGGGCCCGCCCCTATGAACCGCTGCTGATCTTTCCCCACCCTTACTGTGCTGTGTATACCGGGATCTGCAATCCTCTGTTCTCCCCTGCACGCCAGCAAGAACTACTGGAGATGGTGGACGGAGTGGAAGTGATTAATGCCGGAAACATGAAAAAATGGAATCTGAAATGCACCGTGCTGGGCTTCAATCTCAACAAAGCCATGACCGGCGGAAGTGACGGGCACCACCTCTTTCAGCTGGGCAAGGCCGTGACCTGTGCTTCTGCCGGCTGCGATCGCCTCGCCTTTCTCGAGGCCATTCGTACGCAAAAAACACGGGTAATCGGAAAGGAAGTGCACCTCATCCGGAAAGTGACGGGCAATGGCTCTCGCCTGCCGCTGAACCTGAAAAACTCCCCGGACCTGATGAACAAGCAGATGCGATACAGTTACGCCGTTTTAAGTGAAAAATCCCGGAAAGTACGAAGCGGCATGAAGCGGCATCTGGAAAATCGCCGGCTACGCAAAAACGGTTCTCTCTTGTTTACCCAGCCGGGAAAACGTTGATGTCGCTCGCTAGCAATAAAAAAAATTTTCAAAAACCCGACATATATCTACCTCCGGCCGGAACTCCAAGCGGTAGGTCGGCACTTTCCGAATGATATCTTCACAGATTGCCAAATAAGCGGACACCAGGGAGGCGTCGTACCAGGGAATCGACATTACCGGCAGCAGCGCTTCGGCGGCCGCCTGACTGCTTACGGGCGTGACCCGGTTCTCAACTCCTTTTTGCACAAAACATATTGATTGCAAGGGGACACTGAAATTTTCAGCCCAGCCGCCTTCCCCCGCCCAAGGCGTCCCATAAGCCGTATAGTGTCCGCCGGCAGAACGCAACACCATGCGATCATCACTTAATATCGTCCAGGCCCCCTCATGAAAAAATTGTTTCATCAGCGTTGATTTGCCAGCTCCGGACGGACCCGGGAATATATACCCCCTATCGCCCCGGCTGATTCCCGCACCATGGATTAACGCTCCCTGCTTGCGGGCCAAAAGGAACATCAGAAAAATCTGATCAAGGGGATACTGTAACGGATTGGTTACCATCGATGTCTTCCCCCGCAGTGTTCGCATTCTGATACCGCAATAAATTTTTGCCTGGCAAAAATCCGGAGATATTTCAGCCAGCCATTCCGGATTCCCCTCGCCCGGTATGGTATGGGAAACAAGGTAGCCGTTGTCATTTTTGTATATGCGGAGTGCGTCTCCGGAATCGAAAATTTTTTTTTCCCCCGCTGTTGCAGGGACCCGGTCGAGTTGGAGCTCTACCTCCATGTCCGCCGGCGAGAATTCGTCATTTTGTCGCAAAATAAAGGGCTGATAAACCGGTGCCGCCTCTTTCAGATGCAACCTGGCGGCATCATAATGCAGGTGAAATACCATTCCGCCGATGGTAACGGTCCAGGTTGACATCGTATTCTGCCCCTTTCACGAAAAAAAAGCATCGCGACGTAATCGCCCCCCGATCAAGAGAACAGTATCTCGTGTCGACGATGGGCCTGAGCACACAGATAAGGGGAACGCCGCATTTCTGAGCCGGTCTCGAGAGCAAAAAAGGCGGGACAATAGCTGCAGACATGCCGCTTCTCACACCTGCTGCATTCCAAAAGATCACCGCCAATCGGCTTATTCCTGATACCGGGCAGTACAGTATACCACCCATGCTGAAAACCGCCGGGCCGCAGTATATTATAACTTATTCCGGTCGGCATGATACAGGGCTGCAGGTTAGCGGCCGGGTCAATATGAAAACTGGTAATACCTGCACCACACTGGTAAAGGGTGTCTGGTATGGAAGCCGTTTCCATCCGTGAACAATAGCTTTTCCATCCCTCAACCAGGTGATCATCCGCCATTTCCAAGTCAACCGCATCTTCCGGCGCAACACGGTATTTCATAGGGCTTTTATCCCCTGCAAATGATCCAAATATGGCCGCGTCAAACCGAAAGGGGACACCATGGTGGATTGCCAGCTGCTGCATATCATGAAATTCTTGGCGGTTTGGTTTCATTAACACTGTCTTCAATTGAAAACGAATACGGTTTTTCCGGAGGGTTTCGATACCGGCTGTAACGTCGGCCAATGCGGACGGCGCCCCTGTTATACGCCGATAGGTCTCCGGTGTAGTTCCGTAAATGGACAGTTCCAGCTGATGTGGAGGAAACTCACCGAAAATTGCGGCAATATCCTCCGTTATCAGAGAACCGTTGGAAAAGACGGTGACGATGAGACCGTTTTTTTTGGCGTGCAGATAAATCTGCGAAAAATCTTTTCGCAACAAGGGTTCGCCGCCGGTAAACAACAAGAACAGGCAACCGGCTTGCGTAATTTCGTCAATAATTGCCAGCCAGCTGTCCGTACTCAGTTCTTCGGACCGGCGGTGGCTTCTGCGGCAGTCGTAGCCCAGATAACAATGAATACAGTCAAAATTACAGGTATTCGTTAAAGAAACGCTTCCGGCAGCAGGAACCCGGTTTTCTTCCATCCGGCGGCTGACCCGGATGAGATAGGCCGAAACATCATCAGGTATCTGATGGGGACACTGCATTCATCCCTTTCTCCCGAATCAGGTCTCTGCTTTCAAGGGTTTCAACGAATTCACAAAGATCATCCTCGGCCCGCTCCCGGTTGATATCAAATTCTGCGACCAGTTTATCTCCGATACGACCTAAAGGTGTCCGGCCGTCCAGCTGTTCCCAGATATACACTGCGACCGAATTAAGTGAAAATATCTGTTGCATGGTCGCGATGTCTCCTTTGATGGGTACCAGAATGGTCTCATCCAAAAGGCGACGGGTAACGACACTGTCGTTTTTATAAAATATTTTTTTTCGCCACATGAATTCCCAACGAACAAGGATAGATCGTGCGAGTGACAACGAGCCACGATCTTATCCGGG
>CAZWCS010000105.1:0-7201 GCA_964632805.1 uncultured Desulfobacterales bacterium
ACCTCGACCAGTTTGGGAGAGATAATTCACATCGAGCAGTCATTGGTGGGAAAGGTCTTGTCCAACTGGGCCATGACACCGCCAATGGCCGGGGACGCTTCCACCAGATAGACAAAATAACCGGAATCGGCCAGATCCAGCGCAGACTGCATCCCGGTGATGCCGCCGCCCACAACCAGCACGGAACCTGTTTTTTCAGACATATGCCTGTCTCCTTGCCATGTTATTGCCAACAAAAACGAAACTCATTTTTTACCATTGGAAAACATTTATGTCAACACCCGGCCATATCGCTTTCCCCCTGTAACCGGTCCGCATCAATCTCCCAAGGCGTTAAAATAAAAGCCCTTTTGCCTCTTTTCGCCGCTGCCGGAAAATCATTATCCCGCCGTTTGCAAAACCATCCGCAAAACCCCGCGAAAAAGCGGCCTTACGCTTTATAAATACTTAAAAAATAAATTCTTTTTATCCCGGCCGTGATAGAACCGGCCTTTTTGAGATATATCTCAAAAAATATTTTTTATCGTGTCCCGTGAAAATTGTCAACTTCGGAATGGTTTTATGGTTTTCCGGCTGCAATTCTGTACATCCAGAAATGCCCCACTGAATCGGGGCAGACTCCAGGGGCCAGGAAAAGCGGGAATCTGTCAGACAGAAGAACCGGTCAAAATCCTGTGACGCGGGCGGCAACGCGAGTAAAACAATCCGGCTGGAAAGAATCTGGAAAAATCAGGAATTCTTATTGGCCGGGGGGTTGGGCTTGACAAAATATTGGCCGTTTATCAGGCTCTCCAGGGTAATCTGATCCAGACGCGCAAACATCGCCTTGCTGGCTTCAATCCACACCCAGCGGGAGAGACATTCGCCAGCCCGGTTGCACACACCGCAATAGGGCTCCTGCGATTCGGAGCATTCGGTTAAAGCGGTCGTTTCTTCCAGGCTTCTGACAATATCACTGATGGTTATCTCTCCGGGAGGCTTAGCCAGCAAGTGGCCGCCGAACGGCCCGCGGCGGCTGGTAATCAGCCCGTCTTTTTTAAGTTTCCCGGTCAGTTGTTCCAGATATTTCAGGGAAATATTCTGACGTTTAGCGATATCTCTCAGGGGCAAAGGCTTGCCTTTACCATACAAGGCCAGATCCAGCAAAAGCCTCGTACCATATCTGCTTTTTGTGGTAAGTCGCATTTTCTATATGTCTTTCCCGGCTGAAAGCAGGCCGGAAAAAATAAGCCACATCATCATTTTGCCTTTATCATATCTGTTATTGACTTTGCTGTCCACCGAAATATTTGGCCCAAATCATGGCCAGCTCAGAGATTGCCTTCATAATGTTTGCCGGTCAAAAGGTCACCCGATGATATGATCCGGATATAAAACAGCCATTGGAAGACTCCGATTTTTCCCGGGGCAAGCAAACTTCGAAGCGCGTACCTTCTCCCGGCTGCGAAGCAACAGAAATGGTCCCACCGTGTTGGGCTACCACATGATTGACAATAAATAATCCCAGGCCGGTGCCCTTTGCCCCCTTGGAAGAGAAAAACAGCGTAAACAGCTTTTCCCGGGTTTTTTGTTCCATGCCGATGCCGTTGTCCTCAATAATCATACAAACTTCTTTCTCTCCGCGAGCACGGGCCTGAAACTTTACATAATGACTTTTCTCCTTTGCGTCCAACATACAGGCATCCACTGCGTTTTCCAGCAGATTGACCAGAGCAGCCCGAATCCAGTTGGCGTCAATCTCTATCGATCCCAGGGATTCCGGAATATCTCTTTCGACGCGGATACCATAATCACCGGCCTGCTTGTTCACCACGGCCAGAACCGCTTCCACCAGGTCTTTCACGTCCACTGTTTCATACTGCAGCTCCCGCGATTTGGCGTAATTGAGGATATCCAGGACCGTTTTCTTGATTCCCCGGGATATTCCTTTGATTTGCGCAAAACCGTCCTGTACCCGCTTGCGATCATCTTTCTCCAATCCGGTTTCCAGGTGGTATATGCTGCTATCCAACCCGGTCAGCATCCCTTTGATCCCGTGGGAAATAGATCCCAGCATAAGGCCCAGGGAGGAAAGATGATCCTGCAGATATCGTATCTTGGTAATATTGGTGGAAATCTCCATGACCTGGGTAATCTCCCCATTTTCATCCCTTATGGGCGCCGTCTGGATAATCACATTATATTGCTTCCCGGAACGGGAGGTAACCACCTCTTCTGTACCGTGGGACTCACCGTCGGAAAACGTTTTTACCACCGGGCATTCCGGGCAGGGAGACGGCCGGTGCTTATAAATTTCATAACAGTATCCGCCCACGGCATAGCCAAAATCCTTTTGAAATTTCAAGTTCGCATTGGTCAGTCGCAAGTCTCTGTTCTGAACGGTAATATAGCAGGGGACTTCGTTGAAAAGCTGATAGTAAAGGATCTGGGCGTTGTGCAGATCGCTCAAACGCTGGGAATAGTTAACCAGTTTTTTATTGGTGGCAATGCATTCTTCGGCATGCTTGAGGGCCAGGGCCAGCGCTTTGCTGTTCAACGGGGTTTCCAGATAATGAATCGCCAGAGAGCCGAAATCGTCCATGGCCTGATCCATCATTTTCCCGGGAACAAAGATAATAAGGGGGGGCAGAGGAGCCGACCGCTTCACTCGCTTCAGTTCTTCCGGAAACTCTTTTCCCCGCCCGTAGGGATTGGCAAGAATAATATCAACAGCATGTTCTTTCAGCAGACGCCGGGATTCTTCTTCCGTACCAGCGACCAGCACTTCCATGTATTTCTGTGCCAGGTACAATTGCAACGCCCCGGCATGACCGGAATCAACATCAATAAGAAGTACGGTGCTGGCCATCAGTCGGCAAGTGTTTTTTTAACAATCGTCAGGAGTTGTTCCGGATCGAATGGTTTGGCAAAAGTGGCCACCGCCTTGCCAATGGCATACTCATTACCGGACAAACCGCTGATAACGATGACTGGAATATTCTTCAACTGCGAATCCTCGGACAAACGCCTGTAAAACCGCGGCCCCCATTCTCCGGGCAAATCCAAATCGAGGGTGATCAAATCCGGCCTTTCGGCTTCGGCGGCGGCCAGGGCCTCGGAAACATCTCCCGCGGTAACTGTTCCGTAGCCGTTATCTGCAAAAAGAGAAACAAGATACTCCTGAATGTTTTGATCATCGTCGATTATCAAAATTTTTTTCATAAAGCACCCCTTCGCAATCAAATTGTTTCATGGCGACCTGCCGCTGAAATTACCGGTTCATGCTGATCACCGGGCAGCCCGCCCGAACGATAACCTGTTCCACATTGCTTCCGAGCGTCGAGGCTTCCGGCTCAACGTTTCTGGAATGATGGGCCATTACGATCAGATCCCCATGATTTTCCCGCGCATATTTGACGATTTCAATAAACGGGATCCCTTCCCAGACCTCCATGGAATAACTTTTCACGCCCTGCAGTTCCGAAAGATACTTTCCGCGGAGCCGGCGAAAGGCTTCCCGTCTCTGCTGCTCGATTTCATCCTGCGTAACGGGTTTTCCCAGAAGCATGGAACTGATATCCAGCGCATGAAAAATGTGCAGTTCGCAGTTCCGGGCTCTGGCCAGCCGGACGGCATATGCAAACGCTTTATCCGAGGCCCTGGAAAAATCAGTGCCGAAAATAATGTTGGAAATATCGCCCCAAAAGGAGGCCGCCGGCCGATTGACGATCATAACCGGACACTGAGCGGCTTTCAGAACCCGCTGCAGGGTGGAACCGGGCATACTTTTTTTATAAACGGAATCTTCGGCATCGCCGGTGCTGCCGCCAAGCAGGATTAAATCCGCCGGCAGGGCTCTGGCCCGCCGTAAAATCTCCCGGTGCGGATAGCCGACGCCGATCTCGATAAACGCCTCAACACCAGCAGCCAGCTGTTTGTCATAATAGGTTCGAATCTCTTCTTTCACCCAGGAGATGTATTCTTCATCAGCCTCCACCTTTTCCCTGGTTTTAACATCCAGAACATCCTGGCTGTAGCCCCGCGTGGGTACCCCCAGCACATGAAAAACATGCAGCGTTCCCTGGCTGGAAGCCGCCATATTGAAAGCGACTCTGGCGGCGTGATCGCTGGCTTCGGAGGCTGAGGTGGCAAACAGAATCTTGGAAAACATAGGCAACTCCGTTCTTATCCGGTTGCTTGGTCAATGCTTTACTCTTGCGGCTGCAAGTGTTCCGGCACCTCGACCATTGCAAGCAGAAGGGGTTTTAAAAAAGACCATCGGATGCCGATGTCATACTCCTCCTCCAGGTCGCGGATGGCGTCCCAGCAATTGTGACAGGGCGCGACCACCAGGCTGGCACCGGTTTTCAGGATCTGATCCCGCTTGGTGATCAGCGCCCGGTTACGCTGCTCACGGAAAATCCCGATGCCATTAAATCCCCCCCCGCCGCCGCAACAGTAGTTGTGCTCCCGGCTGGGGGACATCTCGATAAAATACCCGGGCTCCACAATGTACGCCATAATTTCCCGGGTGGCTTTTTTTAACCCGTGATTGCGGACATAGTTGCAGGAATCCTGAATGGTCACCGGCTCCTTGATTCTTTTGGCGGGATCAATTCTCAGTTTTCCTTCCCGCAGGGCTTCCGCCAGCCATTCCACATAGTGAATCGACTCTACCGGCGGCCGGCCGTCTCTGCGCCCCGCCCAATACGGCCCTTCAATCACCGTAGCCCGATGGGCATGGCCGCATTCAGTGCCGACCATTCGGCGGGGGGTAAGCCGTTCCATGGCCGCGTAGACATTTTCCACCTGGGTCTTGCAGGCCGCCCAGTCACCGGCAAACATGGCCAGGCTGGTCTGTTCCCAACCCCGGGAAGGAACGGTCCAGTTCTCTCCGGCCAGATGGAAAAGAATCGCAGCTTCCGCCAGATCTTCGGGATAATGTTTAACCTCCCGGGCATTGACCGTATACATGATATCGGCATCCTTTTTATCCACCGGCACGTTCAATCCGGGATAGTCGTCCTCATATTCTTCCACCATCCACTCGAAGGTTTCCACAAAATCTTCTTCGGTAACATCCATTTGGGCTTGATACACCCGATGCATACCGGCACCGATCTTTAATTCCCAGGGCACAAACCCCTGCTGGTACAGCAATCCCCGCAAATACCCGAAAAGAATACCGGTATCAATTCCGTGAGGACAGTACAGCGCGCACCGGTTACAACAGGTGCACCGGGCCCAGGCCACTTCCATGGCATGGCGCATAAACGAGTTGCTGACCTTGCCCTTCCGTTTCACAATTTCTCCCAGCGTCGATTGGATCTTATACGCCGGAACCTGCCGGGGATCCCGGTCATTAACCAAGTAAAGAAAACAACTTTCGGCACACATGCCGCAACGGGCGCATACTGCAAGCCAGGTTTTCAAGCGGGACTTGAAGGTGTTCTGCAGGGTAGTCCACAGCAAAGAGGCGTCCACCGCCAGCGTTTTCATCTCTTCGTAATAGCGCCCACCTCTTTTATCAGCCAGCAAGCGGCTGATCCCCTCGGCCGTTTCTACCGGGGCCGGGGTGCACAGCTTTTCTTCGGCCATGATTTTTCGCCTCCTTCCAATCCGGTTCACAACTGATGGTGCCCTTACCAGGCCACCCGGGTGCCTTTCATCCCTCCCCGTTTGATGCCGAAATCCATTCCCAGCTGGGCCCGGGAAGCAAAAAACAAGACCATGTGCGACAGCCGGGTAAAAGGGATCATGACCAGCAGCAGTTCTCCACACAGAATATGCGTCGTCAGCCAGAAGGAATACCCGCTCACCTCATAACGGGCCAGAAGTCCGGTAATAAACGGCGCCACCGCTACCAGAAGGAGCAAAAAATCGGACCCGGTCGAAAGGATTCGGACCTCGGGCAACACCAGCCGACGCATAATCAGAAAAAACGCGCAGACCACCACCACCCAGCTCAGGACATCGGCCGCAAGGGTATTCAAGGTAAACAGGGAAAGACCGGTTTTGTAATTCAAAAAGGTATTATGCGCCAGAAGAAACAGGGGAACCAGGACAGCACCGGCATGAAACCCGAAAAAAAGGATGGTCATAACCGGTTGTCGACGCCAGCCGTGAGTACCGAACGGCAGCAGCCATTTGTATATGGATCGCCAGGCTCCCTTAACGCCATAACGCCAATGGGAAGTATAGGCCACGCGATCCAGCTGCCAATCAAGACCCCGAAAATAAAGGATCAGGCGAACCAGACAACCGGTAAAAAAGATGGCCAGCGAAAGCCAGAGCAGATAACCGGTTAACAGTTCATACATGAAAACCTCCTTTTTTACTCAGGCACCTCTTTATCCCGGAAAGGACTCGAACCGTGACAGGCCGCGCAGCTGACGGGCCCGCTCTCTGCTTTCTGCTCCTTATGCCGTTGGTGGCAGCCCACACAGGAATCATGTGAAGCCTGGCGTAAAGACCGGACAAATTCCGTCTTCTGGGCTTTATGACAGTATTGACAGGCATCTTCGGCACCTTCTTCGTAATACAACCGGCCGGTCTCCCGATTGTACAGATGGTGACAGACCCGGCAGTTGCTCCGGCCATCATCGGATACGGGCCGGATAGCGACGGACTCTTCATGCAAGTAATGCAAAGACGAGTCAAACCATACCGGCTGACGGTCCGATTCCCCGAGATTCCGGGTTTTGTGGCACAAGCGGCATTCTCCGACCCGGGGGCCCGTTTTTTGTCCGGCCGCTCGCTTGTCTACATGACAGGGAATACAGTTCTCATGGTAGAAGTCACCGGCTGATGTGCCCTCCAGCGTTTTCCGGCGCTTAAACATAAACACCCGGGTGCCGTCCTTTTCCAGATGACAAACAGCACAGTCTTGATTAACCGCCTGATTATGCCGCCCGTGAACAAACTGGACCGGCGGCATATCGTCTTTTCCCGGCGCCAGTGCGGAAGTATCGATAATCACAAGATCCGGCCGTTTCCCCTTTTCCGGTCGACCGCCCATGGCCCCCGCCTGCCCGAAAACAGCCAGGCTCCCGCCTGCGGCGATGATGACCCCCAAAAACCATATTGTTCGTGCGCGAATTTTACTCATGCGTTCTGTCCCGATTCTCCGGCAGAATATTTTATGCGGTTGACGCCAGCGCCCCTTTTGCAGGCTAAACCCTACCATTTTTGTATGATTATAAGTCACAAAAACGCTTCGCAA
>CAZWCS010000105.1:7211-14841 GCA_964632805.1 uncultured Desulfobacterales bacterium
AAACGGCCGAGGGCCGGGCTCAACCGATGTCTTGCGCCAGCAGATCGTTGATGGCCTGAAGCAGTTCGTCTTTATTCACCGGCTTGTCAAAAAAACGCTCCGGACTGAAATAGTCGGCATCCCGTTGAAGATCGATTTGAACGCCCAGCTCATCCTGCATGCCGGAAATTCCGATGATTGGAATTTTGGCCAGGGCGGCGTCGCTTCTCAACCGCCGGCAGACTTCAAAGCCGGAATACAAGGCCTCCATCATGACATCCAGTAAAATCAAATCCGGAGACTTGTTTTCGGCCAAATCCAGAGCTTTTTGCCCGTCTGAAGCGGTTAATACCTGAAAGCCCTGACGCGTTAAAAACGTTTCCATGGTAAACAGATAATCGGCGTTGTCATCAACGACCAGAATGGTTTTACCGGTTTGTCCCATGGCACACCTCTTTTTTCGTGTTTGTCGGAAACTGCCTGTTTCCTGGTTCTGTTTTTCACCGGTTTCCCCGGCCACCGGGGAAAATCATGTTTGTTATGGCAATCGAAAAATAACCCGGAACAAGCTGCCCCGCTCCGGTTTGGTCAAAACTTCGATTTTCCCGTTATGATTTTTGACGATTCGTTTGACCAGCATCAGCCCCAGACCGGTTCCGGTATGTCCCTTGGTGGAAAAAAAATCCTGGAAAATACGATCATGGATATCTTTATCCATCCCCGTGGCATTGTCTTCCAGTTCAAACATGAAATGCTGATGGTCATAATAATCCAGACGCAAAAAAACCTGGTGCAGATGTTTCTGCGTATCTTTTTGACAGGCCTGCAGAGCGTTCCAGATCAAATTGCTCAGCAGCCGCGAAATACTCGCCGGATCCATCTTGATGGTAGGTAAATCCGGGTTTAACTGCAGAAGCAATTGCACCCCCAGAGATTGGGCTTTGTCCGCAAACAACTGGCCGGCCTGGCGGGCCAGATCCTCGGGAGAGACGTCCTGCAGCCTTGGTTGCCGGTCCTTGGCGGAAAACAGAATGTTCTGCGTTATACGGGTCAGTTCGGTGATATTGCGTTTGACCACATCCCATCCCTGGAGGGAAAGGGCCCGGTCCTGATCATGCATGGCTTCATCTACGACATATACGCCACCCTGGAGATTTTCCAGAATATTTTTTATATCATGGGACAGAAAGGCAATGGATTGCCCCAGGGCGACCATCTCCCGATGAATATTCTTGATAGCGCTTACATCGGCCAAAAGCTTTAAAGAGGCAATAACGTTTCCCACCACATCAAAAAAAGGGGCGGAAAAAGCCAGCATTTCCATCATCCGGCCATCGGCATAATAAACAACTTCCTCCGAAACATGAAAGCCCTTATCCTGGAAGGTTTTTTTCACCGGGCACTCCTGGCATTCATACTGGGCCCCTTTTAAAACCCCATAACAGGTCTTCCCTCTGACCTCAGGGCCAAAATCTTTTAATAAGCTGTGATTGGCAAAAAGAATATTGAAATCTTTATCCTGGATCATCAAATAGCAAGGCAGCGCATCCAGAATGCTCTTGAAGGTCAAATCATGCAGGCTGTCTTTCTGGGAAAGATCCATTACCCTTCCTGCTGCCGAAAGCGGGCTTACCGGTTCAAAATCCAGCTCCCTGGGAGCGGTTCGGGCTGCCGATGGTAATGACCTGGCAATTGGCAAATTTCGATACATTGGCCGCGGTTTTCGTATACGTCAATCGTTTATTTTCCTGGCGGCCCGCTGTTCCGAGAATAATCAGGTCCACGTTATTTTCATCAGCATACGCAATGATTTCCACATCCGGAGAACCGACTCTGACCACAAAAACATGCTCAACAACACCCTCGCACCGTTTTTCGTAAACCTTTTTCAATGCGCCCAGCTCCTCCAGGCGGTTGCGTTCATCCTGGGCATCAGCCTCCTTTTTGCTTTCTTCCGGGGAAAGTGCCCCATACAAATGGATCCCGCAGGGATTCACGGCGGGAATAACATTCATAAAGTGCAGCCTGGCCTTGTGCTTAACGGCCTGATCCAGTGCATGGGTAAAGGCGGATTCGGCGTCTCCGGAATAATCGGTGCAAAACAAAATATTTCTATAAATTACCACAACGCCCTTTCCCTTCCCGAAACAGCAACCCCCCTCAAAAATGTCCGGCCCGGGTGTTGTGCTCCTGAAAATTAATTATCCCCCTCGAAAAGATAAACACATAAAAATTGTAGGATATATTCATACAATTTTAGTATGATTTTAATCCGGCTCACCCCCTTTGTCAACAAAAAAACACTCATCCCCGCAAATCTATATTTTCTGAACCATCGGCAACTTCATGCGGACAAACCGGAGGTGAAGGGATGATAGAATACATACCGCAAAAATCCGTTTGACAAACGGGTTCCGGTGCTTATACTTAGGCGATAAAAATGACACGGATCAAGACACAGATAGGTATCCACAATGGCGGGAACCAAAAACCGGGAAACCGACACCACCAGCTTCTGGCAGGAGCACTCTGAACCGTTCCTGATTATGGCCTTTGATGCGACCAGATGCGGAAAGATTGATAATCCGGATGGTTATGGAAAACGGGCCGGCATCTGCGGCGATACGGTGGAGTTTTTTGTCACCATCACGAACCGGACCATCACGGCGGTGACCTTCGACCTGCAGGGCTGCCTGCACACCAGCGCCTGCGCCAATACCGTGGCCTTGCTGGCGGAGGGGAAAACCGTGGACCAGGCCTGGAATATCACCCCGGAACTGGTCATCGCCTATCTGCAGACCCTGCCCCGGGATCATTACCACTGCGCGGAGCTGGCGACAGGCGCCTTTTACCTGGCCCTGTCCGATTATCAGAACGCACGCGCCAATCCGCCGCAGCCGAACCGGTCCCGGGCAGCATCCTCCCGAAACTGACGCCCTTATTCCCGGCGGCGTTTTTGCAAAAATCACCTTTATCCCCGGAATATATCGACAAATTCGTTCTGATAAACCGGCG
Organism: uncultured Desulfobacterales bacterium; assembly: GCA_964632805.1. GTDB lineage: Bacteria > Desulfobacterota > Desulfobacteria > Desulfobacterales > Desulfosudaceae > CAZWCS01. The sequence goes on from CAZWCS010000105.1 coordinate 10,206, forward strand.
CAAAACGGGAAGACAGAAACCGGCCCAGGCAGTCTGCCAGGCTGACAATGGTCACCGGTTGGGGACAGGCGGCCAGATTGTCCGCCACTGCTTGATACAGGTCCCGGCCCCGGCCCATCGGCCGGGCCGGGCGATACAGATAAATCAGATCGATTCCGGTCAGATCCGCCTCGGCAAGATCCTGCTGCCGCCAGTCCATCCGCCCGGCGGCGATTCCCAGAGCCTGCTGATACCGCCGGCCGGCGGCGATCAGTTCCCCGGCCAGCTCCACCTGGACCGTTCGGCGATGGGGCTGGAGCATTTGCAGCAGCAGGCCCTGCAGCCCGTTTCCCGCGCCCAGATCGGCGCATACACTGTCCGGGCCGATCAGGTGCGCGGCCAGCAGCAGCGGCATCATCCCGCCGGGCAGACATTCCACGCCCACCCAGTGATCCAGGGCGATCTGCTCCCCGGCGCTGTATGTCCAGCCGACGGCGTGCAGACAGAGGTATAATTCCAGCAGGGCCGCTTCCCGCTCTTCCGGATCACCAAGGCGCTGCGCCGCCAGGACCTTTTCCCGCCGCTCCGCCACCGCCGGCACCATCCGCTGCACCTCCGCATCCGCGGCGATGGTCAACAGGGCGTTTTCCAGCCCTTCGGCCCGATAATCGCGAAACAGCCCTTCAAAAATATTGCGGTAGGTTTTCTCCAGCTGACAGGGATCAATGACCATAAAGACAATGAACAATGAATAATTATCAATTGACAACTATTAATTGCCAATTTGCAATCCGTAACCTTCAACACCATCTACACCGGCTTCGAAAGACATCTTTTTGTGAGTGACATGGATCATTTCGGGAAAAAGCGGGAAAACGCCTTGGCGGTAAAAATTTTTCGCTGTTTGAGGGTGCCAGCCCGAGTTCGAAAAATTTCGACAAGGGGTTTGCACGCTCGCGAAATGATCCCGGAGCGAGCAAAAGATGTCTTTCGATGCCGCCCCTTACCATCCCAGCGTCAGGTAATCATGCATGGAATCGGCCGCCACCCGGCCGGCCCCCATGGCCAGAATCACCGTGGCCGAACCGGTGACGATATCCCCCCCGGCCCAACAGCCTTTCCTGGTGGTCTTGCCGGTTTTTTCATTCACCACCACATAGCCCCGGCGGTTCAATTGCAACCCCTCCGTGGACTGGGTCAGCAGGGGATTGGCCCCGGCCCCCACGGCAATGATCACCAGGTCGCAGTCCATCCGGTATTCCGAGCCCTCCACCGGTACCGGCCGGCGGCGGCCGGATTCGTCCGGTTCGCCCAGCTCCATCTGCAGCACTTCCATGCCGGTCACCCGCCCCTTTTCATCGCCGAAAAAACGGGTGGGGTTGGTCAGCAAATGAAACTGCACCCCCTCTTCCTCGGCGTGATGTACTTCCGCGGCCCGGGCCGGCAGTTCTTCCCGGGAACGGCGGTAAACAATGGTAGAATTTTCCGCGCCCAGCCGCAAAGCCGTCCGGGCGGCGTCCATGGCCACGTTCCCGCCGCCGATGGTAACCACCTTTTTGCCGTTGATAATGGGCGTGTCATACTCCGGAAACCGATAAGCCTTCATCAGATTGGACCGGGTCAGGTACTCGTTGGCGGAAAACACCCCGGCCAGATTTTCCCCGGGAAGACCGAGAAAACTGGGCAGACCGGCGCCGACCCCGATAAACACGGCGTCATACCCCTGGGCAAACAGTTCGTCCACGTCCACGCTGCGGCCCACCACGACGTTGGTCTGCAGATCGACGCCCAGGGCTTCCAGCCCGGCCACCTCGGAAAAAACGATTTCCTTGGGCAGCCGGAATTCGGGAATCCCGTAGACCAGCACGCCGCCCGGTTTGTGAAAAGCCTCAAAAACCGTCACCTGGTGCCCTTTCAGGGCCAGGTCTCCGGCCACGGTCAGGCCGGATGGGCCCGACCCCACCACGGCCACCTTTTTGCCGGTGGGTGGCGCTTTTTCCGGCACCCCGGCCTTGCCCGCCGCCCGCTCGTAATCGGCGGCAAAGCGCTCCAGATTGCCGATGGCCACCGGCTGATCCTTTTTGCCCAGGATACATTTTCCCTCACACTGGGCTTCCTGCGGGCAGACCCGGCCGCACACCGCCGGCAGGCCGTTCCGCTCCCAGAGCTTCCGGATCGCGCCGGTAAAATCGTTTTCTTTGATATGCTGGATAAACCCGGGGATATCCACCCCCACCGGACATCCCTCGACACAAGCCGGCTTCTTGCACTGCAGACACCGGGAAGCCTCCTTGATGGCCGCTTCCGGAGTCAGGCCCAGGGGGACCTCGTCAAAATTTTTCGCCCGCACCGCCGGTTCCTGTTCCGGCATGGGCTGCCGGGGAATCTTTTCTTTCTTTTTATCTTCCGCCATGATCGTCCTCCTGTCGCCACCGGCGACCTGCACACCTATCACACTCTGGATTAAAATTCGTAACGTATTTTTGATGTCCTTGTAAAAAGTCTTTTGGGAGCGACATTTGATTATTTTGGGAAAAAGTGTTTTCAGGGCGTCGCGTAAAAAATTTTTCGCTGTTTGAGGGTGATAACCCGAGTTCGAAAAATTTAGCGGCGGCCTGAAAACGCCCCAAAATAATCAAGGAGCGAGCAAACCAGACTTTTTACAAAACCGTCACATTAAAAAAACAATAAAAAAATTTGCAACCGTATTCATACCAATGTGTACTACATGCTCTGCTGATATTTCTCATAACTGGCCTTTTCCTGATCCAGATAAGCCTGCAAGCGCAAAGACAACTCATCAAAATCCACCGCATGCCCGTCAAACTCCGGTCCGTCCACACAGGCGAATTTGGTTTCCCCGCCCACAGACACCCGGCAGCAGCCGCACATACCGGTGCCGTCCACCATAATGGGATTCAGGCTGACCAGCGTCTTCACCCCGAACGGTTCGGTGGTTTTGGCGCAGAATTTCATCATCGGCACCGGGCCGATGGCCACCGCCAGCTGGACATCTTTCTCGGTTTCCAGCACTTCCTGCAGCACCTCGGTTACCAGACCGTGATGGCCATAGGAGCCGTCATCCGTGCAGACCCGAAGATCGTCGGAAACCGCCTGCATCTTCTCTTCCAGAATCAGAAGTTCCTGCGTGCGGGCACCGATAATGCTGATCACCCGGTTGCCGATTTCCTTTAACGCCCGGGTAATGGGATAAAGAACGGCTACTCCGGTGCCGCCGCCCACGCAGACAACCGTGCCGACCTTTTCAATGGGCGTGGGCTTTCCCAGGGGGCCGATCACATCCATAAAGGCGTCCCCTTCGGCCAGTTCCGCGAACAGGGCCGTGCTTTTCCCGATAATCATGTAAATAATGGTAATGGTCCCCGCCGCCGCGTCCTTATCCGCAATCGTCAGGGGAATCCGTTCGCCGGTTTCATTGGCTTTCAAAATAACAAACTGCCCGGGCCGGGCCTTGTTCGCAATCAAGGGGGCTTCGATCTCATTCAAGATGACCGTGCCCCTGGCCAGCTCCTGCCGTTTCACAATCGGAAACATGTTTTCCTCCTTCATCAAACCGTATTATGGCCGCAAGACCACTTGCGGCACAAATTAACGGGACAAGATAGCACAGCCCTTTCCTCCAATCAAGCGCATTATGGAAATAAAACACTTCCTGTTTGCAACAGTTGAAAAAAAATGACACCAACAAAAAAACAGGCATGCAATTGGAGTGGAAAATATTTAGCGCCTGTGCTACCAATAACGTCAGGAAAACAATTTACAGACAATCAGAAAGAAAGACGGCATTGTTAAAACTCTTTGACAGCCACTGCCATCTGGACGACCGCTGCTACCGCCAGGACCGGCCGGCGGTCTTGGCCCGGGCCGCCGAAGCCGGGGTGGCGGGGGTAATGATCGTGGGGGTTACCCCGGAAAGTTCTCAGGCGGCCGCCGAAATCGCCCGGCAGCATCCGGGGGCCTATGCTTCCGTGGGCATTCATCCCCACGATGCCGCCCAGGCTTCGGAAGAAGCCCTCGACCGGCTGCGGAAAATCGCCGCTGCTCATGACAGGGTGCGTGCCTGGGGGGAAACCGGTCTGGATTTCAATCGCATGTATTCCCCGCAAAAAGATCAGGAAACCTGGTTCGCGCGTCAGATCGCGGCCGCCGCCGACATGAATTTGCCGCTCATCTTTCACGAACGGGACTCGGGCGGACGTTTCCTGGACATGCTGCGCACCTGCCTGCGTAGCGGTCAGCGGGGCGTGGTACACTGCTTCAGCGGCAGCGAAACGGAGCTGCGGGCCTACCTGGATCTGGGGTTGTATATCGGCATCACCGGCGTTATCACCATCAAGCAGCGCGGCGCGGCCCTGCGCGAAATGGTCCCCCTGATCCCCGACGACCGCCTGCTGATTGAAACCGACGCCCCCTACCTGACTCCGGCGCCGGAAAAAAACCGTTTCAAGCGCAACGAACCGGCCCTGGTAAAATCGGTTTTTTCCAAACTGGCCGAAGTCAAACAGCGCCCGCCGGAACAACTGGCCCCGATTCTCTGGGACAACACCTGCCGGCTGTTCGGCCTTTCTACGGAATTGGGCACAAACCCGAAACAGTAAACACGGTCAACGCATGACCTCCCCCAAAACCCTTCTCA
>CAZWCS010000106.1:0-14788 GCA_964632805.1 uncultured Desulfobacterales bacterium
CCGGAGCCTTCAATGGTAGCAGCGGGGTCGTTAAAAAGGCCGTAAAACCTTCGGAGGAGAAAGCGCAATCATGGAAATCGAACGGAATCAGGACCGTTGCAATCGCTGTATGCTCTGTGTCCGGGAATGCGTGGCCGGTGTCTGGCAGAACCTTGACGGTGAACCGGTGGCTGCCCGGCCGGAATTATGCAACCTGTGCAGCCATTGCCTGGCGGTCTGCCCCCGGGAGGCGGTGATACATTCCGGCCTGGATGCCGGGCAGGTTCAGCCGCTGGACAGGGGAAAAGCGGAGGCCGGCATGTATAAAGCGGTGGCCATGTCCCGGCGCAGTGTGCGGCAGTTTACAGAGACGCCCGTAGCCCGGACGACCATCGCGGAAATTCTGGATTGTGCCCGGTATTCACCCACAGCCAGCAATTCCCAGAATGTAAGCTATCTTGTCGTTACCGATCCGGCCCTGCTCCAGCAGGTTTCCCGCCACGTTTTTCAGGCCGGCGTCCGGTTTTATGGCTGGACGCAGTCCTGGACGGGCCGGAAGCTTTTGCGGCTTTTGAAAAATACCAAAGTGGGGGCAACGCTGGATCGGTACCTGGGAAATATGGATGATTATATCGCGCAGACCGAGGCCGGTCGCGATTTTATCCTTCACGGCGCACCGGTCTTGATCCTGATTTGTGCCCCCCAAGGGGCCTCTTTTGCAGTGGATAACTGCAGTATCGCCGCCACCAATATTATGAATTACGCCCACACCCTGGGGCTGGGTACCTGCTATATCGGTTTTCTGGTTCTGGCCCTGCGGTACAGCCGCCGGCTGCGATCTCTGCTGGGCCTCCCCCGGAATCGCCGGGCCCATGCCTGCCTGGTTCTGGGCTATCCGGCGTATCGCTTTTCCTTTACGGTCTTTCGCAAATCTCCCGGCGTTACCTGGCGGGGGTAATATACAGGGCGCGTGCATCGTTCCGCTTGCCATAAAAATTGCGGCCTTTTTTTCCGCGTTTTTCCGGACCGGCAATATAGGCGGGAAATACAGCCCGAACACATAAATCAATAAATCAATTTGACATTGCAGAAAAGGTGTGCTTTAGTAACAGCCGTGAGCAGGTCGACAGGAATGCGTCCTGCTGCAAGAAAGAATAGGCCCGGTTGGCTATGGGCCCGGTCTGATATGTTAATGCCGGAGGAGGGGGAAACAAATGGCATGGTCAGCTTCTTACAACCATATGGTGGGTGTGGTCGAGATCGTTTTTACGGACATTATCGCCGGCGAAGACCTGCAGGCCGCCACTGGCCGGGCCATCGCGCTGCAACGGGAGTACGGCGTTAAAAACGCCCTTATTAGCGTCAGTGAACAGGCGCAGAGCGCGCCGGCCGTGGATATCTACTATCTGCCGGACCAGTACGAGGCGGCCGGGGTGAGCCGGGATGTGCGGCTGGCTTTTATTCTGCCCCAGAAGCCGGATTTGCAGGAAACGGTCCGGTTTTACGAGGATGTCTGTATCAACCGGGGCTGGCAAGTGCAGCTTTTCCCCTGTCGCCAGGAAGCCCTGGAATGGTTCCAGACGGCGCCGGCGTGAAATTGTTTCGCTCTTTTCCGCCGTCGCCAAAGGCTATGGCGGACAAGTCGGTCGCCATGACGACAAGAGCAGGGGTGCTTGTCAATTTTTTCGTTTTTATCCTGAAATCACGAAATTTGCAAAACCGCCGTACGTCCTGTCCTGTCCGGGCGCCGTGGCCCGGCGCTGAAAATCGGACGGCCTGATTTTTTTGAGAAAAAAATTTTGTTTGCTTAAAAGGGGAAAAAGAAAAGTTTATGGATTGTTTTGCGCGGTTGCGTTGTTTCCCTGATCCAGAATTTCCCGCAATTTGGCTGAGATCTGGTTGAGATCGTAGGGTTTCTGAATAAAGCCGTTGCAGCCTTTGTATAAAATATTCTGGGCTTGATTGTTAAGACTGAAGCCGCTGGACAATAATACCTTGACCGCTGGGTTGATGGTTTTGAGCCTGTCATATACGTCGCCGCCGGACATCCCGGGCATCAGCATATCAAGAAGGACCAGGTCGATTTTTTGATAATGCTCTTGATACACCGAAAGGGCTTCCGGACCGGAACAGGCGAGCATGGTCTGGTATCCCAGTTGTTTCAGCATGCGTACACAGGCATTGGTGACCATCTGTTCATCATCTACCACCAGAATGCATTCGGTTCCCCTGACCGCCGCTTCCTGCGGTCCCATTGCTTCTTTTTCCACTCTGGCTTCTGGTAAGGATGGCAAATGAATAAGAAAGGTGGTGCCTTTTTCTTTTTCACTGGCAACCGTAATGAAGCCGTTGTGGTTTTTGACAATGCCATACACAGAGGAGAGCCCCAGGCCTGTTCCCTTTTCTTTTTCTTTGGTGGTAAAAAAGGGCTCAAAAATTTTTTCCAGAACAGCCTCTTCCATGCCGCAGCCGTTGTCTTGTACGGAAATTTTCACATACGGGCCCGGCTGCACTTCGTGCCTTTCGGCTTCGTCTTTTTTCAGGTGGATGTTTTTCGTGCGGACAATAATTTTTCCTCCCGATTCCGGCATGGCTTGGCCGGCATTCACATACAGATTGAGCAGGACTTGTTGAATTTGATTCTGATCCACATTCACCGCCCACAAATCACCCTGAAGATATTCTTCTATGGTTACCTCTTTTTTGGTGCTGCCGAAAAGAACATTTTCATTATGAATCAGATCGTTGAGGTCGGTAAACTGCAGTTCATAGGCACCACCCCGGGCAAACCCCAGGAGGTCTCTGGTTAAGCGACTTGCCTTTTTTACTGTTTTCTCAATATTGTCCAGATATTCAAAATCAGGATCGTAAGGGCTTTTTTCGGCAATCATGGAAGATACATACCCCTGGATTCCCATCAGCATATTATTAAAATTGTGGGCCACTCCTCCTGCCAGGACCCCAATGGCTTCCATTTTCTGGGCCTGATGAAATTTTTCCTCCAGTTCCTTTCGACTGGTGATATCCGTACACACCCCGAGCCATTTTTCCGGGCGGCCGTCCTGGTCCGGGATGGGCAGGCTGTAGTCGCTCCAGTATCGACATTTCCCCTGCCGGTTTTTAATCCGGTATTCGATGGAAACGGGGGCTGTGCGGGCGAGACGGAGCCGGCCATGGACGGCATCCCGGAAAAAAGGGCGGTCGTCCGGATGGACGGCGGCCGCCCAGTTTTCAACCGTGCGCAGGGCCTCTTTCTCCGGGTAGCCGCGTTTGCCGCTTATATCACCGAACCACTTCAGGTGATTATTCGCCAGAGTCCACTCATAAATAAGATCGTAAAAAGCCGTACCAATCAGCCGCAAGCGTTCTTCACTCTCCCGAAGGGCCTTTTCCGCCTTTCTCAACTCGGTTTCATCAATAATAATTCCCTCAATAATTTCTTCTGCATGAAGAATATACCGCCGCGCCCAGACGCGGGCATTGAAAACAGAGCCGTCTCTGCGGATGAAATCGATGGCAACCCCGTCAATCCGGCCGTTCCTGCGTAACTGTTCATCGGTTTTCTCTTTTTGCGTCCTTTTGGCATAGAAGTTGTGCGGCGAGACACGCTCCGGCTCTCCCCCTGCTTCTTTTTCTTTGGCGGCAAACATTTTTTTAAACGCTTTATTTGTCATCAGAAAACGCGTTGGCTCCGAAAAGGTACGCTGATAGGTTCCGATAGGAAGCTTTTTGATAAAGGTCCGGTATCGTTCTTCCGAATCTTTGAGTCGTCTCTCCTTATCCCGGGTTTGGAGATCAACGATATATCCCAGAAATAAAGTGATAATCAGAATAAACGGCAGGCGCAGGGAATAACTGACGGCCATGTCCCCCTGCAACAGTCCCTGCCGGTACAACAGCCAGCCGTAAACAATAACAAACAGGAGGCCGGCGATAATGAGATTTTTCAGTTCCGAACCCAGGGTAGCCAGGCAGACGATTAAAAAAAAGACCAGGTACAAGTCCGAACTTTCCATGCCGGAAAAATAAATACCGGCGGCGATCATGAGCACGTCAAACAGGACAAGACCATAAAACAGGCCCTGGTGTTTGAACAGGTCGTCCGGAAGTCGGGAGAGAACCAGGTTGGACGACAGGTATAAACAGATAAACCCGTAGCCCCAGTATTTGAGATGCTCGTGGCCCGGCGTCAGCAGCATGAGGTAGGAAATACTGATGATAACCAGGAGCCGGATGATGAAAATCAGGCGCTTGTGCGTTAGTTCCATCCTTTGTTCGCCGGTTTCAGGCAATCATTTCGTTTTTGTCCATTTTTCCTGCATGGCCAGAAATGTTTCCACAATCCGGGGATCAAGTTTGGTGCCGGCAATCTTTTTCATTTCTTTCCGGGCCTGTTGCTTGTTCCAGGCATCCCGATACGGCTTTTTGTGAGAAAACGTTTCAAACGTATCCACTACGGCTACGATTCTGGCAGGCAGGGGGATTTCTTCGGCTTGAAGGCCGTCGGGGTAACCGCTGCCGTCCCATTTTTCATGGTGACTTCTGGCAATTTCCCGGGCGGTTTTATAAAACGGCTTCACCCCCAGCATGGTTTCGCCGGCAGTGGTGTGAGACTGCTTGATTTTTTCCTCGTCTTCGGTCAGGCCGGTGCGTTTGTTTACGATGTCATCGCTTATGGTCAGCTTGCCGATATCATGCACCATACTGAAACGGCTGATTTTCACTGTTTCCTCATCCGGGATAGCCATTTCCTTACAGAGTTCAAATACCTGGCTGTAGATGCGGTGGACATGGCCCTCTGCACCGTCATCCTTGGCTTCCGCCGCCCGGGCCAGCATCAGGATGCACTCTTCAACGGCTTCATCCAGAAGCTGGGTTCTGTTTTGCACTTTTTCTTCCAGAGACTCATTGATTTTTTTGAGTTCCCGGTTCTGTTGCCGGGTTAACTCTGCGAGACGTTTGTTTTCCGCTACCAGGTTGTATTTTTCAAAGGCCCGGTGGATGTCGCTGATTAAGACCAGGTTGTTCCAGGGTTTGACAACAAAGCCGAACAGTCCCAGGCTATTAATCGCTTCGATCGCGGCGTCCAGACTGGCATGCCCTGTCAGCAAGATTTTTACGAGATCCGGATTGACCCAGGCGGCTTTTCCCAGAAACGTAAGACCGTCCATTTCCGGCATCATTAAATCGGAGATCACCACCCCGATGGCTTCCCGCTGGAGAATATCCAGCCCTTCCGGACCCGAACCGGCGGTAAAGACTTCATAGTCTTCTTTCTGGAGCAAACGCTTCAGGGCGCTGAGAATTGTTTCTTCATCATCAACGATTAAAAGTTTGTTGTTCTTGTCCATGGTGTTCTTCCTCAAAGCAGATTACAGCATCTTCCCGTGCCGCATTCACAGCAAACGTGATCAGAAAACAGAGGTCATTTTCGGCTTCCTGAAGAACTGCGAGTCTCCCGTTATAGCGGTGCAGAATTTGCGCCGCAGTGCGCAGGCAGGGATGCCTTTCGATATCCGGCGTTCCTTCCTGCATATTGCAGCCGGCCACGCTGATCCTGATCTGTACCGCTTCTTTTTCCCCGGTGGTATGGACCGCGATCCGGGCCGGCTCCTTGACGGCCCGGGATATCTCCCAAAAAACAAGCAGAAAAGCATATACCGTTTTGCGGGGAAAGCCGGGCAAAATCGGCAGTTGCCCATAGGATTTTTTGACAGTGGCCTTGTATTTTAATTCATTCCAGACTACATTTATGGCGGTCTCCAGGATGTCATTGGGATTGGTGCCGGTCTTGGCGCTTTTCTCTGCGCTGTCATGCGGCCACACGATTTCATCCAGGTCATGCATCAGCTTCTGTATTCGCTGTATCCCCGTCCGGCATTCTTCCAAGAGCACGGTCATATCCGTTTTGATAAAAGAGATATTGCTGTCGGCGGAAAAATTCCGGAACCGTTTCAGGGCATCTTTTGATAAAGCGGGATCACCGGCTGCTTCCAGCCGGGCGGCCAGTTCATCACAGCGGTGAATCTGTTCAAAAACCGTCTCGGCATATTGGGTCATGGTTGACAGGTTGCTGCCCACAAAACAAAGCGGGTTGTTGATTTCATGGATAATCCCCGGCAGCAGTCTGATCAGGAAATCATTCGGCAGGAAGGCATCATCGGGCTGGCCGGAACTGCGAAGTCTGTTCTCCAGAGAGGCAACCCGTTCGGCCAGACGGACTCTGGGGGGGATTTCCGCCGGCATAAACGGTTTGAACAGAAAGTCATCCACCCCTGCTTCGGCGAGTTGTTTTGACAAATCCGCATTTTCAAAAACCTCCACAACGGCCAGGATGAAAATGTATTTTTCATCTGGTTTGTTGCGAAGTGATATGACGGAACTGATGAAATCCGGATCAACCGGAGGAATGGTACAGATGACAAGTGAAGGCTTTTTCCGTACCAGAAGATTCCGGGCATTTCCATTATTTTCGGCAATGAATACCCAATATCCTTCTTCTTGCAAGTATTCTTGGACAGAAACATCCTGTTGTATGAGAAGCGCTTTTTCAGGCATAGGGAAAACGGAAAATTTTCTAAACAGTTATTCAATTTCTTTTCTATTTTTTTCTGATTGCGCAAACAAACAGTCTGTGCCCGCGCAAACAGCAACAGGACGGAACATTTATCAGCAAATTGCATGCCTGAAACACAATGGGAGGGGGATTTTTTAATACACTGAATTTAAGAGTCTTTTCAGAGAAAATGTTCCCGCGGGGGAAGAAAGCTGACACATTGTGTGCCAATTTTGCAAATTTTGGTGTTACCAGTCTACACACTTTAATGACGGAAGAATAAGGAGATGCGATCGAAGAAAACCTTTCCGGTGGTAGAAGCCAATGGCGGAGACGTTGTTATTTATCCGCCGATTGGATCGCAATAGGGAAGTTTTGTCCTGCAGGCCGGCGAGGTTGTCAAGGTTACGGAATTGTTTCGGTTCCGGTTGAGCGGAGGGATGCGGGGGTAACAAAATCTTTACACCGGAAGGGAAGGGCCGTATAATCTGCGACTATGATCCCGCGCATAAAAAACAGGCTGTTATACAAGTTTCTGGTGTTCTTTCTGCCGTTTATTATCCTTTCCATTTTTATCACCGGCATTGCCCTGTCGTTGAACAGCTACAATTTTTTCCAGAAGACCATCGGTCAGGATTACGAAAATATTATCAAGGGCTCGGCCGGAGAGATCCGGCTGTTCATGGAAAACGCCCGCCGCAACCTGGAGAGCCTGGCGCTGCTGATGACCGCTACCCGGTTGGACGAATGGGGCCGGGAGATGGCTTTAACCGCTTTTCTGCATAAGCACCGGCAGTTCATGTCGTTGTCTTTGTTGTCGCCGGAGGGCGAGCGGGAGGTGACCACGCTGCTGGAAGAACCGTCGCCGTTTTTTTTCGAGCCCGCTTTGTTGGAACGGGCGCTGGAGGGAAAGACGGCGGTTTCCGGGGTGATGCTGGGCCGGGAAAACCTGCCGCTGGTGCATTGGGCGGTGCCGGTGGTATTCCGGGGAAAAGTGACCGGGGTGCTGTGGGCGGAGCTGAACCTCAAGTCCGTGTGGGACATTTTGGAGAGCATTCGCATCGGCCGTTCCGGGCAGGTATACCTGATGGACCTTTCCGGCCGGACCATTGCCCACCAGGAAATGGAACGGGTGATCAGGCCGCCGCCGCGGGACAAGGCGAATGTCCTGGCAGACCTGCGCCGGGCCGACATCCCCACCCGGTGGTTCGAGGAAAAAGAGGGCATACGTTATTTCAACCTGGGGGCCTATGTGCCGGGGCTGGACTGGATAATTGTGCTCAATCAGCCCGTCCGGGAGATTTATATCTACCTGTATCGCAGCATTTTCTGGGCGGTGCTGGCCGTGGTGGGGTTTTCCGGTATTGCCATTGTTTTTGCCTGGTGGTGGATCCGGCTGTTGCTGCGGCCCATTGCTTCCCTGCACGAGCAGGTGCGCACCCTCGGGCAGGGAAACCTGGACCACAAGGTGTCGGTGATCACGGAAGATGAGATCGGCGATCTGGGCCGGGCCTTTAACGACATGACCGATTCCCTCAAGGAATACATTCAGCGGGAAGTGGACACCGTCCGGGAGATGGTGCACGCCAAGAACCTGGCGGTGCTGGGCACGGCCTCCAGCAAGGTGACTCACGAGGTGGGCAATTTTTTAAACAACACCGATATGGCCCTGTCCGGACTGAAGCGTGAGGATTTGAGCGAGCGGGGGCAGAAAATTCTGCGCATCCTGGACAACGAGGCCGAGCGGGTAAAGGTGTTTATCCAGCGTTTTTTGCAGTTTGCCAAAAAACCGGAGCTGAACCTGGCCCGGCGGCCGCTGGGGCCGATTGTGCGGGAGGTGCTGGATGTCTACCGGGATACCGCCGAAAGCCGGGGTATCCGGCTGGAACTGGACTGGCCCGAGGATGTGCCGGCGGTGACCGTGGATGCCGGCATGATTAGCCAGGGACTGCATAATCTGGTGAAAAACAGCCTGGACGCCATGGACGGCAAGGGCGGGGTAGTCTCGGTGCGGGGCGAGCGCGATCGGAACACCCTGGTGCTGACGGTAACCGATACCGGGCAGGGGATTGACCCGGAAATCCGGGAGCGGATTTTTGAGCCCTTTTTTACTACCAAGGGCACCGGCGGCACCGGCCTGGGCATGCCCATTGTAAAAACCATCGTGGAGGCTCACCGGGGCACGGTAGAGTGCCGCAGCGAAGTGGGCCGGGGAACCGCTTTTGTGATTCATCTGCCCCTGGCCTGGGACAAGCGAGGCGCCGGTGCGGCTCAGACATGAGCTGGAATTTTTTCCACCCAGGGTGTCAGCCAGCACTTTGGGCGATATCGGTTTTTGAATGAAATCAACCGTGGACTCCAGGATGCCGTGATTGACGACGGCGTTGTCGGTATAGCCCGACATGAACAGGATCCGGATTTCCGGTCTCGAAGGGGCGGTTTTGTGTCATAGGATTGTGAGATTGTGGAGGCCGCTCTTTTTTTCCGGCGGTTCCGGCTGTTCCCGGAGATGAAAACCAAGTACCTGGTCCAGCAGTTGGTTGACCTGTTCCGTGGCCTTCCGGGCCTGGGCCAGGCGGCGGGAATCCTTGTCCCCGAATCCCTCGTCCGGAAGCTGCGTCCGGAGCAGTTGTTCTCGAAAGGTCCGGGCCTGCCGGCGCAGCTTTTCCAATGCGGAATCGATGGTTTGCTGCCGCTGCAACAGTTCCCGGGAGGCCTCTTGCAGCGCTTCACGGTCTTCTTTCAGGCTGAACTGTTTGCTAATCCGGGCCAGCAGTTCATCTACGTCAAAGGGCTTTTTCAGGAAATCATCGGCCCCCATCTGCAGCGTTTTGACCACTTCCCGGGGGTCGGAGCGTACCGAATGGACCAGTACGGGGATATCTTTCAGCTTCGGGTCGTTTTTCAGGGCGGTCAGGAACTGGTGCCCGTCCATGACCGGCATGACGATATCCAGCAGAATCAGGTCCGGCCGGATTTCCGTTATCCGCTCCAGGCCCGCCCGCCCGTTTTCGGCAAAGTTTACCGTGTAGCCTTCCAACTCCAGATAAATTTTGCACATTTCACAGTTGTTTTCATTGTCATCCACAATCAGGAGGGTTTTTCCCCGGTGCGGATTGTTCGGGCTGACCATAGGGCTTTCTCCCTTGTTATGGCGGTTGTGAAAAAACGGTTAACCCGTGAGAAAGGCGTAACTGCCGGAGTCCTTCAAGGACTTTACAATGGCTGCCCCGGACAGTCGGTTTTCCCGGTTTTCCAGAATGTCCTCGGCCATACGGTTGATCGGATTCCACAGGCGTTCGTCTTTCAGGCATTCGTACAGAAATACGATCTCTTTAACCAGGTCTACAAAAAAATGATCCGAAATGGCCAAGGCCCGGTACAAGTCCGGGCCGCTGAGGCCGGTCTCCTCGGTGTCCCCACAGGTATAGTGAAACCGGGCGAAGTTTTCAGTGATATCGCCGGCGGCCAGGATGCAGCAAAGGCGTTTGGCCAGGTCGAAAATCGTCTTCCGGGGCATATCACGGTCAACGGAAAACAGTTCCGGGGATATTTCTTTTGTCATCAGGGGCGTGGCCACCGGGGAATACTTGCCGTAATCAATTTCATAGTCTTCTTTTCCTTCGGAATTCAGGCCGGCCGACAGGGGGGTAAACCCCAGAAAGCGGGCCAAAACAACATGGGCGGACAGATGCAGGGCCGCCAGCTTCCGGGTGGTGTGGCCGTCCTTCCGATCCAATTCTCCCTTGAGCGGCCGGCAAGCGCCGTGTGTCAGACAAGGGCTGGAATTGATCGGAGGCATCGCGGTGAGGTTCTCCCCCCGGGCAAAGGGCAAGTCGTCCCTGCTGAAGTTTTTCGGGTCCCCTTCCCGGCGGGGGCGGATAATGTCCCACAGGCCTTTCTTTTTGCAGCGAAGAAAGGCGCGGGGCATCTCATACCGGTGATAGAAACGTTTTTCATTGCTTACGCGCATTACGAACTCCCCTTTGATTTTTCGTCAACTGCCGTTTTCACCCGCAAATACCGACGCAGTCTGTTTCGCAATTTTTGTGCCGCAGCCCGGCAGCGGCATGAGTTTATAACATATTGAAAGAAATAGAATTTTTAATATATACCGGAGGAGAAGGGATGGCCGCTGTCACCATTGGTAACAAGAACAGGGAAGGGCTCTGTAACGTTTTTACACATTTGCGGTGATGAAAATCAATAATTTTAACACGCGAAAAATTTTAGATCGCCGGGTCGACATGGGAAAAGAGTTATGGTATAAATCTATGCATGGTAAAATCCAAAATTCTACTGATCGACGATAACGAGAATTTCATTGATCTTTTCCTGTTACTGCCTGAGGCCGAGGATTACGATATTTTCCCTTTTACCTCCGGCACGGCCGCCCTGAATTTTTTGCGCAAACAATCCGTGGACCTGGTGATATCCGACGTGCAGATGCCGGAAATGTCCGGCAACGAATTGCTGACGAAAATCCAGGAACTCAATCCGGATATTCCCCTTTATTCTGGTTACCGCTTACGGTTCTGCGGAAAAGGCCATTGAGGCCGTGCGGCAGGGGGCCTACCACTATTTTGAAAAACCGTTGGAGGACAAGCTGGAGCTGTTCTGGGTCACGGTGCGGGAAGCCCTGGAAAAACGACGCCGGCTGGTCCAGATCGAGGCCCTCCGCCGGGAACGGTCTCTGCATGGCACCGCTTCCATCATTATCGGTGATTCGCCTCCCATGCAGGCCGTCTTCCAGGCCATCAACGAGGTGGCCGCCCTGCCGGTGACGGTGCTTGTCTGCGGGGAAACCGGCACCGGTAAGGAACTGGTGGCCCGGGCCATCCACGAACTGGGCCGGCGCCGGCAAGAGGGCTTCTTTGCGGTTAACTGCAGCGGGTTTGCCGCCGGGGTTCTGGAAAGCGAACTGTTCGGCCATGAAAAAGGGGCTTTTACCGGCGCGGTCAGTCACAAAAAAGGCCTTTTTGAAGTGGCCGACAAGGGGACCCTCTTTCTGGATGAAATCAGCACCGCGCCGGTCGCTCTGCAGACCAAACTGCTGCGGGTGCTGGAAACCCACGATTTTTTCCGGGTGGGCGGCACCGCCACCATTTCCTCGGATTTCCGGATTATCGCCGCCACCAATACCCGCCTGGAAGACGAAGTGCAACAGGGGCGCTTCCGGCAGGATCTGCTGTACCGGCTCAACGTTTACACCATAGAGATTCCGCCTCTGCGGGAGCGTCGCGACGACATCCCCCTGCTGGCGGAATATTATCTGAACCATTTCCGGCAACAATACCAGCGGTCCATCGACGGCATTTCCGAGGAAGCCCTGGCCGCCCTGGGGCTTTATGACTGGCCGGGCAATGTGCGGGAGCTGGTCAACGTCATGGAGCGGGCGGTCATCACCTGCCGGGAACATCTGCTCACGCCACGGCATCTGCCCTTTGTTTCCCAGGATTTTCTGGATATTTCCGGTCTCAACCTGAAGGCCATGGAACGGTTTCTTATCGGCCTGGCCCTGAAAAAATCCGGCTTCAACAAAACCCGGGCGGCCGAAATGCTGGGCATCAGTCGCAAAACCCTGATTGAAAAAGTGAAAAAATATGCCATTGACGATGTGAGACCGGCGGAAGACGAGACGGAAGCGGAACCGGACGGGTAATCCCGAACCATAAAGGCCGACGCTACTGCCACATTAATAAGGACAACGACCATGCTGCTGTCGCCACGCCTGTCTCTGATTCTTCTGCTCGCCGTATTGTTCTGTCTGTCCCTGACCGCCGCCACAGCCGTTTCCGCCGCCGACGGGAAAGAACAGACCGTTTTCATGGAAGAGATCGTGGTTACCGCCACCCGGGAAGAAATCCCGGCGGCCGCGGCGGCCGCCACCATCACCGTGCTTGACCGCGAAGACCTGGCGCTGCTGCCGGCCACCACCGTGGCCGAAGCCCTGCAGTTTATTCCCGGCGTACAGGTGAGCTTCGAAGGCAACGGCCCGGGCGCCTACGCCGTTGCCCGCATTCAGGGGTCCGAAGTGCGGCACGTGGCCGTGTATGCCGATGGCGTACCCCTGAACCTCCAGGCCAGCCCCCTGACGCATCTTTCCTATCTGCCCCTGGCCGCCATCGAACGCGTAGAGGTTTACAAGGGCCCGGCTTCCTCCGCCTGGGGCTCCTCCCTGGGCGGGGTAATCAACATCGTTACCCGTGCCCCGGAAACGCAAAACCCCTTCTCCGGGGAAATCCGCACTTCCCGCGGCGAGGCCGGCACCCGCAAGAGCCGGGGGCACGTGCAGGGCCGTGGCCAAAACGGGGGGTATTTTCTGGCCCTCACCGACGAACGCAGCGACGGTTTTGAGGACCACAGCCGCTACCGCCAGCAGGACGGGTATGCCCGGTTCCAGTACGACCTCCATGAAACCGGCCGTCTCAGCCTCACTTGCAGCTACAACGACGGTCATATCCAGGACCCCATCATCGGTTACCTCGATTTCTGGGACGACATGACCCATGAACGCACCTGGCAGATGCTGCGCTATACCGGCTGGCCCGCGGACAACGTGCAGTTCACCCTGGAAGGCTGGCACCGGCGGTTTGAAGGGTTGATCGAGGATGTGTACAGCGACCAGCGGGTGGTGTTCAGCGACTATGAAGAAGAAGTCCAGGGCGGGGCCGTCCGCCTCACCTGGCGGCCCGATCACCGGCACCGGGTCACCGCCGGTCTGGACGGGGAATGGGGCGACTATGAATGGCAGAACTATATTGACACCAATGATACCGGCAACTGGGCCCTGTATGTCAACGATACCTGGAGCCGGGGGGCCTGGTCCCTGAACGCCGGCCTGCGCTACGACAAAAACCGGGAGTTCGCCGCCGAAATCAGCCCTTCCCTGGGGGTGGTTTACCGCTGCCCCGGGTGGCCCGCCCGGGTCCGGGCCCAGGTGGCCCGGGGGTTTTCCGCGCCCCCCGGTTCCTGGATCAACGATCCCTATGGCGGCAATCCCGACCTGGACCCGGAAACCGCCTGGAATACCCAACTGGGCGCGGAGGTGGAGCTGCTGCCCTTTCTGCGCCTGGGGCTGACCGGGTTTTACGCCGAGGTCAACGATCTTATCCGCTTTGACTGGGATCGCCTTCATTATGTCAATATCAGCGAAACCACCCGCCGGGGCCTGGAAGGCGGACTGTATGCCGCTTTTGCCAACGGTCTGCGGCTGTCTGTTTCCGGCTGTTATACGGACGTGGAAAACGAGGACACCGGCCGAACCGTCAAGGACATTCCCCGCTTGCAGTACCAGGCCGCGGCCGTTTATGCCGCCCGGGGCTTGACCCAGTCCCTGCACGGTACCTGGGTGGACCACAACTCCTCTTTTCCCGAAACCGCGGACGAGGCGTTCATTTTTGACTACCGGGCCGAAGCCGACCTGGCCGTCATTTTCGATCATTTCAAAGGCTCCTCCTCATCCCGTCATTGCGAGGGTACGCAAGTACCCGAAGCAATCCCGGCCGCCCGGGCCCCGGACCAGCGTCCCCGGGGGGTGAAGCAACCCCCGACACTTTTGCAGAAAACCCGGCCCCGGCTGTTTATCACGGTCTATAATCTTTTCAACTCCCGCTATCTCTACCGGGAGGTCTGGCCCCAGCCGGGCCGCTGGGTGGAAGGCGGGGTTGTTTTTAACTTTTGATTATGCCTGCGGGGATCGCCGAATAAAATGACTCCCGTTTTTTGTCATAATCGATTTTTTTTCGTATCTGTCCGGGCTTGCTTCGGGCACTTTCGTGCCGCAATGACGGGAGAGCCGAGCCAGGGCGGAGGGGATTGCTTCGTCGCTGGCGCTCCTCGCAATGACAAAAAATAAGAGCGCTCTTCGCAAAGACCAAAAAAGCAAGAGCGTTCCATGCAAAGACCAAAAAAATGAGTGCGCTTCTCGAAATGACAAAAAACATGAGAGCGTTTCGCACGATGACGAAAAAGGTGAGAATGCTTCTGCGCAATGACGTTTTTCCCGTCATTGCGAGCGAATGCTCCCCTCCCGTCATTGCGAGCGACTGCTCCCCTCCCGTCATTGCGAGCGAATGCTTCCCTCCCGTCATTGCGAGCGAATGCTCCCCTCCCGTCATTGCGAGCGACCGCAGGGAGCGAAGCAATCCCGAACAACCGCGGCTGTCCTTTCCCATCATTGCGCGCAAGTGCCCGAAGCAATCCCGAACGCCCTGGCACCGCACCCGCCCCCCCGTCATTCCGCGCAAGTGC
>CAZWCS010000107.1:0-14590 GCA_964632805.1 uncultured Desulfobacterales bacterium
ACGCTGAGGATACAGGTGTTACTCATAATCCCGGCCTCCGTCGGAGGCCTGGGGGAAAATTTCCGCTCAAAACCAGTCCCGAAGGACAACAGATGACAGCCCCGGGCGTCAGCCCGGGGGGGGATGAACATCTTTTTCCGTTTTTTTTCTTGACAGCCATTTTTCTTTTGCTAATATATTGGTCAGTCGGCCGAACAATAAAAATCGGATGAACTGCTCATGGGACGCAAAAGCCTGGCGGAACAGCGCCGAACCGAAATCATCAACGCCTTTTACCACTGTGTTGTCAAAGACGGCTTCGCCGGCACCTCCATCCGCAAAATCGCCCGGGAAGCGGGCGTCCAGCCCAGCACTTTGCACCACTATTTCAAAGATCGCGATGAAATCATCGAACATATGGTGGCCCATTTTACGGAAACCATCATCACCCATTTTATTGCGCGCATGGACCGGCACACCGATCCGGCCACCCGCTTTGACCGGGCCCTGGAATTTCTGTTCGGCGCCGATATGATCAACGACGAATACACCGGATTTTTTCTGGAATGCTGCGTGGAGGCCCGGCGCAACCCCCTGGTGCGCCAGATGCTGGCCCAAACCTTCCGGCGTTTCCGGCAGACGATTATCGACTACATCAGCGACATGGAACCGTTTCACCGCCTGCCGCCCGACCGCAAAAACATCTATGCCTCCCTGCTGATCGCCGTTCATGAAGGGCTGGAAATGCAGTGGTACATTGAACCGGCGGCGGTTTCTCTGAAAAAATCCTTCGAATTGACCCGGGCCCTGGTAAAAATGATGGAACAAGAGGGGTTGGCCAACACCGAAGCCAAAGCGGCCGGAGAGGTCATCTCCCTTGCCGCCCGCAAATAACAGGAAATATCTTTCATGATCGTCGGCATCGTCAAAGAGATCAAAGCGGAAGAAAACCGGGTGGCCATGACCCCGGCCGGGGTGGAAGTCATGCGGCAGAATGGCCACCAGGTGCTGGTGGAAAAAAACGCCGGCCGGGCCAGCGGCTTCGGCAACAGCCAGTATGAACGGGCCGGGGCCGAAATGGTGGCTTCCCATGCCCGGATTTATGAACAGGCGGAGATGATCCTGCACGTCAAGGAACCGCAGGAAAGCGAATACAAGCACCTCCGGCCGGGTCAGATTCTGTTTACCTATCTGCATCTGGCGGCCGACCAGGAACTGACCGCGGCCCTGCAGGCGTCCGGGGCCGTCTGCATTGCCTATGAGACCATTCAGGCCGTAGATGGTTCCCTGCCGCTGCTGACCCCCATGAGCGAAGTGGCCGGCCGCATGGCCATGCAGCAGGGGGCCAAATTCCTGGAAATGTCCAAGGGCGGCCAGGGCCTTCTCCTGGGGGGCGTACCCGGGGTGGACCCCGGCAGCGTGCTGATTATCGGGGGCGGCGTGGTGGGCCTCAATGCCGCCAAAATCGCCTGCGGCCTGGGTGCGAAAGTAACCGTGCTGGACGCCAGCCTGGCCCGCCTGCGCTATCTTTCCGACATCATGCCCAAAAACTGCTTTCTGCTCATGTCCAACCCGGCCACTATCCGGGAACGGATCCGGGTGGCCGACGTGGTCATCGGGGCCGTCCTGCTGCCGGGTGCCCGGGCGCCCAAGCTGGTCACCCGGGATATGCTGAAAACCATGAAAAAAGGCGCGGTGCTGGTGGACGTGGCCATCGACCAGGGCGGCTGTTTCGAAACCTCGCGCCCCACCACCCATGCCGCGCCCACCTATCTGGAAGAAAATGTCGTCCACTACTGCGTGGCCAACATGCCCGGGGCGGTGGCCAAAACCTCCACCCTGGCTTTGACCAACGCCACCCTGCCCTATGCCCTGGAAATCGCCGACAAGGGCTGGACCGGGGCCATGCGCAACAATCCCGCCATCAGCGCCGGGGCCAACATCGTGGCCGGGAAAGTGACCTGCCGGGGGGTGGCCGAAGCTTTTGGATTGGACTACACCCCGATCGGGGAAGTTTTGAAGAGTTTATGAGTTTCTGAGTTGGTGAGTTTGAAAGTTGATGAGTTTTGGGAGTTAATAAAACAATATAGGGAGGTTCCCGGTGGATAATTATCAAACCGTTCTGGCCCACCTCAACCTGGAAGCGGTCCTGCCCAACCTGGCGGAACTGGTGGCCCGCGATCCCGAGGCCGCGGCCCTGGCCGCCGGCAAGGACATTTGCATTCAATTTTCCGTCCGGCAGGGGCCCGTCGCCCATATCGCCTTTCAGCAGGGGGCCTGCCGGGTGGGAACGGGCAAACCCGCCCGGAGCGATGTTCTCCTGTTTTTCACCTCCTGTCGGCATCTGAACAACATGTTCGACGGCCGGGCCAACCCCATCCCCCTCAAAGGATTTACCAGAATCGGATTTTTGACCAAAAATTTTCAGAAAATCACGGACCGGCTGGAATATTTTCTCAAGCCGGGGGAAAGCAGCACCGCCGACCCGGAATATATGGACCTCAACACCCGCCTGATGATGCACACTGCGGCCCGGGCCATCGCTGTCCTGAGTGAAAAAGACGCCGCCGCCCGCAACGTGGCGGCGGGCATTCCGGACGGATGGGTAGTGATGAAAGTCCTGCCGGACGGTCCGGCCGTCAGTATCGGCTTTTCCGGCGGCCGGGCGGAAATGCGCCCGGACGAGGTAGATGCCCCCATGGCCTGCATGTTCATGAAAAATGAAGGCGTCGCCAACGATCTGCTGAACCAGAAACTGGATCCCTTTGCCGCCATCGCGCTGGGGGACGTCATGATCCGGGGACAGACCCCCATGCTGGACGGCATGGACCTGATCCTGGACCGCATTGGGCATTACTTAAACGACTAGCGAGGCGCTTATGAATACTTACCGTTTTGACAAATCCCGGGCGCTTTTCGAAAAAGCCAGCCGCCTGATTCCCTGCGGCATCTACGGCCACTTCAGCCCGGCCCCCCTGGTGCCGCCGGAGCATTACCCCTTTTACGCGGAAAAGGCCGCCGGCGCGCGTTTCGTGGACGTGGACGGCAACGAATTCATCGATTACATGTGCGCTTACGGTCCCATGGTGCTGGGATACCAGAACGAAGCCGTGGACCGGGCGGCGCTGGCGGAATATCAGAAGGGCAACTGCATCTCGGCCGCCCCGCCGGTGATGGTGGACCTGGCGGAAAAACTGGTGGACACCGTCTCCGGCGCCGACTGGGCCTTTTTCGCCAAAAACGGCAACGATGTCACCACTTATGCCCTCATGACCGCCCGCAAAGCCACCGGCCGGAAAAAAATCGTTCTCATCAAGGGCGGCTACCACGGGGTGGCGCCCTGGGCGCAGACATACGGCCATCACGGCATTATCGAAGAAGACGGGGAGCATTTTATCCGCATTCCCTGGAACGATACCGCCGCCCTGGAAGCGGCCATCAATCAATATCCCGACGACATCGCCGGCTTCATGGCCACCCCCTACCATCATCCCACCTTTGCCGACAATGAAATGCCGGCGGAGGGGTACTGGCAGACGGTGGAACGGTTGTGCCGCAAAAATGGCATTGTCCTTATTGTCGACGACATCCGCTGCGGCTTCCGCCTGGACATCCGGGGTTCTCACGCCTACTTCGGGTTTACCCCGGATCTGGTCTGTTTCTGCAAGGCCATTGCCAACGGCTACCCCATTTCCGCGCTGGTGGGCAGCCAATCCCTGAAAAACGAGGCGGCCAAAGTGTTCTACACCGGCAGCTACTGGTTCCAGTCCGCGCCCATGGCCGCGGCCCTGGCCACCATTACCGAGATGGAACGGATTGACGCGGTGGCCCGCATGCGGGATTTCGGGGAAAAACTCCGGGACGGTCTGATCGAGACCGCCCGGCGCCACGGCTGCGAACTGAAGGTGAGCGGCCATCCCGCCATGCCCTATCTGCGCCTGATCGATGATCCCACCCTGATGCTGCATCAGAACTGGTGCGGCGAATGCACCCGGCGGGGCGCCTTTTTCACTTCTCATCACAACTGGTTCGTGTCCGCCGCCCACAACCAGGAAGACCTCAACCGTACCCTGGAAATCGCCGACGAAGCCTTTCCGGCGATCAAAACCAACCCCTAAACGGAGGACAGACATGGCGTTAACACAGGAGGAACTGGGAACACTCCGGGAAAAAGCCCGCCAGGCAAGAAAGGACATTGTCGATATCACGGCCTGGTCCGGCGGCGCCCATATCGGGGGCGCCCTGTCGGTAACCGACATCCTGATTATTCTCTATTACAAATACCTCAACCTCGATCCGGCCAACCCGGAATGGGACGACCGGGACCGGGTCATCCTGAGCAAAGGCCACGCCGGCGTGGGCTATGCCCCCATCCTGGCCCGCAAAGGCTACTTCGATTTTGAACTGCTGAAAACCTTCAACAAATTCAAGTCCCCGTTCGGGATGCACCTGGACGGAGAGAAAGTAAAAGGCGTGGACGCCTCCACCGGCTCCCTGGGACACGGCCTGCCCATGGCCGTAGGTATGGCCCTGGGCGCCCGGCTCCGGAAAAAATCCTGGTACACCTACTGCATCCTGGGAGACGGGGAATGCAACGAAGGGGCCGTGTGGGAAGCGGCCATGGCGGCGGCCCACTATAAGGTCACCAACCTGATCACCATGGTGGATCGCAACCAGTTGATGATTGACGGCGCCACCGAAACGGTCATGCACCTGGAGCCCTTTACCG
The DNA here is from genome assembly GCA_964632805.1 of uncultured Desulfobacterales bacterium. GTDB lineage: Bacteria > Desulfobacterota > Desulfobacteria > Desulfobacterales > Desulfosudaceae > CAZWCS01. The sequence continues at coordinate 4,709 of CAZWCS010000107.1, forward strand.
ACAAATGGCGGGCCTTTGGATTTATCGTCCGGGAAGTTGACGGCCACCGTTTCGAAGAACTGGCGGACGCCATTGATTATGCCCGTTCCGAAGAGAGCGGCCCGGTAGTCATCATTGCCAACACCGTCAAAGGCAAAGGCGTGGAGATGATGGAAAACGACGTCAAATGGCACTACGGCGGCCTGGATTCCACCCTGCAGGAGCAGGCCCACCAGTCCATCGACCGCATGTACAATCAATAACGCAAGGAGCCCACCATGACTGAAGGATTAACCTGGACCGTTTACGATGCGGACACCATGACCCAGGCGGACATCTACGGGCAGGTCTTGTGCGACCTGGGGAACATCCACCCGGAAATTGTCGGGCTTTCCGCCGACCTGGCCAAATCCACCAAGATCGGCCGCTTTGCCGACCAGTTTCCGGAGCGGTTTTTCAACGTGGGGATTGCCGAGCAGAACCTTTTCGGCGTGGCCGCCGGCCTGGCCAAGGCCGGGCTGCTGCCGTTCGTCTCCACCATGGCGGCCTTTACCGCCATGCGGGCGGCCGAGCAGGTCCGCACCGACATCTGTTACCAGAACCTGAACGTGAAAATCATCGCCACCCACGGCGGCGTGGCTTTCGGCCAGGCCGGAACCACCCATCACTGCACCGAGGACATCGCCATCATGCGGTCCTTTGCCAACATGACCGTCATCGTTCCGGCCGACGGCATTGAAACCGCCAACGCCGTCAAACAGTGCGTGGACTACCCCGGACCGGTTTATATCCGTATCGGCCGGGGGTTTGAACCCCGGCAGTATGAAAATGAAGACTATGGCTTTACCATCGGCAAGGCCGTAGAACTGGCGGAAGGCAGCGACATTACCCTGATCTGCTGCGGCATTACCGTCTTCCACGCCATGGAAGCCGCCAAAATGCTGCGCGAAGACGACGGGCTTTCGGTCCGGGTGCTGAATATGCATACCATCAAACCCCTGGACACGGAAGCGGTCTTGAAGGCCGTCACCGACACCCGCCGCCTGATCGTTTTTGAAGAACACAACATCCACGGCGGACTGGGCAGCGCCGTGGCCGACGTCATCGCGGCCGGCGGTAAAGGCTGCGCCTTCCGCAAGGTCGGCCTGCCGGACTGTTATTCCGAAGTCGGCTATCCGGAAGATTTGTATACCCACTACAAGCTGGATGCCGACGGCATCATGGAGACTGTCCGCGAAGTGATGCAAATCGAATTTGAAGAAGACGAAGACTGGGAAGACGAGGTGTAACCATGACAACCGATAATGACCGCATGGCGGCACGCATCTTCCTGCGGGCGGTCCTGCCGGTGATCAAGGTCCTGCTGCAGGACGACCCCCAGACCGGAAAACGGTTTGCCAATGTCAATGCCCGCGTCCAGTTCACGGCCCCGGACGAGACCGCGGAAGACGGGCAAACCGGCGCCTGCCTGGTTTTTGAAAACGGTGATTTCCGGGTGGAGCCGGAGGTTTCCGACCGGGCCGACATCACCTTTTCCTTTCGCTCCCTGGCACAGATGAACGCCATGTTTGCCGGCAAACCGGCTCTGCCCCGGATCAAGGGCCTCCACAAAATTCCCCTGCTGATCAAAGTTCTTCGCCTGCTGCTGGGCCTGATGATCCTCATGCCCGACAAACGGCCCAAAGACCCGGCCCAACGGAGGCGCAAGGTCAAGATGACCTTTTACATGATCACCACCGCTCTGTCCCAGTACAACAAAGGCGGCGATCCGGAAATGGCGGCCTGGACGGCCAAACAGCCGGAACGTATCTACCAGATCACCGTGGACGACGATATTGCCGCCTATCTGCGGGTCAAAGCCGGCAAATCCAAAGCGGGCCGCGGCACCTATACCCGGCGGCGGCCCTTTGTGCACATGAAGTTCGACGGCGTGGAAGGTGCCATGCCGGTGGTCATGAACGACGTGGATATGGTCACCGCCATCAAAAAAGGCTATCTCTCGGTGGAGGGGCCGCCGGAGTATGGCCGGGACGTGGGCGACTTCATGATGCGGATTCAGAATCTGATCACCTGATCGTAACCAAAGGAGGTGCCCCATGGCCACCCTGTCACCAACCGCCCGGGACGTCCGCCAAACCCTGATGGATCAAATGCTGGCCGAAGGAACCTGCCCTTCGGTGGCCGAACTGGCCGAACGGCACAAATTATCCCGGAACGCGCTGTCGGAAATTCTGCGCGATCTGGAAGCCGCCCTGGTAATCGCCATGCAGACGGAAGAACACGCCCGGCAGAAGACGTTCCAAGGGGAAACGGTGGCCGGCGGCCTGCCGGCGGCCGGGGAAATTTTTTATGTCCGCCCCTTTGCCGTTTTCCCCAATCACTATCCGGTCAGCGTGGACGGGGAGCAGAAATGGTACGGCGAATGCGCGGTGGAGTGCTGCGGTATTTCCTATATGTTTCCCGGACGGGAAGTGGTGGTCCGTTCGCACTGCCGCCAGACGCAAGAGCCGGTTACCCTGACCGGCCGGGACGGGGCGCTGCTGGATTTTTCCCCGGCTTCGCTGGTGGTGCATTTCGGCGCCCCTTTGCGCCGGCTGCCGGAAAACATCGTGGGCTGGTGTGACGGCAACAGCTTTTTTGCTTCTGCAACGGCGGCCCGGGACTGGCAAAAAGAAAATCCCGGGGTCAAGGGCGCCCTCCGCGATCCGCAAACGGTGGCCAATTTTGTAAGCATCGTCGGGGAAGGCCGCCTGGATCATGACTACAAGCTGACCCTGCCCCTGTCCAAGGTAGCTCTTCATCCCCTGCGGCACGGCTTTGCCAGAAAACTGCCCGGTCTGGGCCTGCCGGTTATCGACCCCTTTTTCCTGCCCACCTTCGGCATGGTCCGGGCCATGCGTAAAAACGGTCTGAAACCGTTTTTGCGCTTTGGGTTGTAACCGGCCCGAAGACCGACCGATCAACCCGGTTACAATCCCGCCTTCCGCCGCCGCTGAAAACAACAACCGGAACGGACAATACCGAAAAGGTTATCCCGCAATCTGTCCGGCCAGGGCCCGCACATTATCCAGGGAATGCAGATGGGCGTAAACCAGGCCCATCATTCCGCGCTTGACCCAATCTCCCAGGACATCATTGTCCAGCGCTTTCAGCTTATCCGTATCCACGGCCTTAAAACCACCCACCGAGGATTTTTGCCCGTTTTTCTCCAGGTTGAACTGCTTGTCCACCAGCACCCCTTTCTCCTGTAAAGCGGTAAAAAGCCGTTCCGTATTTATCATTTCCGCCTGATATGTCTTCAAAACGTCCATGACCTTGACCAGCGTCTCCCCCGGCTCACCCTGGTCATTATACAACGATTCGCCCGCTTCCTGCCGGAAATGGGGGGCATCCGGGTCGATGCACACCGCATATTTGTCTTCTTCCCTGATTTTGCTGAGAATAAAGGGATATCTCCGGATGTGGACCGGGATATAGGGCACCCGCCATTTCCCCTCCGCATCGATAAACACATTCTCCCCCTGTTTGAGAGACAACAGGGCCTGCGGCACCGGCGCCCCCTGGGACGGGAAAACCACCGGGTAGTATCTGGCAGCCGACACCAGTTCGTTGAAACTTAAGGGGGCGGTGGCCAGCTCGCGGGCAAAATCAAAATTTGCGGCCGGACTGAATTTCAGGCCCTGATGCCGGTTCTTGTCCAAAGCTTCCAGATTTTCAAACATTTGCGCAACTCCTTATTTACGAATTATGTAATTGTATAAAATACACTCCCATGTATTTCTGTCAAACAAAACCACGCCAAAACTGATCTTTGGGGATAAAAGGGCGGGAAAACCGGCCATTTCCTGGCAGGCACATACAACCCCTTGCACAGCGGCAAGGGCAACCTTTTTCGCATCTCTCTGCGGCGCGGTTAGGCGCATCCACGGCTCAGGTGACCGTGAAAATGGCGTCTCCATCCGCATCCGCAACATCCGATGCACCCAGCAGTACAATCATATCATAGTCGGTATGAACGCCACCGGCATCATTATCATAAACCACTAAGACATCGGCGGACCCGGCATCGTCGGCGGAGGTAAAAACACCGCTGTCCGCATCGTAATTTCCGGTATAATAGGTTACGTCCGAGGCCTCCCCCAGAACGGAATCGTCGGTCACCCGGGTATCGATTTCATTAACGGCACTGAAACCGGGATCACCCGGCGCATGCGCCACCAGGGCGCTGAAATCGATGGTATCACCCGGCTGGGAAGAGATAATATCGGCCGCGGATACATCCACCGTGGAACCGGCCCGGCTATCCGTCCACGCTTCCGGCAAAGGCGGCTTTTCCAAAGTGGTATAGACAACCAGGATTTTCTGATTGCCGTCAGCATTGGGGATAATATAACAGGCGGGGAAGATATCTGTCGCACCCGGCGGCACATCATCAACCGTCAGATCCGATTCCCCGGTAGTCGTTACCGTCCAATGCTCCCAATCCGTGTATTGATGGGTTTCCGTCCAGGTTCGCACCCACATCTCTTTATACTGGCCCAGGTCAGCGGCCGGAAAGGTAGTCCCGGAAAGACCGCCGCCATCCTCGGCCGGCCGTATCCACCCGTTTCCGGTAGGGGTGTTCAAATACTGGCCCGAACCGTCGCCGTCCCCGAGCCAGACCTGATACCAGGTGCCGTTATCCACATTGGCATTGGTAAATATCTGATCCAGAGCGGTATCACCGGTTACCGTGGTAGCCACGCCAACGCCTTCGATATCCGTAAAATCAACAGCGGCATGGCTCCAGGGCCCGTTTCCCTCGGCGGCGTTCCAGGTTTGCACCCAGAGATCGGTATCGTCCGCCTGCGCAAAATCGGCCTTGAGAGCGGGCAAATCATCTTTTTCGATCCACCCCTTTCCCACCCGGTTAAAGGCCCCGGTGTCGACATAACTGCCCACATTTCCCTCGGCATCACCCGTCCACAACCGATACCAGGTGACGTCCTGGTTATCATCGCTAAAAAGATCCGCAAACGACGATAATTTTTGTGCGGAATGAAATGTAATGGCCATTTTTTTACTCTTTTATCATTTTTTTTATTGTACCCGTTCTCCGTTCTTTATGCAATCGATTAATTGCATCGGGCGTTATTTTGGCATAACCACTACAAAATTAAAGCAATTTTTGTGCCATAATTTTTCCTTGAAACCCGATTTTTTCCATCGAAAAATTCCGAAAAAACCGCTGTCCCCGCCTCCGAACCATCAACCGGCACCCGGTATATATTTTTGCAAGGGCCCCAAATGCCGCTCGTAAGACCGCCAGCGACCCCGGGAAGACTGGTATAACGGCCGCCGCACCTGCACATTGCTGGCGGTCCGGACAGTCCGTTTGTTCTCATAAAATTTCAAGCAGTTATCCTCCCATTCGAGGCCGCAGAAGGAAAGCAGTTCCCGGGTTGTGCCCCGGGGATCATCCAGAAGCTTTTCATAAGACAGTTCCAGAATCGGATTGGGCAAAACCGCTTGCCAGTGATCCATCAGGCGCCGGTAGTCGGCGTAAAAAGAGCCCAGATGCGCCAGGCTGTCGGTATATTCATGGCCCTCGCCAAAATTGTGAAAATAACAGGACAGGCAGGTGTCCAGCGGGTGCCGCCGGCAATGGATGATCCGGGCCCGGGGAAAAAGCAGGGAAAAAAATCCCAGCCGTAAAAAGTTCTCCGGCATCTTGTCCACAACCCTGTTCCTGGGGCCGCCCGCTTTTTCTAGTTCCTGTAAATAGGCTTCGGCCAGGGCCGACAAGCGGGTTTGATCCAGAGCCGCCAATTCCTCCAGCTTTCCGGCCTGCTGCTGTAGAAGCAGCAGTATTTTCAATTCCCCGGCCCCCCAAACCTGCTCATGGCTGGCAAGAATCTGCTCCACCAGGGTTGTTCCCGACCGGGGCATGCCCACCACCAGCAGGGGCTTTTCCGAATTGCTGCCCCAGACCTGCCGGCCCTGGTAAACAGGGGGACCAAAAACCCGGAGCAGCCGGTCCACATAGCGGCTGTGGGCGGCCGGATCAAATCCCCCGCCAAGACCGGCGTAAATTTTCCGGCGGACGGCATTGCCTTTTTCATAGTAGAAAAAGGCCCGGTCGTGTTGATCGCTATCCGCGCAAATCTTGCCCAGGGTAAAAAACAATAACCCCTGATCTTTAAGGCTCAACCCCGGATCGTTTTCCAGCGCAAAAAGATGTTGTAAATCGGGGTCTTCCACACGGCAGGCCTTCAAGTGCGCCAGATTATGGCCGGCCTCCAGCAAGCGCCGGTTTAAGGAAATGGCCTTGCGGAAATTGTTTTCCGCCCCGGCCAGATCCCCCAGTGATTTCAGGGCCGCCGCCAGATTCTGGTAAATCTGGGGCTTGTCGGGGTCTTTTTCTATGGCCTGCCGGTAATAAGCAACGGCCTGCTCCAGATCACCCAGGGCAAAATGGATGTTGCCCAGGTTCATCAAGACCATCGCCGAATCGGGCGCTGTTTGCGCCGCCTTCTCAAACAACATTTTGGCCCGGTCATAATCTCGCTGCAGCCGGAAAATTTCCCCCAGGTTCAAAAGGGCGGCGGTGTTCCGCCCGTCCCGGCGCAAACACTGCTGATAGGCGGCGGCGGCGTCTTTCATATTCCCCCGCCAGCCCAGAAAATGGCCCAGGTTGTACCAGGCCACGGCGTTTTCGGGTTGAATCTGCAAAGACTTGCGGATCAGGGCGATGCCCGCATCCAGATGCCCCTGCTGCCGTTTCAAGACCCCCAGATAATGAAGCACCTCCGGATCATCCGGGCGGCTTTGGAGCACCCGCAGGTACAGCCCTTCGGCCTCGGCCAGCCGGTTCTGCCGGTGACAGCGCTTGGCCCGCTCCAGATCACCGATTGTGTTTTCGCTTCCGCCAGGCGGTTTGTCACCCATCGCCTACCCCTTGTCCCCTTCGGCCAAAGGCGGTAGATTCCCCCGGTCCCGCCCCCCGGGCCGGACAATCCGGTTTTCATAAGGATTATTGTCCGCCGCCGGCGCATCGTAACGCGCCACTACTTCCGGATCCAGATGATCCAGCAGGTCGCCCAGATGTTTTTCATAGCGCTTCCATTTTTTCATGGAGGTCTTGTAAATGGGCTGCCGCACCTGGGAGACGCTGGCGGTCCGGACCGCCCGCTTGGTCTCGTAAAAACGGGTCACCTCTTCATGCCAGCCCACACCCACAAAATCCAGCAATTCTGCGGCCGTGCCGGCCATGTCTTCCACCATGGCTTCGTAGGACAAATCAAAAATCGGCAGGGGCAACACCTTCCGCCAGTGATCCATCAGCCGATGATAATCGTTGATCTGCCGGGCGATGTGTTCCAGGTTAAAGGCAAACCCCATGCCGCCGTGCCGCATTTTGAAATTCTGCTGATAGTTGGAAACCGCGTTGTCCCGGGGATCCCGGTTGACATGAATGATTCTGGCCTTAGGAAAAATCATGGCGATCAGGCCCAGGTTGACGAAATTGTGGGGCATCTTGTCCACCACATAAGGGTGCTCGCTGTCGTACTCGTAAAGGTTGTACAGATAATGCCGGGCCGCCTCTTCCCGCAGATGGGGATTCATATGGTAAACGCACCAGGGATACTTTTTTTTGACTTTCAGCACCTTCGGCATCAGCCCGGTCAGCCGGGGGATGATGGGCAGTTCCCCGGCCCCGAAGATATCCGGATGAGAGCTTAAAATCTGCTCGGTCAGGGTGGTGCCGGAGCGGGGCATGCCCACCACGAAAACGGGGGTGCGGTCGCTGCCCCGGATGGGTTTCAAGGACCCCAGAAAGTCTCTGGAAAAAACCCTGGCCATGGCCCGGCACCTTTGGGAAAAGGCATCCGGGTCGTAGTTCAGGCCCTTGTTTGCCAGCCGGTTGGCCTGGTCCAGATAGTAAAAAGCGGTATCAAAATCTTTCTGCCGGTCATACACGGTGGACAGGGCAAAATTCATGTTCTGCCGGGCCACGTCCGCCAGCAAGGGGTTGTCGGCCAGAATCCGCATTTTTTCCAGGGCCGCCGGGTCGTCCGGAATCTTGCGGGCATTGACCATCTGGGCCAGGGCCATGGGATTGATCTCCGAGGCCTTTTCAAAACATTCGGCCGCCTCTTCCAGATCGCCCACCCAGAGCAGGGTCTGCCCCAGCTGGGCCAGCAGGCCGGCGTCTCCCGGATAGGTTTCCAGAAGCCCGCGCAGCAACTGTTCGGCCTCTTCATATTCCCCGGTTTCACAAAGCAGGTTGGCCCGGATGGTTTTGAGCTGATTGTTGTCTGGCCAGTCGGCTTCCAGCGCCGCCAGCTTTTCCCGGGCGCTGTCGTAATTTCTTAATTCCATTAATGTCTGGACCTGCCGGCAGACAACCGGCACCGGGTTGTCCGGATCCATTTTTTCCAGTTGCTTCAGGGCCACCAGGGCTTTGGCGTGCATGGCGCGGCCGGAAAAAATTTCGGCCAGAAGCAGGCGATAGCCGAACTGGGCGTTGTACCTATCGGCCGCAGCGGAAGTTTTACCGCCGCCCGCCGCCGCCGGCCCCTCCCCCGTCCCTGCTTCTGAGAAAACGCCCTCCACGGCCCGGCTCTCCTGGTCTGCTTCCGGCTTTTCGATCTCATCCACCGGCACCAGCGCCCGGCGCAGAACTTTGACGGCCTCGGCCGGGCGGTTGTCCAGGTTGTAGGCCCGGGCGAGGCGCAGCCGCAGGTTGGAATCTTCGGGGTCTTTTTCCAGGGCCTGCTGCAGCTCGGCCACCAGGTCCTCGGTCCGTTCCAGGGCCACCAGCACCCGCTGGCGGGATTGCTGGGCCTGCTCCAGGTCCGGTTTCAACGAAAGGGCGATATCGTAATTTTCCAGGGCCTCCTCCAGCTTCTGCTGCCGCACCTGAATACCGGCCAGGTTGTTGTGCCATTCGGCCCGGCCCGGCTCCCGGAAAACCGCCTCCTGGTAGGCCGCCCGGGCCCCGTCCAGATCGCCCCGGACCAACCGCAACGCCGCCCAGCGGCCGAAGGTGACCGCGTCCGCATGGCCGGTTTCCACCAGCTCCCCCAGCAGGCTTTCCGCCTGATCCAGGTGGCCCAGCAGAAACCGGGCCAGCCCCAGGTCGCTCTGCCAGGCATCATTGGCCGGCGGAACTTTCACCACCTCTTGCAGCCGCTCCCTGCCTTGACCGTCACCGGACAAAAGCCGGGCCAAACCCTCCAGCAAAACCGCTTCGGTGTCGTCGCCCAGGTTTTCTTCCGCACAATACGCCAGCAGCCCGGGCAGATCCCCCCCGCGCTGCATGCCACGCAAGGTTTCAATCGAATTTTTCTTTGCTGTCTCTGTCATTGGCCTTGTTATAAAAAAAGGGCGGCCGCGCGGGCCGCCCTTTTTTGATTATGGGTTAATGGTTCAGGTTCTTGGCGTTTAGAACAGCAGCAGGTCCCCGGCCTGGATCTGGTTGGCGCCCACGCCCACGCCGGTCACATTGGCCAGGGTGGCAATGCCGGTATCAACCGTAAAAGCGGTTATGCTGCTGGCGGCATAGGCGACGGCAAAGGCCCACAGAATCTGGCTGCCGGTGGTAAACCCGAAGACATGGGCCGTACCCGTACCTACACCGACCGCGGTCAGACCGAGCAGATCGGTGGCGATGTCGGTAATGTTGGAACCGCTGGCAATAAATCTGGCCGCCGCGGTACCGGCGTTCACGGTGGTGGTGCCGCTGCCGGGTCCCACCGGGCCGGTCATGCTGCTGGCCAGGTTGAAGGTACCCGCTCCCGTGTTATAGCCGGAGATGTTCCAGAAGCTGGAAGCCGTAAAGAAGGCGGCACTTATATTACCGCCACCCGTGGAAACATCCAGCCAGATGGCGTCTTCATTGGCTCCGCCCTGGTTGAAGTC
>CAZWCS010000108.1:0-12804 GCA_964632805.1 uncultured Desulfobacterales bacterium
ACATCCCGGGCCCGGGATCAAATTATAAAAGAATACCACCGTTATAAAAAAAAAACGGGGAAAGAACTGATTGTAGAAAAAACACCCGGTCACGCTTTTCATATCCAATTGATTAGCAAAGTTTTTCCGGAAGCCAGATGGATTCATCTGATTCGTGACGGGCGGGATGCGACACTCTCCATTCGTAAAGAATGGAAAAAACGAGCAGCCATGGTGAACAATCAAAGTTATCGGCAACTGTTCGAGACCGCCCGGACCATGCTGAAACGCCAGCCCTATTTAAAGTACCGTCTCATGGCGCTGTTTTACGAATTTCTTTCCATGCGTTCCCTGGACCCCAAAATGTATCTGAATAAATCCAAATGGAAAGGGAAACCTTACTGGGGCCCGCGTTTCCGGGGATGGGAGGCCTTTATCCAAGAACACACCCATCTGGAATTCAATGCCATGCAATGGGTTAAATCGGTGGAAGCGGTGTACGACAGCTGGCCGCTTTTGCCTCCGCAAAACCGCATGGAAATCCGCTATGAACAATTATTGACCGAACCCCGCAGAACCCTGGAAAAAATTTTACATTTTCTGGGGCAAACGCCTGAGGAAGAATTTTTTGCCAAAATACCTGTTTTAAAAGCCAATAACACCCATAAATGGAAAACCGGCTTTACCAAACAGGAAAAAGAAATTCTCAAACCAATACTTAATCCCCTGCTGGACAGAACCGGTTATCTGCAAACGATCCCCTGGTAAATGAAAACAGAGAGCAGCTTCATGAACGAACAGGCCACAGCTTTTCGAAGGGGTCGTTTACTGGGAGCTTTTATGCTGCTCTTTGTTCTGGGGTTTCTGCTTTATACCCACACATGGAATGCCCCCTTTGTCTTTGATGACGATCCCAACATACTGGAAAACGCCTCTATCCGGATGACGAAGCTGACCGCAAAACAGATATTGCGGATTGCCGGCAGCCCTTCTCCCCGGCCGTTGGCCAACTTTACCTTTGCCGGCAACTACTATTTCCACCGGTATCAAGTTGCCGGTTACCGGCTGGTCAATATTTTGATCCATATCGCGACCGCTTTTCTGGTTTTTCTGGTTGCTGAAAACACTTTGCGCCTCAGCCGGATAAATATTCCCCGGTCTGCGGCTCTGTTGACGGCACTCTTCTGGCTGACCCACCCTCTCCATACGCAATCCGTTACCTACATTGTTCAGCGAATGAACTCCCTGGCGGCGCTGTTCTGCATGCTGGCGCTGTTCTGCTATATATCCGCCCGGCAACAGAGCCGTTACCGCAGTAACAGACGCCGGTGGCGCTCCTGCCTGCTGTTTATCACCTGTGGGGTTTCCTGGCTATTGGGCCTGGGTTCCAAAGAAACCGCCGCCACCCTGCCGCTGATTCTGTTTTTCTATGAATGGTACTTCTTCCAGAATCTTGAAATTTCCTGGGCAGGAAAAAAACGAATAGGAATTATTCTGGTAATTTTATTTTTTTTCGCCATTATTTTCTTTCGTCTCGGCAGCAACCCCTTCGATGCAGTTCAAAAAACTTATGAGAACAAAGATTTTTCTTTTTCCCAAAGACTGTTGACCGAACCGCGAGTTGTTGTCTATTACCTTTCCCTGATTGTCTTCCCCCATCCGGACCGGCTTAACCTTGATTACCGTTTTCCTCTTTCGCAAGGTCTGTTTCAACCGGCAACCACCTTTCTCTCGCTGATACTTGTTTTGATGCTGTTGATTACCGCAATCGCTTCGGCTCGCACCCACCGCTTGACATCCTTTGGTATCCTCTGGTTTTTAACGACCCTGGCCATTGAATCCTCCGTCATTGGTCTGGCCCTGATCTTTGAACATCGAACCTACCTCCCCTCCATTTTCCCCGTACTCTTATTCAACGCGTTTCTGCTCCGGCATATCCGTCCCCGTTTTCTGGCATTAGGGATATTGCTGACAATAATTATCGTCAACGGCTACTGGACCTGTTCCAGAAACACTGTCTGGAATACAGAAATTGCTCTATGGCAGGATTGCATGGCCAAATCACCGCGGAAAGCAAGACCCTATAACAACCTGGGAGCTTTTTATACGGAAACCGGCAGTCCGGAAAAATCCCTGCCTTATCTCCGGTCCGCCATCCGCCTTGATCCCACCTATGAAATCGCTTATACCAGTATGGGAACCGCCCTGCTGCAATTGGGCCGTTACCCGGAAGCCCTTTCCTATTTCCGGCAAGCGCTGGCCACCGGCCACGCCACCCCCAATCTCTATGTAAACATGGGAGCCGCCTTTCAGCGATCCGGAGAAATGGAAAAAGCCATCCGCTGTTATGAACAGGCGCTGGAGATTAAGCCTTTCCGCAAGGCTTATAACAACCTGGGAAAAGCCTATTATGAAAAAGGAGAACTGGAAACATCCCGACAATACCTGCGCAAAGCCGTTCAAATCAGTCCCACTTATACTGTCGCCTGGAAAAATCTGGAAACCCTGCAGAATATTATCGCCAAACACCAAAAGGCGATGGCCGATATAAAAAAACAACTGCAATCCCAGCCGTTCAACAGTGACCTGCTCTATCAACTAAGCAGCCTGCATGTGGCCCTGGGCCAATATGACCAGGCCGCCAGAACCTATGAAACACTGGCCGCCATACTTCCCGGTAACGCTACGATCTTCTACAATCTGGCCTGTCTGTATGCCAGGCAGAAACAAACGGAACAAGCGATCACAAACCTCAAAAAAGCGATTCATAGCGGGTATGCCGACTGGCGGCATATCAAAACCGATAATGATCTTGAAAATATTCGTCATACCGGGTATTTTCAGAACTTGATGAAGACTCTTCCCGATTCCGAGTGAAGATCCGGAAGCGGGAAAAGGAAACATTTGAAAAAAATCAGACCCGGATATTATTACCCGTCTGTGAGGATTTACATATGGAGATGTCAGGTGTCCGAATTTTCGGTATCATTATCGGACTTTTTATTTTCTTCCTGAGTTTCAGAATATTTCGCGGACAAAAATGGAACCGGCTGAACTTCTTTCTGATGGCCAGTTCCGGTATCATTCTTTTGGGCGTTTCTCTGAATCCCGCCTTACTGAATATTCTGCAAAACATGTTTGCCTTTGAAAACGCGGATCGCGGCCGTATTCTGGCGCTGCTGATCGTCTTTGTCATCTTTTTATGGTTTATCGTCATATTTACCCGCACCGCCCTTTTACAGCAAAAACGCCAATTTGACCAATTTGTTCGTGCAACGAGTATTGAGCGCTATGCCGGTTCCGTGCAAACCGGCCTGGCGGACTGTGAGGCGGCCGTCCTGATCCCGGCTTATAACGAAGCAAGCAATCTAAAAGAACTGCTGCCTGACATTCCGCGCTCGGTAAACAACATAAAACTGGCCCTGGTAGTCGTAGACGACGGAAGTGAAGATGACACCTATACCGTTGCGCGCAGCAGCGGGGCTTTTGTGGTTCACAGTCCCATCAACCGCGGCGGAGGAGCAGCCCTGCGGCTGGGGTATGACATCTTAAAAAAAGCCAATATCCCATTTTGTGTCACCATGGACGCCGACGGGCAGCATGACCCGAAGGAAATCCCGTCCCTCCTGGATCCTTTACTGAAAAACCGGTTTGATATCATCATCGGTTCCCGGATTATCGGTTCCCGGGAAAAAGACAGTCTCTTGCGCCTGACCGGTGTCTATTTTTTTGGTTTCGTCATCCGTCGCTTAACCGGAGTGCGTATCACCGATCCTTCCAGTAATTTCCGGGGGGTAAAAACAAACATCATCGACCGGCTTTATCTTGCGGAAGACCAGTATCATACCAGTGAGTTAATTATCAGCGCCGCCAAAGCCGGTTTCCGCATCGGTGAAGTTCCGATTACCCTTTTAAAACGCAAACACGGGACCAGCAAAAAAGGGAAAGACTGGAAATACGGGCTCAATTTTGCAAAAATTGTCGTTAAAAGCTGGTGGCGATAGATCCCCGGCCGAGGAAACGTTTTCACCGGATCCGCCTACGATGATGATGCCCGGGTCGATACCCAGTACTTCACCATTCCCAGGCTCCAGGCAAGAGGCTTTAGAAATGACAGTACAATACTGAGCAAAACCAGCCCCGGGTCCTGCCTGGCGATATAAAAATAAAGACGACGATTGGATAGCAACAGGAACGCAACAGACAGCGCCAGGCACATTCCTCCCGCCAATAGTGATACCGGCAACAAGCCCACTCCTGCAATTATGCCGAATAACAAAAGAGGCTGCCATTTGGCGCTTTTCCCCACATAATTATCCGATATCGCAAATTGCCTGTGCCGCAACACATTCTTTGTCCGGGTCTTTCCGCGCTTTATTTGCTGCCGGAGATACGTCCCGACACGGTCCGGGTGCTCATGGTAGACAAAGATATCGGAGAAGAAGGCAAGTTTATACCCTTTTTCCACCAAGCGATAACACAAATCAAAATCTTCCCCGGAAGCCTCCGCGAAACTGGCATCAAAACCGCCAATCGCAGCCAACGCACTTTTCCGGAAAACCGCGTTGTAGGTTCCCAATGCGCTGGTTGGTTGCGATCCGGCCATATAATGACGCCAGGCGATTTCATAGCCGATATATCTGGCAACCCGGCTCTGCCTGTTAAGCGTCCGGTAGCTGCCCCCGGCTCCGGCCAATACTGCGTCCCGGAAGTAATCTTCATATTTTTTCAGAATATCCGGCGGAAGAACGCAGTCCGCATCTGTAAACAGAATCAACTCCCCTTTAGCCTTGCGGAATCCCCTGTTTCTGGCCGCGGCCGGCCCCTGGTGGGGCTGTCGAATGTAAGTAACGCCCTTTTCCCGGGATATCGCTTTTTCTGTATCGTCCCGGGAACCATCATCCACCACAATAACTTCAAAATCCGGATAATCGATTCGCCGTATCGAAGCCAGGCAACGCTGGAGCTTTCGTCTGGAATCATAGGCGGGAATCACAATACTGAATACCATATAACCCTTGCCTTCTTTTTATATCTACCTTATCATATCCAAGTAATCATACCCGAGTGGCAAAAAGAAGGAAAGAACCAATTGGGCGCTTTGGATTTTCATACCTCCCCGGCAATAAAAGAAATCATTGTGATGTGTTATGCCAGCAGCGGCTCCTCCTGTGTGGCCGGTATTCTTCATCGGCTGGGAATTCATATGGGAAAACATTTGAAAGCAGCCCAGCAACTGAATCCCGGGGGATTTTACGAAGACGAAGATTTTTTTGCCGTATCCGGAAAAATATGGGTCACCTATCATCTTCGCTCAGAAAACCGTTATGAATGGGATATCGAACGCTTACAACGCATTGGAGAAAAATATAAGCCCGATTTTGCCAGACTCATCCTTCACAGACAAGCCCGGGGCGTTCATTGGGGCGTAAAGGACCCGCGCCTGAGTCTTCTGGTACCGGTATTTCAGCCCTTCTTACACAATCCCTTCTTTATTGTGGCGGGCAGAAACATTGACGGTCATGTCCGCTCCCGATACAACAAAGTCAATCGACGTCTATCCCGCCAACGTTTTGCTTCCCTGCTTTACTACGGGAAAAAAGGACATTTCTCCACGTTGTTATCCCACGCCTTGAATAATATAAAAAGTATCGGACTGACGGAAAACGATCTCCACCATCTGGTAACTTCATTTTATATGCATATCGATTCCATGGTCGCCGATCAACCCCATATATACATAAACTTTGACAATTTGCTGAAAGAACCGGAAGAAACCATACAGAAAATCATTGCTTTTCTTTCGCTTCAACCTACCCCGCATCAGGTTGCGTCAGCGCTTTCCTTCATATCTCCAACATTGCGAAATTACAAATGATCAATTCGAAGAAAAAAACACCGAAAGTCGGTTTGATCTGCTCCCCCGGGGGGCACCTGACGGAAATAAAACTGCTGAAGGAAGCCTATCAGGAAACCACGCATTTTTTTATCACCCATCAATCCGAAAATACCCGCCATCTTCCCGATGCCTGTTTTTTGCCCCGATACAGAAAGGAACTCTCGCTCTTTCAAAAAATACAATGGTTTTTCAAGTGTGCGAAAAGCGCTCATCACATCCTCCGGACCCGGCAACCGACCTTGCTGATTTCCACCGGCGGCGGAGATCTGGCCGTCCCTGTCTTTCTTGTCGGTAAAATATTACGGATTCAGCTTTTATATATTGAGCACATCGGACGGTTTACCAGTCCCTCGCAGACCGGAAAAATCCTGTACTGGTTATCAGACCGGTTCTTTGTCCAGAGCCCGGAGTTGCTGACCTGTTACGGCAAAAAAGCGGAATACCATGGGGCCGTTTTATGATCTTTGTAACCGTTGGCGTTTCCAGGCCCTTTGATCGCCTCATCAAAAAAATGGATGCAATCGCCGCGGACCTTTCCGAACCGGTTATCATGCAAACCGGTTATCAAGGTTATCAACCCCGAAATGCCGAATATATGGAAACACTTTCCCCGGAACGATATATAGACTATCTCCAACAGGCAAACCTGGTTGTCAGCCATGCCGGCACAGGAACGACCATGGATCTGATACTGAACAAAAAACGTTGCATACTGGTACCCCGGCGCCAAAAATACGGCGAACATATTAATGATCATCAACTGCAACATGTGGAGGGATGGGGAGCAAAACTGAATATAAAATTCATACTCGATGTGAATGAACTCGACAATCTTATCCATCACCGCGAGCACATTCCCGTGCCGTCACCGGGAGAATACACGCGCGACACGCTGGTGAAGGCCATCCACAGCATGATACAGGCCGGCAGATGAAACAACGACAGATAATGATCATGAAAGCCATGATGGGGATCTTCCTGCTGGGCATTGCGATAACGCAAATTGACTTCCATAAAACCTGGGACAACCTTCAACAATGCGATTATCGTTTCCTGTTGCTGGCTGCGCTGGTTTCGTTCGGCAATGTATTCTGGGCCATGTGGATCAGAAAAAAACTTTTGAACCTTCTGGAAAAAGCATCCTACGGCATCATGCTGAAAGCCTTTTTTGTAACCAACTATATCCGACATTTTGTGCCGGCCAATCTGGGAGGATTGCTGGGAGAGCCCTGGGGGCTTTACAGCTTCAGCCAGGGACGAATCTCTGTAGAAAAAGGTCTGGCGTTTGTGATTTTAACAACGATAACCCAGAATATACGACGCATCCTGATAACGCTTCTGGGATTGCTCCTGCTCTTTCCCCTGCTTCCCGGCGGTTATGTGGGTATCATTTCTCTGGCTGTAATCGCATATGCGGTTTATACCGGTATGATACTGCTGTTAACCTTTCCCCGGCTCAAGGTGTTTAGGGTTTTAAAGCCTTTTCAGGCGCTCAACAGCCGGATTGCCAACGGCTTTTCAGACAAATTCAAATTCCTTTCGAAAACAATAGGAGAGCACTTTCGATGGTTGCTGCACGAAAAGCGGACCTATCTTATACTTGGAATCCTGACAATGTCGAATATCGTCCTGGAAAGTCTTCGATTGTGGTTACTACTTTATTCCTTCGGTGTTTCTTTTAATTTTTTTTCTCTTTTGCTCATTCCGAGTCTTGCCTATTCCGTTACCGTTCTGCCGATCAGTCTGGGAGGAATCGGTATTTCTGAACTGAGCGGAATAATCATTTTTCAAAGTTTTGGCATCGCTGCTGAAATCTCTTTTGCCGTAGTTTTTCTGGATCGTTTTTTATTCACCTACTGGGGATTTATGCTTGGAGGCCTGTTTATCCCGTTTTTAAAAAATCCTTTCCGGAAATGAAAACGGCCTTCTCATTTACCCGGATCAAATCAACCTGATTTCTGATGTTTTTGAACGAGGGGTCTCGATGATTGAGCGTAAGCAATGTGAAATTTGCGGTCATGACAAACTCAAATTGTTTGAAGTATATCCCCGTTGGCATAATCTTGAAATTGTAAAATGTAAAAATTGCGGATATGTATTTACCAGGCAGATCCCGGATGCCGAAGAGTATAAAAAATTATATGAAAATTTCCATCAAATCGAACTATCCCCCACTTCCGACCTCAAAAGATTTGACGCAGCAAAATTTGCTCAGAAAAAAAAATCCTACCAACAAATTATGCGTTCCGTAAAAAAATTCGCCCTTCCTGAGGCTGCAAATATTCTTGAGATTGGCTGTTACCTGGGAGGATTTCTGGACTATGCCAGGCAACTGGGGTTTACAACATTCGGCTGTGAAATAAACCCGTATTATGTTGATTATGTTACAGAAAAAGGACATACCTGCTATTGGGGAGAAATTGATCAACTCCATTTAAGGAAAAATTTTTTTGATGTCGTTGTACTTCAGGAGGTCCTTGAGCATCTACCCCGGCCGGTTGAATTTCTCACATTCATCACTGATATTTTGCGGCCGGGAGGTTTAATTGTCGTTGAAATCCCCAACATGTCTTTTCATTACTGGAAAGGAAAACTGGAAAAAAACATTGTATCCAAAATATTTCCGCATCATCCGGTCAGTGGTTTAATCCCCAGGTATCATTTGAACCATTTTTCCGTTCGATCTCTTAAAAATTTATTTCGCAAAACGGGAGGCGAGATAGAGCAAATTCAAATCCGCCGGTCAAAGGCTGTTGCAGAAAAACATTCGAATCCTGCCATTTTGCTCCTGTTATTCTGGAATTATATCGCCTCTTGCATTTATGCTGTTTCATCGCTGCCAATTGGAAATGCCCTAATTGTCACCAGCCGGGTTACACAGGAGAAAAAAAAGGAAAAACGGATTTTGCACAAGGAACCATAAAAAGCAAGAGGGCGATTGGCGGTATTAATACCGAAAAACTCTTTTATAAACCCGATTCAGATAATAAACCGGATTTTTTATCATAAGCTTTATTGCCGCCGCGGGATGTTTTGCAATAAAGCTAAAAACCATACGGATTTTGAGCTTCCGTAACTTTTTCCTGCCCTGCATAAAAATTTTCCGAAATTCATTTTTGTCAATAGCATCATCCAATAACAGCGGATTATCGATATTATGATGTTGTAATAAACGCCAATCCATGTTGTGAGATACGGTCCCTTTTCCCAGCGCAGCCTCCCAGAAGGGCGTATCCGGAAATGGTGTCGCCACGAAGCTCCAGATATATTTTGCTTTGTTTTCTATGGCAAAATCGATAAAAGCATTGGTTTTTTTCATATCTTCCAGGGTTTCCCCCGGAGATCCGTACATCAGACTTCCATAGGCGTTTATTCCATATTTCCGGCAAAGCAATATCGCTCTTTTATTGGTTTCCAGGGAAGGTCCGGCGCCTTTTAATTCTTTCAATACTGCGTCTGATCCGGACTCAAACCCGAAATTTACCGTAACCACCTTTAACGCTTTCATTTCTTTACAAATGTCATCATCCATTAAATTCGTCCGTTGATTGCATTCAATGGCCTGAATTTTATCCAGAACACCGGATTTGTCCAAGGCAGTCCGGATTTCCCGTAATCGTTTGGCACTGATGCCAAAAAGATCATCCCTGAAGCCGATAGCCCTTATATTGAATTCATCAACCAGTTTCGCAATCATACGGGCAATGTAATCCGGTGAGTGCATGCGAAATTTTTCCCAGAAACGCGAAGTGGAACAGAATTTACATTTATACGGACAGCCGCGTGAGGAGATTATCTCCATTCTTCTGCAAACTTTTCCGATGGAAGCAATTTCTCGGGGGCGAAAATAATCCTTGTGTAAAAAAGTGAAATCCGGCACAGGCAATTGGTCAATATTTTCTATGGGAGGCCTTTTTCCCGTGCTGATGATTTCTTCGGTTTCCGCGTCGAAAAACACCACTCCTTTTATTTTCTTTAATCGCGATCTCTCCAGAACACCTTCCGCCAAATACAGGGAAACAAGCTCATGAAACGTCTCTTCGCCTTCTCCCATGACGCCGACATCAAAAACCGCATCCAATGATTTTGGCAATGATGTGATATGAACCCCACCAAGCAGACAGGGAACATCACAAAGGGATTTTAAGGCCCTGGCAAAAGCTATGGTCTCCCCGTAATTGACAGTCATGGCCGTAAAACCGATCATATGGGGCGAAAACTGAACAATCTCCTTTTTGATGGGCGAACGCCGATCCAGCACTTTGATATGGCCGGGATTGATTTGTAAGTGTTTCGCCAGATAGGTGGCCAGATAGATCAGCCCCAGAGGAGCGACTTTTTCCGTATCATACTGGCAGGATACCAGGGCAATTTTGATATTGTCTTTACCGAGCATATGGTGTCTTTTTTACTTTTCAGCCTTTTGCCAGACATCCGGGCAGTTGTTGTTTTTTCAATCCTGCCGGAAAAAACAGGCCATGCCCGGTCAATTTTTTTCTCCTCTGGTATACTCCAAAAACTTCAAAAAACCATAAAATTTGGCTTTTATATCCCCCCAGGTTCGTATACCCTGCGCAATCCGCCATATCTGGGAAGGGCGCAGATAAAATTCTTTCAGTCCTTTATCTACCAATTCGTTAATTTCCGCGGTAGTCAGGTTGTCGTATTTCAGATTGGTAATCTGCTCCTTGGCCGGATTGAGCCATTCGGTCCAGTCCCGGGTTATGAGGCAGCCATGCTGCCGGGCCTGTTCATACATTTCCGTACCCGGATAGACGGTGATACCGGTAAATTGCACGGTATCCATGGGAATGCGCCTGGCCAAGGCAATGGTTTTCAGGGCGCTCTCCCGATTTTCTCCGGGCGCCCCGATCATAAAACAGCCGTGGACTTTCAGGCCGGCTTTTTTCGCCGCCCAGGCAAAACGAATGGATTGTTCCACAGTCGTGCCCTTTTTCACGGCCTGCAACTGTTCATTGGTCCCGAATTCAAACCCTACATTCAGCCACCGGAAACCGGCCCTTTTCATCAGGGGCAGCAGCTCCGGCTTGCAATCCACCCGGGCATTGGTGGAAAGACTCACTTTCAAATCCCGTCTCAAGATTTCTTCACAAACACCCTGGACATGTTTCGGGGAAGCGGTAAAGGTATCGGTCTCAATCATAATCTCCGCCAGCTGGGGAAACAGCCGCAGATCATACTCCATTTCATCCACCACCAGCTTGGGATCCCGGTTGCGCAATTTGCGGCCGTACATGATCTGGGGATCGCGGCAAAAGGTGCAACGGTTGTTGCAGCCCCGCCCGGAAATCAGGGTCAGATAGGGCGAGCGTTTGCCGAAAGCCGGATACCACTCCGGACGGATATGATGCCAGGCCGGAAAAGGCAGATCATTGACATCAATATAAGGGGCCCTGGGGGTATGCCGGACCTGATTATTCCGTAGGTAGGAAATGCCGGAAATATCTTTCCATGAATTGTTGTCGGCGATGTCTCTGAGTTGATAATCATATTCGCCCCGGACAACAACATCCACTGCTCCCCGGGCAATCGCAAAGGTGTTGTCCACTTCGGCGCTGACCTGCTGGCCCACCAGGACGGTCAGGCAGCCGGCGGCCGCCTTTATTTTTTGTGCCCAATTGATATCATTGTAAATGCTGGGAGTAGTGGCCAGAATAACCAGGATATCCGGCGAAAAGGAGCAGAGCTGCTCCATAATTTCGTTTTCCGGTATCTCCAGAGCGGTACCTTCGATATAGAGCACCTGATGTCCGCTTTTTTCCACCACTGCTGCGGCGGTTAAGAGATAGTCCGGATGTCGCTGCACCCGCCCCCGGGATTTGGCGGCCCAGCGGGCATTGCGGGTAAATCCCGCCACAAAGGGGGGACTGAAAAATAAAACCCGGCTCATGACAACTGCCCCCTTGATTTTTTCATTTTATTTGCCTAAAATTGTTATCATACATATTTACAACGTTTCAACGGTAAAAACCAGCAGGATATACGATGACCCGGAAAACAACGCCTCCGGGGCAGCATCTCCTGACGGGCTTTATTGGACTCTGTTTTCTGGGATTTTTACTCTACGCGAATGCTCTGCAAGCCCCTTTTATTTTTGATGACTACCCCAATATTGTCACCAATCCGCATATCCGGGCGTGCCCCCTGACGCCGGAAGGAATTTCCGCCATAACAACAGGCGAGACGGCCAACCGGCCCACGGCCATATTTACGCTGGCTGTCAACTACTGGCTCCACCAATACAGCCCCGCCGGATATCACCTGGTGAACATTTTACTTCATATCATTACGGCCTTTCTTGTCTTTCTGCTCACCCGGCAGACACTTGTCATATGCCGGGTCCGCCCCTCTCAACTGGCGGTGTTCGCGGCCTTGCTCTGGTTTGTCAATCCCCTTCACACCCAATCCGTAACCTATATTGTCCAGCGCATGAACACCCTGGCGGCCATGTTCTATGTTTTATCCCTGTTTTGTTACAGCAAGGCACGCTGGCGGCAAATCACGACTCCCGCAAAAGGGAGGGCACCGCTTTTTTTTCTGGCGGCCGCTGTTTCCGGCTTTCTCGGACTGGGCGCCAAACCCATTGTCAGTACTCTTCCCCTCAGCCTGCTGCTTTATGAATGGTTTTTTTTCCAGAATCTGGACCCGGCCTGGCTGAAAAAAAACATTCGTTGGCCAATTATTGCCATGGCTGCCTTTTTGGCAATGGTTCTTATCTTTCTCGGTTCTTCTCCCGCCACCACCATCCTCTCCCGCTATGAAACCCAGCCGTTTACAATCGGCCAACGCCTGTTCACTGAACCCGCCGTCATTCTGTACTATTTATCTCTGATCGTGTTTCCCCATCGACAGCACCAGGGCGTCGAAATCCGGAGTGATGTGCCGGTTGTACCGCTGCAGCGTTT
>CAZWCS010000108.1:12814-14410 GCA_964632805.1 uncultured Desulfobacterales bacterium
TCCCCATCCCGCACGGCTCCATCTGCTTTATGATTTTCCCCTCTCCGGTCTCTTTTACTCCCCGAAAATAACGGTGTTAAGTCTGTCTGCGCTGCTGGCGCTCTTCTGCGGCGCTCTGCTCCTGTGTCGCCGACACAAACTGCTTGCCTTCGGCATTTTCTGGTTTCTGTTGACCCTGGTCATTGAATCCTCCCTGATCGGTCTGGCCATTGCTTATGAACACCGCACCTATCTTCCCTCTGTCTTCCCCGTCCTTGCCCTGGTTCTTCTGGTATATCGGCAGGCCGGTCCGAAGCCGTTCGTCGCCATTCTCGCAGTAATGGTTCTTACCGGCAGTATCTGGACTTACCGGCGAAACCGGCTCTGGACGGACCGGACCGTCTTCTGGCAAAACAATGTCCAAAAATCCCCTGCGCTCCCCGCTGCATACAATAACTTCGGCCTTGTTCTGCGGCAACAGGGGGATATCCGGAAGGCCATCGACCAGTTTCAAAACGCTCTGAAAATCGCGCCGGATCATGAATGCGCCCGCCTGAACTGGGCCTTGGCCTTGACCGACCTGAATCAGATTCCCGCGGCCATCCAGCAATTACAGGCCGTACTGGCCATAAATCCCGGCAATACCGAAGCGCGTCTTCTACTGGCCCGGCTGCTGCTGCAGGAAGTGCAATGCCATCAAGCCATCGGCCATCTGCAGCAGATTCTTTTCCAAAACCCCAGCCATGTGGAAGCCGGCCTTACCCTGGGCACCGCCTATAACAAAAGGGGACGCCCTGACCAGGCGCTTCCTCACCTTTTCCGGGCCCTGGCCCGGGAGCCGCAAAATGAAAAAATCCACATCGCAATGGGGAGAAGTTACCTCCTGAAAAACGACCTCCAACGCGCCTCCATTTCTCTGCACCGGGCAATTCAAATCAATCCGGAGTCCGCCCCGGCTTATAACAACCTGGCCAACGTTCTGGCCCGACAGGGCAAAAATGCGCAGGCCCATCTCCTGTATCAAAAATGTCTGCAGCTTTCTCCCCGCTATCACACTGCTCGCAAAAACCTGGCCAATTTATGTGCGCGCACCAACCGGACAAATCAGGCCATCCATCATTTTGCCGCCCTTATCCGGGAATCTCCGCCAAACCCGGTTTTTCTTTATAAACTCGGGCTCCTGTATGAAAAAAAAGAAGATTTCATTCAGGCGGCCAAGCTTTATCAGAAGCTGTTCGAAAACAATCCCGCCTCGCGACCATTTCTGCCGGCCTGGATGGCCGTCATGCCGTAGCATTGCGATCGTAAAAAACACAATTGCCCTCTTGAAATTATTGCAAACCCCGACTATGATAACCGGAGATATTCAGATCAAATCCATGGAAACGGAACTTACGGATAATATTCGAAAAAAAAGATCAGGGAACAGCCTTGGACCCAACCAGAGCCCCCCAACACCGTTGGATAATTTCAGCGATTCCGGTAATTTCTATCCTGATCATGGGAATTCTGATCTACAGCAATACCTTTCATTCCCCCTTTGTTTTTGACGACGCAGCCACCATCACGGAAAATCCTTCTATCCGGCTGACCGCACTCACCCCGGAGCAGCTCCTG
>CAZWCS010000109.1:0-14028 GCA_964632805.1 uncultured Desulfobacterales bacterium
AAGGATGGCTGATGCCTCTTTTTGATAAATAACATATGGATAAGCGCTTCTATCTCTCTCGGCAGACCATTTGAGGCCGTTGGCCCACATCGCCCGCAGCAGGGTAAAGGACCACTTGGACTGCGGCGAGCGGTACCCCTCCAAGGCAAGGCCACAGGAAGCAAACCGGACTTTCGTTTTTTTTATATCCGCATCGATTTGCTGAAAAGAGTGTTTCGCCTGTAATGAATAATCATCATGTTCATCAGAATGACTGGCGATATCATGCCCTTCCGCAATGATACGACTGATAATTTCAGGGCAATCGGCAAAAAGACGGCCGACAACATTATAACTGGCTTTTACCTTATATTTTTTCTCGATATCAAGCAGAGCAGTCACACCCCGATGCGAAACCACAGGGTCGGCCTGGCGGGCGTATTCTCCCTCATAATCATGAAAAATTGTAACATACCCGCACGGATCACGCCAACGTAAAGGCCTTCGTATCTTCTGAATAATAAAGGCCCTCAAGCCATTCAACCGATCCTGTCGCAAAGTTTGTCTCAACTATCGTCTCCAGGCCGACAAATCTTTATTCAGCAGCTCAGCCAGATGATCAACTTCCTCGGCGAAATATTCCAACAGACGCCGCCTGGTTTCAGGACGCATTGGCGGAAAAACCGCGAATTCCTCTTTCGCGATCAGTCTGTCTATAGCACTTTTTACCCCCCTGCTTTTTAAAATATCAATAAACCCGCTTAACCCCATCTGTCGGGCCAGTTGTGTCGCCTTTATGGTTACCCATTCAATCCTTTCGTTTTTCGGAATACGTGTTTCGTGGACACGCTGATGGTGTATAACAGGCAGATAATCATAAGACACGTTTAAAAACTGATAAAGTCCCTGCAGTACTTGCCGGGAATTATGCAGCAAATCATCCACAATCACGACATAAATCTGGTCCCGGGGGAAATACTGTAACCATCGTGATAAATGCTTATAATATAAAGACTGATAGAGATACATGGGATTGTTTTCCAGGGCATTTTCAAACACCGTATTTTCTCCGCTGACCCGCCCCAGACGGACTTCAAATTTATGGTTTGAAAAGGCTCTTTCCACCGGATGGCGCAGGCTGACAATCAGCTTCATATCCGGCGCATAATTGTAAATACGTTCCGGCGCGTCTGTATGATAAAAATAAGAGGTGGAATATTCACCAACAACCTCACCGCGGCAGTCATCAAAATGATGTTCATACCATTCAATTCCCCTGTCATAATAATAGCTGAAAAATTTAATATCTTTGTCATTTTTCTCCGGCCACGCCAAGGCAACTTGCGGATGCCGGGAAAGCATTGTGTACAACCAGGCAGTCGCACATTTCTGAACACCGATTCCGATAAAATCCGGTTTTGTCATAAATCTTCCGCCGAACCTTTCATTTCTGAATTTTCCGGCAGCTTGACCATAATGATTGATTTACATAAGCCGAAAAATCGCTCCCGCCATATTTTCGCCTCCGGAAACATCACCCGCATTTCACTCACGGTCAAAAGATGCAGACTTTTCATAATGTCCCGGCACTCCTGTGGTGCCATAACGCCCCGAAACGAGAACCATCGCCACATCCGATCCCGCATTCTGGCGGGCCCCCAGTGAATAAACATGGTCAACAAGTGGGGTTCTACCGGAAACCACCTGTTCGGGGTTTGAACATAATAACTGTGCCCGACCCGTTGCACCTCTTCTGCAAACAACTGCTGCCGGATATCACTGCCAAGATGCTCAACCAGCGAGTTACTGTAAACGATATCGAAGGACTGGTCCTTAAACGGCAGAGCACAGGCGTCCGCTACTATGCACCTCGCCGCGTCCGTGCCCTGTGGAATATTGACATTAACAAACAGGACTTCGGGCCGGGTAGGAATAAGTGTCCAGTTAAAAAGTGTGCCACCGACGTCAAGTACACGGGTGGTCGGCTCCAAATGGAACTTGCGCGCAAAACTCCGCATGCGCCTGGCCCGAAAATGCTTTAAAAACGGACGGTACAGGTCATGAATATTTTTCTTCAGCAAAGCCGTTCTCCCCGCCGATCTGATCTTTACTTCCGACCTGCATCATAGCCACCCCCAGTCCCATCAGAACCCAGAGAAAAATACCCACTTGCGGCACTTCAATGGCTTCAAAGAAAAAAGCGCCGGTACAGATATGAATCTGCGAGGCCATTATGGCCAGCATACATTTTTTCTCAAATCCTTCCTGACACCGACGGTAAAAATGGAAACAGCCGGCAAAAAAAGTGATATTTACCAGCGCAAACAACAGCAGGCCGAGCACTCCCATCTTGAAAAACAGGGCAATATAGCCATTGTGCGGCGGCACAATACCGGAATTCGCACCGGCACCCTGCACCCTGGCAATATACCTGCCATCAATCATAAACCGGTAATCCGCGCCAAATCCCGAACCCAGAAAGGGATGCTCCCGGATTCCCCGGCGCATTGCCTGCTCCCAAAGAATAAATCGCCAGCGGACATGAAAGGCGGAATGATAATTCATATCCGGGCGAAAAATAGAGACCGCTTCTTTGCCCAAAGTAAGAATCCGGTCTTTATTCACAGCATAGCCCAGCCCAAGGAGCAGGGGGAAAAAAAACAAAAAAATCAATATATTCCGGAAAACAATACGATCGACCTCCCGCCGCATCATAAACAGCATAAAAGTAAAAGCCACGGTCAAACTTACCCAGATGGTCCGGGCCTGCATAAAGACAACCAGAAAAAGAACCGGTAAAAACAGAAGCAACGCCCATTTTTTCCTTTTTTCCATCATCGTGTAAAAGGCCAGCAAAAAAATTAAAACCAGGCCGTAAAGAAAATTCAGATTAATGGCTTTGGTATATTGATACGGAATCTTTGCATAAATCGGGGTACAAAACAGCATTCCCAGAATCAACAAAACCATCGCACTGACCAGAAGAGTGCGAAACAAAATCAGAAATTTGTCCCGACGATCAAAGATTTCCACGGTTATCATATAAAACGCGGCGTAATAAACAACAGCCGCGTCGCGTAAGGCAAAAACCCCGTTTCCCGGAAGCCCCCGGATCAAATTCCATGCTCCGACGGCAAAATACAATACCAACAGATAAAACACCGGATGCTCCGTTGATCTGGCGGTTCCCCGAAGCAAACGGGGGAGGACCAGGGTTGCCAGCAAAAAAAACAAGACCGCTTCGGAAACAAACAGAGGGAGACCGGCCAGGGTAACATGAAGGACAGAAAAATTTTTGCTGAAGGCAAAGGTTCCGGCCAAAAAAACAAAAAACAGTTTTTCCCGGAAATCCAACACCGCATTCCGGAGACAATACCGGTTCCAGCCCCAGACAACCGGGACTCCGAGCAGAACCGTCACCGTTACCTGCGGTGCCCGTATCATCAAAAAAGCGAAGAGCAGAGACACCAAAACCGTAAAATGAATATTCTGTGTTCTGCCGCCTGAATATATTGGTGCGCTGATCCGATTCATAGCAGGTTCAATCATACCGCATCATAAATTTTTTCCATTTGCCGGGCAAAACAGTTCAGGTTGAATTTCTTCTCCACCAGCCTGCGGTTGGCCGCCCCCATCTTCCGGCGCCTTTCCGGATCTTCGGCCAACGCCAGAATTTTTTGCGCCAGATCATCCGGTGCCCCGGTTTTCACAAAAAGGACGTTTTGGCCCGCCTCCAGAACTTCCGGCAAGGCCCCCACCCGGGTTGTTATCAGCGGAAGTCCGGCGGCCATGGCCTCCAGAACCACAAATGGGAATCCTTCCGAATAAGACGGAAGCACAAACATATCCGCTTCCCGAAAAAGGGCCGTTTTCCGCCGGCCGGTCACCTCCCCCGGAAGCTGCACATGCGATCGCAAATTATTTTCGGCAAAAATTTTCTTCACCTCTATTCCGGTATCAAGGGGATTGTCAAGATGAACAATATTTTTCTCCCGGCCAATCATCGGACCGGCCACGGTGAATCGAACAGCGGGATTACACTTTACAACCGCGACGGCGGCCTGGAGCAGATCGAGCGCCCCTTTGGCCTTGGAGATATATCCCAGAAAAAGAACATTCACTCCTTTTTCCGGATTATCGGAAAAGCTCCGGAGTTCATTGCTCGCGGAAATATCGGTCACATTATGATCCATCTCCGTCAAATCCAGGCCGGGATACACTGTACGCAGTTTGGGAGGTTCCACCAAATTCCGGAACTGTTCCTTCAGCCTGTCTGCCCGCACAATCAGAATGTCAATCCGGTTCAGGACGAACCGTATATACCACTGAAACAGGGAAGAGGACTGCCCGTAAAACCGGTCAAAGTCTGCCCCGCCCAGCCGCGAAACAATCCGGCATCGGAAAAGAACGGCAGCGAGAATAAAAGAGGAATATTTCCAGAAACCGGTGCGATTTCTGGCAATGGGAATATTGGCCACTGCCGGACGGTGAACCACCAAAGCCCCAACCAAAGCGGCCATCCGCCGGATCGTCATCAAAATATTCCCCGTGTCAACCCCCCCCCTGTGCGCTGTACTCCTGCTGTTACTGGTGTTGACATGTATAATGTGAAATTGCCGGGTAAGCGCCGACCGCAGAATACACTGGGTGATCTTTTCATATCCCGAATACGGGGGGGGCAGTGGACTGGCCAGCAATATTTTTTTCCGGATCTTTGTCATAAATTCTCACAAACTCGACAGGGAAGCTATCCCCCGCTCAACACGCTGTTATAAAAGGGGATTAAATGATTTTCGACGATCAGCGGCCAGTCATATTCTCTAACGGACCAGCGCGCATTGGCGGAAATTGTTTTCCACAAGGAATCATCAGCAAGCAGACGGCGCAGCCCCGCTGCAATCGCCTCCACCTTGTCATCAATCAGGAGGCCGTTCCAGCCGTCTTTGACAATCTGCATATTGCCTGTTGTACGGGTAGCTACTGTGGGCAGTCCGCATGACAAAAATTCCATGGTTTTGAGAACAGGCTGCCGGTCAAATTGCCGCCGGATCGGAACATACGCCAATCCAATATCAGCCGCCTGCACAAAAGTGTGAACCTCTGTGTACGGCACCTGCCCGGCAAAACAGACATTGTTCTGTATCCCGATCTGCCCGGCAAGACCGGCAAGCGAACGGCGGCTCCGCCCTTCTCCGACCACCAGTAAAAAAAGCTCCGGGTGGTATCTCCGGGCAATGGCAAAACCCTGCAAAACCCTTTCCATCAACCTTCCGGGCTCAAGAGAGCCGGCATAGATAACAACTACACGTTCTTCAGACAGATTCCATTCTTTGCGTAAAGCATCATTCCCGCCGGGCGCAAATCGTCCCCAATCGGTTCCCAGGGGTAAAACCTGGAACCGTCGCCCCGGCCCCAGCACCTGATTGCCGACACTTTCACTGATAGCAGCCCAGTCATCAAAGGCAAACCGCTCCACTGCAGCAGAACGGTTGGCTATCCAATTCAACAAAGGATTCTCAAAATTAACATTACCTGTACGGACATCGAACAACCAGAAACGACCTTTGGCGCTGTCAAGCAGAGGTAAAAAGGAACAACCCCGGAAGGAATAGACATGTACCAGATCGAAATCCTCGCTTTTGATCTCCTTCCGGGCAAAACGAAGAAAAGAAAATAAAAGCCTGGCGGAAAATCGCGGCTGCGCTTTCAGATGAAGGCGTCGCACCAAAACACCTCCCACTGTTTCCTCCGCAGCATCAGCTGCTCGGGCCAATGCCACCACGCTGACCGAAACCCCCTTTTTCACAAGTTCACGCGTACATTCATAGGGCGCCGCATAAAGAGGATAATAATTCAAGGTGACATGACAAACTTTCACAATGGCTTTCGCTTTCTTTTTACCACCCAACCACCTATTTATCGAATTTACTAAAAAAAACAATCTTTCTCCTGATAAACCGTAAAGGCTGGACAGGATTAACCACAAGAAGCCGGAACCATCTTCTGAGCCGGTCTTTATTGCGTATATGCAGGATCCGCCTTAAAAATTTCCGGTATATCACGTCCAGTTCCTCGTCCGGGACG
This sequence comes from uncultured Desulfobacterales bacterium, assembly GCA_964632805.1. Classification (GTDB taxonomy): domain Bacteria; phylum Desulfobacterota; class Desulfobacteria; order Desulfobacterales; family Desulfosudaceae; genus CAZWCS01. Next base: position 6,064 of record CAZWCS010000109.1, read on the forward strand.
GCGGAAAGATTATGCGTAAAGGGGCTGCAGGTTGACATTTTATGATAATTATCAATAGTGAAAATCATACCTTTCTGCCGGGCATACGTTTCATAAGCGGTTTCCGGTAACGGCGCGGCCGTACCCAGAAGAGCCTCGGAAGGTTTAATTGTTTTCATCAGATTGTAAGAAGCCGTCATCTCCGCCTTCGTTTCCCCGGGATTCCCCAGCATAAAAAAAGCCCAGGTGCGAAAACGATATTGATGCAGCAGGCGAAAAGCATCTATGGCATCCTGGGCGGTCACCTTTTTGTTCATAACATCCTTCAGTATACGATTTGCTCCTGCTTCTACACCCAGGGAAATATAGCTGACATTCAGACCGGATACAGTTTCCAAAAGTTTCCGATTAATCGTATCCACCCGGGCGCCAAAACAAAACGAAAGATGAGAAAGTCCCGAACTTTTGACCAGGCTGACAAATTGCTCAACCCTTTCCCGGGAGTAAGTGAACGTATCATCGGTTATTCGAAAATTCCGAAAACCCTGTGCGTTGAGCTGACGCAGTTCCTGCACGACATTTTCCATGGAACGGAAAAGGACCCTGCCCTGGTTTATCCTGTGGGCCGAACAATAGGCACATCGCCAGGCACATCCCAGGCTGGTAAAAATATGCTGCATGGGGGCGTAACCATCCGTATTACCAAGAAGTCTGTCTGCAAAAGGAAGTGCATTGATATCCAGCACAGCAGGTTCTCCGCTACCTTGCCGACAACGACCATTCTTTCGGTACCACAGTCCCGGTATCTTGTCTATCCGCTCAGAAACGCCGTGGTTTTCCGCCAGAATAAGACGGGGAAAAACCGCCAGGGCGTTCTCCGCAATACAGTAGTCAACGGACTCCAGAGAGCGGATGGTTTCTTCCGCCCGCAAAGCGATATGAGGTCCGCCGAGAACGATTTTGACTTTCTCCGTCCGGCGCTTAAGGCAATTACAGAGAATTTTGACGGACGTCATATTTACCGTGTAGCACTGGATAGCCACAATATCGGGGGATTTGGCCAGAATCGCGTCACACATTTCCTCCCAGATGGGTGAACCTTTGGTATGGACAGCTTCCCAGTATCGCTGACATGCCATGATCCGTGCATATTCACTGACCAGATAATTGCTCAACAGCGAAATTCTGTCCCTTTCCCGGGAGGGATTCCGGAAAACATTCATAAATTCAAAGTCCAAAAACTCCACTCCCACCGTTTCCAACCTGTCCCGAATATAGGCAGCCAATAGACCGATCGACAGCGGGTAGCCGGGTGTACGGCCCCAGAAACAGCGGAAAGGCGTTCGGACAAAAAGAACTTTCATGCAAGCACACCCCTTCTGTTATCGAAAAGCACCTGATTCCGCTTACCAAGGATTTTCTTCCCCAGAGCCGGCAGTAATATAAAGCCGCTACCAACTTTTACGGCACGGACAACTCCGAAAAATCAATTTCTGTATGACGGTCCGGGGAAGTAAGGCCATAAAAACTGAAGGACAATGCAATAATGGTTATATTTGCCAAACCCATCGCAACGAGCAGCAATCCAATGGGCGTCCACCCTGTCAGACAATTTCCGGCAGCAATGGTGGAAAAAAACACCGCCAGACCGATCAAATTGATCACCAGAAAGGGGCCTGACTGTTTTATGGAGTAAAGGGCAATTTTACTGACGGTATAAATGGAAAAGCTGCCGAAGACCAGTAAAGTACCGGGGAGATAACCGGCCGCATCCATATAATCCCGACCGAAGGCCAGGGCAACAATCGCTTCGCCCCGCCAACAGGAGAAAAGAATCAACGTTCCGTAGCCGACCAGCATCAACAAAACAACTGCAAACAAATATTTACCGGCCCGCTTCCGTTTACCTTCCGTGTTCCATTGCAGCAGATAGGGGAAAAGCGACCGGCCGATCACCAGAAAAAAACTATCCACCACCCGGCCCAAAGCCAGCAGCACCACCAGAATTCCCAGCACCTGTCCGTGATCAACCGGTGCAATAACCGTAAGCATCAAGGGGCCGGAAAAACGAATACAGGAAAAGGCAAGGTAAGAGACGGACACCGGAATAGCCGTTTTCAAAACCGGCTGGATAATTTTTTGATCAAAACGGGGGGAAGCTTCAGCGGGTACTGCCGTCGACGCTCTCATTTTCCTTTTAACAAAAAAAATTGTGATCAACAAAGCCAGACAGAAGGAAGAAAGATGCACCCACAAAGCGGTGCAAACTTCCCCGGAAAGCCCTTGGACCAATATAATCATGGCCAACAGCAGGCTGGCCTGTTGTGCCAATCGCGTCAGGGCTTTTATTCTCATTTCCCGGAGACCGGAGAGAACGCCTGTCCAGACACCATGGAAGCCTTGCACGATGACCAGCGCGACAAAAAAAAGAACCAGCATAACTGATCCCTGAAAAAACGCTTTGGCCAGGAAAAACAGGAATAAAAAGCAGGCACATAAAAAACAGCCGGTTATAACGAACTCTATCGCCAATCCCGCCCTGAGGGTTCGACGGATGTCCTCTGCGCTTCCACTCACCGTCGCTTCCGCCGTATAAGTCGTCATGGCCACGGCCAGTCCGGAATCAAATAATCCGGCGACCATCGAGGCATTGTATATCACCAAACCATACAGCCCGTACAACTCCGGCCCCAGATGTCGTCCCGCAATAACCTGGGCACAAAAATGGGCGACCATTCCGAGGCCGAACCCTCCCAACATATAGACAGTACCTTCTTTAACTCCCTGTGGCATCAGGGGCCATCCCCGTTTTTTCCACGCCATCAAGCGGGACCGCAATCCACCAGTGGACGAACATCCATGTCCCTGCGGTTACCTTTAAAAACCACCTTTATCGATAACACCTTTTTCTGCCGGACGCGACCCATAATATAAAAAAAGTGGTGTTTTTTCAATTATTTTCCCCCACCATCCGCTGTTGTCCGCATTTTTTTGGAAAGGCATATATATTTCTTACAGCACGGTCCGTATTCATCTTTCCCAGAGCCACTTTATAGCCAAAAGTTTCGAGTTGTTTTTTAACGCTATGATAAACCGGCCTGCTGGATGCCTTATCAACCAGGGCGCACCTTATCACCAGATGGGGACGAAGTCGGGACAGGACATACTGCATGCCCATTATTGCCTCCTTTTCCGCACCGCTTATTGTCAAAAACACGACATCCAACTCCTTCCATTTCATTCGTTCCACAATATTATCCAGAGAATCGACAGTAACTGCTGCAATTTTGTCAAAATCGGCCGCTGTCAGCTTGGAATATACAGACTGGGGCCTGATTTGATTCCTGTGGCTTATGTGGCTTGTTTCAAAACACATCTGCCCCTTTTCTTTCCAGATTCCCAGATTCAAAACCGCTACATTGTCAATATATCTCCGGCGCATATCAAAAATAAGCCGGTCGCAGCTATCCTTATCCGCCTCTACGACATACATCCGCCCCTCTTTGCCAATGGCACCGGCAATCTCGCTGACGGTTTCGATCATAAAACAACCGCCGTAAAGAACCCGGTCACCTTTATGCAAATGCAGATAGGGGGAAAAGGCCCCGCCGTATTTAAAAACCACTCCTCTTATCTCATTAAACAGTCTTATCTTGGGTAGCCGGTAAAGGGTGACAAACAACAGACACTCCAGCAGATTTCTCATCATTCGGTTACGCATTTGATCCCGCTTCTTTCATCTTCTGCGCCAGCGATCCAGGCCCATCCTGGGCAGAAAATACAGAAAATATTTGACCACCAGGTACAGCCGAGCCAGGCCGAAAACCCTGCTTTGTCTGAACCGCTCAAAATCATGGGAAAGCCCCCGGTGTTTCAAATCCACATAACAACTATATGTCTGCGTTTGTAAAAAATAGCGCAAACTGCGTACTTCAGTCTCCTGCTGGAGACAAGCCCCTTTTCAATGTCGATTCAAAAAATATTGCAACAGCATCCGAACCCAATAAAACAGATTGGAAAACCTTCTCCCATACGGCTTGACATCCTGTTTCCCCCTGTATAAAGTAAACAAAAAAATCGGATATATAGAACATTAACAATAGCAGATGGAGAACTGTTTTTCCATCTGCGTTATTTTCCACTCCGGAATTTCTTTCACAAGCCCGGGCCCATAATGCAAACCGTGGCCATAGGCGAAAACCGGTCTCTGTTATGACAAACTTCAAACTGATCCTGGAATACGACGGCACCGCCTATCACGGCTGGCAGAAGCAAAAAAGCGAACGGACCGTTCAGGGGGAGCTGGAAAAAGCGCTCTCTGCCATGACCCGTCAAAAGATCATCGTCAACGGATCGGGGCGTACGGATGCCGGCGTTCATGCCCTGGGGCAGGTGGCCAGCTTTCACTGTGACACCCGTCTTTCGCCGGAAAATTTTCAGCAGGGTGTAAACAGCCTGCTGGATGATGATATCGTCGTCAGAGACTGCTGCCTGGCGCCGCCGGATTTTCACGCCCGGTACAGCGCTCTGGCCAAAACCTACCGCTACCAGATACTGAACCGTCGGACTCCTTCGGCGATTTACCGCAACTATGCCTGGTTCCTCAGAAAGCCCCTGGACATCAACGCCATGCGCCAGGCCCTGCCGCCCATCACCGGCGAACACGATTTTGCCGCCTTTGAAGGGGCCGGCAGCCCCAGGAGCACTACGATAAGAGAGGTTACCCAAATTACCCTGGAAGAAAAACCCGAAGGATTCCTCTGTCTGGAGATCACGGCCAACGGCTTCCTGCGCTACATGGTCCGCAATATTGTCGGCACCCTGGCCGATATCGGCAGCGGCAAACGCGCTCCAGAGGAGATGAAGCAGATTCTGGCCGGCCGGGACCGCTCCCTGGCCAGCCCAACCGCCCCGCCCCACGGTCTGTTTTTGATAACGGTAAAATATTAATAAATTTCCGGCCGGCGGCGGGGCAAAAAATAGCGCATGCGATGCTTGCGCACCGCCGCCAGGTCCTCTGCCAACAGGTCCACCACCAGCATCTGCTCCGCTTCTTTCTGCTTTGCCAGCACCCGTCCGTCAGGCCCGAGAACAACGGCCAGCGGCGGAAATACCAGACCTTCCCCATTATCTCCGGCTTGATTGCAGGCCACCACAAAAACCCCGTTATCAAAGGCCCGGGCCGGCAGATGACGCATCCAGGACTGGTATTTTTCCCTTGAGCTGCCGCGGGGAGAAGCATGCGGGATAAAGATGATATCGGCCCCGCGCAGGGCCAGGCGGGTGGAAAGTTCCGGAAAATGGGCGTCATAGCAAAGCTGCACCCCGAATCGAACCGTGTCGAAGGCAAACAGGGGGAGGCTGGCGCCGGGAGCAAAAACGTCCTCTTCCGGCGGCGCCAGATGAATTTTGCAATAAAATCCATTGGATCCGTCAGGGGCGCAGAAAAGCTGCACGGCCAAACACCCGCCGGAATTCTCCCGGCGGGAAACAGCGCCGGCAATGATCCCCACGGCGTTCTCCATCGCCAGCGCTGACAGGTCCCGGACAACCGTTTCATAGCTTTCGGCCGCCCGGGCGTTGGTCTCGCGATTCAGGCTGTAACCGCAGATACTGAGCTCCGGAAAACAGACCAGCGCCGCTCCCGCCGCTTTTGCCGCCCGCACGTGGGCAGCGGCGGTTTCCAGGTTCTCCGAAAAACGGTCCACCGGACACCGGCAGGTTACCGCTGCGATTCGTACATCTTTCATGGCAGTTGCTGCTGTTACAATTAACGCCTGGACCGAAAAAAATTCAGTAAAAAAAACCAGCCATAATTTAACCGGCAGCTACAGGGTAAAAGCAGCCTTGATCTTGAATACCCGGGTAGCCGGCAGGTTGATGATATCGGTCACGCCGGTGCGGCGGGAAATGGCGGCCAGGTGACGGGCGATTTTTTCCCGGGAAGGTGCGATAAAGGTGAACCAGACATTATACCGATTGTCCCGGAGATAGTTGTGGGTCACGCCGGCATAAGCATTTACCGTGCGGGCAAACGCTTCCACCGCCTCCTCCGGTACCCGGGCGGCACACAAGGTGCTGACATATCCCAGCTTTTCCGGGACAAAATTGCCGCCGATCCGCCGGATAATCCCTGTTTCCTTCAAATTTCTGACGCGGCGAAGCACTTCGGCTTCCGACAGTTCAAGCCGTTCCGCAATAATCTTATAAGGCCTCGATTCGAATGGAAAATCAAATTGAATAGCGTTGATGATCCGTTTATCCGTGGCATCCATTTGCATACCCGGCGCCGGCACGCCGTTTCCTTTTGCGGGCAAAAAAAAGCCCTGAATCATAATTCAGGGCTTTTGCAAAAACATTGAAAAAATCGATTATACACAGCCGGTCGGTTTGGGAAGGCCGGCCATTTTACAGGCGCCCTTGCCCGGCCCTGACGGGAACAATTCATAGATGTGCTTCAGTTTGAACCCGGTCAGTTTGGAAAGAATCCGGACCATCGGGGCAATCCCGTTCTTTTCATAGTAGTCCTGCAAGACCTGGATAACTTTCCGATGTTCGTCGTTCAGCTCGTCAATACCCTCTTCTTTTTTTACCCACTGTACCCACTCTTCACAGAAATCCTCATAAGATTCAATGAAACCGTCCTCGTCAACCGTAAATGATTTGCCTTGAAATTCTACCGTAGCCATCTGTTAAGCCTCCTTTATTGTTTATAATATTTCTCACATAAAAATTCTCTTCATAAAATCTAAAATTTCCATTATACGGGCCTTTTCCGCTTTGTCAACAAAATAATCGGTAAAAATACTTTGTAAGAAATGCCCCGCGTGAACCCTTAATACTCCTTGGGTGTCTGGTTCAACTGCGAAAGCGTGAACACCGGTCCATCCTTGCAGACCAGTTCTTTTCCGATATTACAGCGCCCGCACATACCGATGCCGCATTTCATCCGGTTTTCCAGGGACATGATAATGTTATCATGTGTATAGCCGAGTTTTTCCAGCACCGGCAGGGTAAACTTGATCATGACCGGCGGACCGCAGATAATGGCATAGCTGTCCGGGCCGCCCTGGGGCGCGTTCTCCTCCACCACCGGCGGCACAAAGCCCACATGGTATTTCCAGTCCGGATCCTCGGTGCCGTCCACAGTGATGTGCATATTGATATCATCCCGTTTTTCCCACTCGGCCAGCTCATCCAGATACAGCAGCATCCCCGGCGAACGAGCGCCGTAAACCACGTCGATCTTGCCGTAATCGTTGCGGTTGGCCGGATCCAGCAGATAAATAATGGACGAGCGCAGGGTGGTAAAGGCAAAGCCGCCGCCCACAATGAGGATATCCTTCCCCTTCAGGGTTTCCCAGGGATAGCTGTTGCCCAGGGGCCCCCGGATCCCCATGATATCCCCCACTTTCATGCTGTGCAGGTGGGTGGTCACCACCCCGGCCCGGTTGACGGTAAATTTTACGAACCCCTTCTCCACCGGGGAAGAGGCGATGCCGATGGGGATCTCTCCCATGCCGGTCACCGAAAGTTCGGCGAACTGCCCGGCCCGGTAATCAAAGGCCTTTTCATCCTCGGCATTCAGAAATACAAACTTGAATGTTTTCAAGCTCCGATCCTCGGTTTCCTCGATGATCTCGTCAATGCGGACCGGATACGGCAAATACGGATTCTTCATCAGTCCTTCCCTTCTCAGGCACTCTGCGTCTCGGTCTCGTAACTGTTCATCATTTCACATACCGAGCGGATATCAATGTTCACCGGGCACTGCCGCACACACCGGCCGCAGCCGGTACACATGATGCCTTTTTCATATTTGTCCACAAAATACTTGAGCTTATGCATAAAGCGCTGCCGCACCCGCTGAATTTTTTCGCCCCGGGGATTGTGGCCGGTGGTATGTTTGGTAAACAGCGGATACATGCAGCTGTCCCAGTTGCGCATCCGCACCCCGGTTCTGCCGAAATTTTCATCCTGAATGTC
>CAZWCS010000110.1:0-13964 GCA_964632805.1 uncultured Desulfobacterales bacterium
TCCGCCAGCCATTTTCAATTCTTAGCGCCTTCCCTCGGGCAAGACATATCCCCTGTATTCCGTTCCCTATTACCTGTTATCCAGACTTGATGATATTGTTGAAAACGGATTGGGCCCCGATATTTCATAAGAGGCAACAGTATGTCCATCTTTCGGCGGATGCGGCCACTGCCCGGAAAGTAGGGCAGCGGCGGGGGCGGCCGGTGGTGCTGGTTATTGATGCGGGAGAATGCACAAAGACGGCCATCAGTTCTTTTTGTCGAAAAACGGGGTGTGGCAGACGCAGGCGGTTCCGCGGTTAAAAATTCATGCCCGTGTTCTTCAGGCCTTGGCAAAATATCCGCCGGAAAAGTGGCCTGGTCTTTTGGTCATTATGCGGGATGCCGTTCAAAGCAGTTGGTCGCTTTCCAATAATTTTATCCTTGCAATGAGACTCATTTGAATATACAATTGAGACTCAATTGGAGGTAATATTATGAAATTTTTAAGTGTCAGAGATCTCAAAACCAAGTCTTCCCTTATTTGGAAAGAACTCCCCAACCAGAAAGATATGGTTATTACCAGCAATGGCAGACCCATTGCCATCCTTTCATCAGTAACCGAAGATAACCTTGAGCAGGTTTTATCATCATTTCGTCAGGCAAGAGCAATGCAGGCTGTCAATGCCATTCAGTATGAATCCGTGCGGAAAGGAACTGATAAGATTCCTATGGATGAAATAGACGATGAAATAAAATCTGTTCGCTCTAAACGAAAAAAATGAAGATTATCCTTGATACAAACGTTCTGGTTTCCGGGCTTCTAACACCATTTGGGGCAAACGGTGGGATCGTTCGTTTGGTTTCGGCCGGTATCCTTATCGTTCAATATGATTCAAGGATACTAATGGAGTACCAGGATGTCCTGTCCAGGCCAAAATTTCAATTTGACACACAAATTGTTGACGCTTTTCTGGCCTATATAAAACAAAATGGTCAGATAGTTTCTGGCACTCCATTGAAAAAAAGGTTGCCGGATCCAGATGATGAGCCTTTCCTTGAAATCGCCATCGCGATTCGGGCTGCATGTTTAATAACAGGAAATAAAAAACACTTTCCCAAAGAGTCGCGACAAAACACAAGAATCGTCACGTCATCTGAATTTATCGAATTTTATAGAAAATATGATGAGGGCACAGAACAAAAAAAAGATTAATTCCGAATCGAGCGGAGCGAGTGCTCGGGAATAATCCATGGTTCAAGAAGCTGCGGGGACTTTGCGCGTATAGGGGAAAAGGTTGCGGGTACTCGGTGGAATTTTTTTGATCGGACGCCCGGGAAATCGCCCGACGTCATGAACCAATGCAATCACTTTATCCACGATTTTATCTCATATTACAGAGATGATGTAAATGAATCCTCTTTCCTGCAATTGGTGAATTTCCAAATTTAAACTTGAAAAACAAATCAGGATATTTTATTTTTATATAGGATTTATTTAGAATACCGGGTATCGGAAAATTATTCCAAAGGAGACAAAATGATTCCCAGGCAACTGGAGCATACTGTCAGGCGGGCGATAAAGAGTTTTCCGGCGGTGTTGGTCACCGGCCCCCGGCAGTCCGGAAAAACGACCCTGTTAAAAGAGCGGTTTTCCGAGACCCATGCCTTTGTTTCTCTGGAAGATCCGGATGTGCGGGACAGGGCGCTGGATGACCCCCGGGGATTTCTGCGGGACAATCCGCCGCCGGTGATTCTGGATGAAATTCAGTATACGCCGGAACTGTTGCATTACATCAAAACCGCCATCGATGAAGACCGGGCTCCCGGCAAATGGCTTCTTTCCGGCTCTCAGCATTTTTCTCTTATGTCCGGCGTGAGCCAGTCTCTTTCCGGGCGGGTGGCGGTGCTGGCCCTGCTGCCGTTTTCCCTCGCGGAAAGCGTTGGCGAAGGAAGCCGGAAAGTTACCGTGGACGAGATTATCTGCCGGGCATTCGGGGATTTTCCCGCCAAGGCGGGAGCAACCGGCTCGACCGGATTGGATATGTCGGCAGGAAAGTGGCTGCTGTCCGGGGCTTACCCGGAGGTACGGGCCAATCCGGAGGTCGATCGCCATATCTGGTGTTCCAGCTACATCCAGACCTATCTGGAAAGGGATGTCCGGCAGATTATGCAGGTGAGCGATTTGAACCTTTTCAATCGTTTTCTGCGCATTTGCGCCGCCCGCACCGCCCAGGTCCTTAATATGTCTGAAATCGCCAGGGATGTGGGGGTCAGTGTGACCACGGTAAAAAAATGGATCAGTGTGCTTGAAGCAAGTTACCAGATATTTCTTTTACCGCCGTATTTTCATAATTTCGGCAAACGGCTGATCAAAAGTCCCAAGTTGTATTTTCTTGATACCGGGATTGCCGCCTATCTTACGGGCATTCATGACGTTGCACCGCTGGCAAGCGGCCCGATGATGGGCCCCCTGTTTGAGACCATGGTGGTTTCGGAATGGGTCAAGACGTTTTATCATGCCGGCGAAAAACCGGAACTGTATTACTATCGGGCCAAAAGCGGGCTGGAAGTGGATTTGATTATTGACCGCAACAGCCGGCTGTATCCCATGGAAATAAAATCCACCGCCACGATTTTGCCCCGGCACGGGGATAATCCGGCCAAATGGATAGCGCTTGCCGGCGATGAAAGCGCCCGCGGCCTGATTATCGCCGATGTGGACCAGCCCGTAAAGATCAAGGACTGTAATGTGATTTCCTGGAAAAACTGCTGCCGAACTTCGGGTGCCGGAAAATCGTAGAAGCCCTCTTGCGAGCTCATCACCGGAAAACAAGTCACGATTTGGGGAACAGAACGTCTGCGGTATAAGGCGGCATTCCTTCGGGGTGCTGGCGATCCAGTACGAAGCATTTCAAAGGTATAAACAGGAGTTTCAGAGATAAATCAAAAAAATTTCCGCAGATACGCTAACCACAAACGTTTCGTTGCATTAATCCTGTACGCCGACCATGCTTGAAAATCTTTATATGGTGTTCCGTATTTATCCTTTTGGCGCACCTAAAATAACGCAAAAAATACATGCAAAATGCATTGAAATAACCTTCATGTTAGTGTATAGTTTATATATACATTAAAAACGGAGGCGGATCATGAAAGCAACCGTAGTTGATCTGAGATACAGGATGAATGATGTGCTTAAGGCTCTGGACAGGAATGAAAAGGTAACCGTGCTCTATCGCGGCAAGGTTAAAGGGATTCTGGTCCCCACAGGCGAAAAGAAAAACCTGAAAATCACAGATCATCCCTTTTTCGGTATGTCTTCTCAGGACACCACCAAATCAGTCAGACAAGTAATGGCGGATTTGAGGAGACCCCGGTATGATGATATTTGATACGGACATCTTTATCTGGGCGCAGAGAGGCAATGAAAAGGCGGCCAAACTATTTCAAAAAGAAGAGGAAAGATATCTCTCGATCCAGAGTTATATGGAACTTTTGCAATGTGCAGAAAATAAAACGCAGCACAAATATATAAAAAATTTTTTAGCCACCTTTGGATTTATCACCCTGCCGATGACTGAGAATATTGGTCATCGGGCTTCTATCTATATTGAAGAATACACCTTGTCATCCGGGCTGCGGTCAGCAGACGCCATCATCGCCGCAACCGCCGTCGAAAATAATATGGCCCTTGCTTCGGGCAATGTGAAGCATTTTAAGACAATAAAAGAACTTATGCTGAAACCGTTTAAAGCCTGATAAATTCTGGCTTGGCGCAAAGGACTGGGATATCTGGTCCGCAAGCCGGCGGCAGCCTGCAACCGGCTCTTTAATCACGGCATACTTATCCCCATCCGCCTGAACATCGCCGAATCAGAGGAAATTTTCAGCATTACCAATAACCTGTCTGGGGAAAAAGATAAGAATAATCTCAGTTCGCCGGGCCAGGGATGAGGAGGTGGGACTTTATGAAAGCTGAAGAATTCGATAAAACATTTGATAAGGGCAAACAAATCATCGATCATATTGATTCCTCAAAGGCAAGGCGCCTGAATCAGGAGCAAAAAAGGGTTGATGTGGACTTTCCCGTCTGGATGATTCAATCTTTGGATAAAGAAGCCAGGCGACTTGGTGTTCCCCGGCAATCAATCATAAAAATCCGGATTGCGGAGCGGCCGCAAATTTTTTCACGTTATAAAAAAGTTCTTGACAGGATTACTGGGTTCGATATAATCGAACATTATGACGGATTCCAATACCACCTCTTTTATCAGGCGGCTGAAGCAACTCATGGAAGCCGCGGACAGAACCCAGGCCGATTTGGTCAAAACGGGTATTATTTCCAAAAGTTATCTGTCCGGCATATTGAGCGGCAAGCACCCGCCGCCGGATGTCTCCATTATCAAGGGAATCAGCCGGGCGCTGATGCTGGACAAAACCGCGGAGAACGAACTGATCCTGCTGGCCGGCAAGGAGTTTGAACATATTCTGGCCAATGAAGCGGCCGCGGATTTTTTGCGCAAAACCGTGGAAAACGGCTGGGATGAAAAAGACTGGGAGCGGCATAACCAGCTGGTGGAAATTGCCCTGCCCAAAAAAAGCGGGGAGCAATAAAAAATGCGGGTTCCCTTTTTATCCCGAGCGAAAATTGCCCAGGCGGCCGAAGGGGTGCTGGCCGGCTACGGGGAGCAGACCGGTGAAGCGGTGATGCCGCCGGTGCCGGTGGAAGAGATTCTGGAATCGTACCTGGGGCTGCATTATCAATATCTGGACCTGGAACGGATCACCGGCGTGGCGGGAGCGCTGGGGGCCACCTATGTGCAGAAAAAGTTTGTCGTGCTCAGTAATACTCTGCTGGCAGAGCGGAGCCGGGGCCGGGCGGCTTTTACCCTGGCCCATGAAGCCGGGCACTGGGTGCTGCACCGGAAGTATGTAAAAACCGTTACCCGCACAGACGGCCCAAAAACGCCGGAGACGATTTTCTGCCGGGCCCGGGATGCCAAAAAGCCCATGGAATGGCAGGCGGATTATTTCGCAAGCTGCCTGCTGCTGCCGGAAAGTGCGGTGCGAACCGCCTTTGCCGCGGCTTTTGCACCGGATACCCTGGAGGTTATCAATACCCGGGAAACCTTTTCGTCTTCGGCCTGGTGTTTTGATATCTGTGCGGACAACTGGCCCTATATTGCCGGGGCGGTGTGCGAAGCCGGGGGCTTTGGCAATGTTTCCCGGCAGGCCATGATTATCCGCTTGCAGGAGCTGGGGCTGGTGGTCAATCATACGCCGCAGGTTATGGGTTGGAAGCGTTCGTTGCTGGAAGCCTGAAATGCAGGAGTTTCAAATTTTTTTGGGTTGAAAGTTCGATAACATCGAACTTATTGCTTGTCAAGCAGAGGAATTGATGGACACTTTGGAAACAGCCGTATTATCCCGGGCGCCGCTGGTTTATGTCACCAGCCCGGATGAATCCCGGGTGGTGACCCGGATACAAAATCTCAGCCACCGGACCGGACGGCGCTTATGGATGTACGCCGCTACCCGGGGGCTCTGGGATGTCTATTGCGCCGCGGAAGGACCGGAACCCCGGTTTGAACACGGTGCGGCCAACAACGGCCTGCGGGACCCCCTTGAGCTGCTGGCCTATCTGCAGGAGATGCATGTTCCCGCCTGCGGCATTATTTTTCTGCTGCTGGATTTTCAGCAATGGCTGCGGGACCCCTTGATCCAGCGCCATCTGCGGGATATGCGTCAAACCCTGCAAGGCAACAAGAGTACCATTGTCCTGCTGGCGCCGGTGCGGGTGCAGGTGCCGGAACTGGAACACGATTTTCGATATCTCGATTACCCCCGGCCGTCCGCGGAAGAGCTGGTTCAGCATTTAGAATTTTTAGCGCTGCCGGTCCAATCGCCACACCTGCGCCTGCATTTGCAGCAGCCGTATGTGAAGGAGGAACTGGCCGCCGCCGCCGGCGGTTTGACCCTTTACCAGTTTGAGCAGTGTCTGTCCGGAGCCCTGACACAAACGCCGGATACCGCTGATGCCGCCGATCTGGTGGCGGCCCTGCAAAAGGAAAAAAAACAGTTGATTGGCCAATCCGGGCTGCTGGAAGTGCTGGAAGGTCTTCCGGCCACGGAGGTGGGCGGACTGTCGGCGGTCAAAGACTGGTTTCACAAGCGGCGGCACGGTTTTTCCGCGGCGGCCCGTGCGGCCGGCCTGCCGCAGCCGCGGGGGGTACTGCTGTTCGGTGTGCCCGGGGCGGGGAAGAGCCTGGCCGCCAAGGCGGTGAGCGGGCTGTGGCAGTTCCCGCTGCTGCGTCTGGACACGGGCCGGCTGTTTACCAGTCAGGTGGGCGGTTCCGAGGAGCGGGTGCGGCAGGCCCTGGAGACCGTGGAAGCGGCTGCCCCCTGTATTCTCTGGATTGACGAGCTGGATAAGGCCATGGCCGGTCTGGGCAGTTCTTCGGATTCCGATGCCGGGACCGCGGCCCGGGTCTTTGCCTCTCTGGCCACCTGGATGCAGGAGAAAAGCGCACCGGTTTTTATTATGGCCACCGCCAATTCGGTGCTGGCCCTGCCGCCGGAACTGCTCCGCAAGGGACGCTGGGATGAAATTTTTTTCGTGGATCTGCCGGGCCTGGGAGACCGCCGGGAAATTATCGCCATTCATCTGGCCAAACGCGGCAGTCAAATGGATGAGGCTGATATTCGCCTGCTGGCCGAGCACAGCCGGGGATATTCCGGAGCGGAAATCGAACAGGCCATAATCAATGGCTTGTATGAGGCTTTTGCGGAGGATCGGCCCTTGACGGCCGAAGATGTCCTGGCGGGGTTGGCAGAGCAGGTTCCCCTGTCGGTGGCCATGCAAGAAGAGATTGCGGAGCTGCGGCAGTGGGCCGCCGGCCGGGCCCGCCCGGCTTCAACCGATGCTCTGGAAAATCAAAGGGAAAATTGGCGCCGGCAGAATGTCAAACCGCTCGCCACGGTGGGAACAACCTGAAACCATTTTGTCCGGGCAAAACCTGCAAACAAAGACAGGAATCTGGGAACAGAAAGGAAAGGAATCAGGGAGTGATACGCGCGGAAAACGGAGTCAACAAAGTTATTGCCGCTGCCGAAGAACCGCCGGCAGTTGTGCAGGAAATTCTGATTCATGCCGACGGCACGGTGGAAATCCCCTGGATTACCCCCCGGGCCACGCCACTGGTACTGAAAATCTGGGAAGAAGCCGGAGACGGTCCCTTTCCGGTAGGGGTATGCTCACAAAGTCCCCGCATATACTGCGGGTAAAATCCAAAACAGGGAGAAGCCATTATGTCCATGACCGTACGCACGAAAATCAAAGGGGCTACCAACCTGGATCTGATGATGCAGGCCCTGCAAGCCCTGGATATCGAGGCCAGAACCGCCGGGGCGAAAGAAACCGTGCGGGGCCGGCAGGTGGTTGCCGTGGCCCGCATACAGGGCCATAAAGTCGGCCTTGTTCGGGGCAAAAACCGGGAGCTGACCCTGATCGGCGACAGCGACTGGAAGGTTATGAAAAATCGCAATTTTACCAGCCGCCTGCAGCAGCAGTACGGCGTGGCCGCGGTTAAAAAAAAGGTGACGGAGATGAACTATCGCATCGATACCATTACAACCCAGGAAAACGGGGCCATTCGCATCGTGGCCCGGGCGGGGAGGTAACCATGACATCGCAGGTGCAAATCGAGTTTCTTGTGGACCGGCGGGGAAACATCCGTTCCACGGTCAAAAAGGCCAGGGGGCCGGGGTGCCGGGATGTGGCCCAAAGCCTGCAAACCGGATTGGGGGAAGTGCAGGAAACCGCCCGCACAACGGAATATTATGAAACCGCTGCGGTTTCCTGTACCCGTCATATCACAATCAGGCGGTAGGGGGATTTGGCAGACGATTTCCATTGCTATTTGGCTGGGGCCGTGATATTTTGTTTATTATAAGGGGTCATTCTCAATCAGCGCTGCCGTCTCTCCGGTTGCAATTCGTCCGCCACTTCCGCCGCCGCCAAAAATTTGCATTCTTCCCTTTTTCACCCCTTGAAAGAGAAAGGCGCCATGCCACTGAAACTATGCTTGTGAAGGCTTCCCGCAACGATGGTGTGCTGCGGGAAGCCGGATTGCCGGCGAAAAAGACAACGCGTTTGTTTGGGTGATCTTTTTGGAAAAGGGGGAAACATGAAAAAAGAAATGCTGAACTATGAAACGTTGTTGAACGTCACCAATGCTATTTCTCACTCCCGGGACCCGGAAGAAGTGGTTCTGATGACGGTGGAGAGCATCAAAACCGCCCTGGAGGTGAAGGGCTGCACGCTGTTTCTGATCAACCGCAGCAGCGAGGAACTGGAGGTGGCCGCGTCTTACGGTCTGAGCGAAGAATATCTCAATAAGGGACCGATCAGTGCCATCAAATCCATTGCCGCCTCTTTGGAGGAGGGGCCGGTGGCCATTTCCGATGTGGCCGATGACCCGCGGCTGCAGTATCCGGAGGAAGCCGGAAAAGAAGGCATCGCCTCCATTCTTTCCGTGCCGGTGGTGACCGGCGGCCGGACCATCGGGGCGCTGCGCATCTATACCGCCGAGCCGTGGGAATTTACCATGGAGGATTTGAACTTTGTCCAGGCCATGGCCAATATCACCGGGGTGGTGATCGGCCTGACCCGGCACCTCCGGGGTATGAAGGAAAGCATCGAGGTATTGAAAACCCTGAGAGACCCCAGGACGTTGAAGTCCAAAAGGCGGACACCTTTTGAGGGCGTTCCGCGGAGTGTTACGCCGGTTCAGTAACCCGGATCTTTCATGAAATTTTTTGATTTTTGATTAAGACGGCTTTGTCGCTTCCGCCGTCGCCGTGGCAGAGGGGATTGCTTCGTTTTTCCGGTCATCGCGAGCGACCGTCAGAAAGCGAAGCGATCCCCGGCGCCGCGGCAGAAGACGACCTCCCCGGAAACAGGGCGTTCGGGATTCGCAATGACGGGAGAGGCGGGCTTTGGCAGAGGAGGCCTTCTGGATTGCTTCGTTTTTCCGGTCATCGTGCGCGACAAAGAAAAACTGGTGGTTCGATACTCTCCGGGTCATTACAAGGGATATTTTTCCCTGTCATTGCACGAAGCGAAGCAACCCTGAAGCCCTGTTGATAAAGGTTGAAAAGGATATTGCTTGGTCGCTTCATTTCTTGCAATATCGGCCGGGTTTGTGTATGATAAAATTATACCAAACAAAAAAATCGGCCGGGGAGATATTTTGTGACAGAAGCGATTGTCCGCGAAAATCAGCACCTGCAAAATGAAAACGAGCAGTTGCGACGGTTCCTGGATATTCAGCGGCAGTTTGGCAGCCAGCGGGATCTGGACGGGCTGCTGCCGCTGATTATTTCCCGGATTTCCGCTTTTCTGGATGCCGAACGCTGCTCGCTGTTCCTGGTGGACTGGGAGCAGATGAGTTTGTGGACCCGGTATGCCGAGCACCTGGAAGTGGATCACATCCGGATTGAACTGAAGATGGGCCTGGTGGGTTATAGCGTGCTGACCCGGGAGATGCTGAATATTGCCAATGCCTACGAAGACCCGCGCTTTAATCCGGATACGGACGCGGCCACCGGCTGGCGTACGGAAAGCATGCTGGTGGGACCGCTGGTGGATGCGGCGGGAAAGATTTGCGGGGCCATGCAGTTAATCAATAAAATCGGCGGGGTGTTTACAAGGCAGGATGAAAAAACGCTGCGGGCCGCTCTGTCCGGACCGGAGGCGGTTCAGGGCCGGAAGGATCGGAAGCTGGCGGCTGCCTTGATCCGCCGTCTCATGGAACAGACAAAATGTGAGCGGGGCTCTTTTTTTATCGTGGACACGGGGAAAGGGCAGCTGGTTTCCCTGTTTTCCGAGGGTCTGGAAGATACAAACATCCGCCTGAATCTGCGGCTGGGGGTGGCCGGCGTGGTGGCGGTAACCGGCCAGGGGCTCAATATTCCCGAGGCCTATGCCGATCCCCGCTTCGACCGGACCACGGATGAACGCACCGGCTACCGCACCCGGTGTCTGCTGGCTCTGCCCATTCGCGACCGCCGGGGCGAAATCCTGGGGGTGGTGGAAGCGGTGAACAAGCGGGACCGGACATTCGGCGAGGAAGATGAAAAGATTCTGGCTTCCATGTGTTCGCTGTTTTCCGTGTCCCTGGAGAACGTCCTGCTGTTTGCCGAAATGAACCGCCAGTTCCGCAGCATTCTGGAGGTGATGGCCGCTACCATCGATGCCAAGGACCCCCTGACTGCGGGGCATTCGCAGGGAGTGGCCCGTTACGCGGTAGCCATCGCCCGGGAACTGGGGTTTGATCGCCGGAACCGGGACCTGCTCAATGTGGCGGCGCTGTTGCACGATTACGGAAAAATCGGCGTAGATGACCAGGTGCTCAAGAAAAAAGGGCGTTTAAACGAGGTTGAATACGCTCATGTCCAGGAGCATGTGGCCATGACGCGCCGGATTCTGGGGAAAATGTGTTTTGCCCGCCGCTACCGCCAGGTGCCCCAGGTGGCGGCGGCCCACCACGAAGTGCTGGACGGAAGCGGGTATGACGCCGGGCTGACCGGTGATCAGATTCCGTTTTTGTCCAAGATTCTCACCGTGGCCGATGTGTTTGAAGCGCTGACCGCCGACCGGCATTACCGGGCCGCCATGACCCCGGAAACGGCCTTTGCCATTCTGGAAGAAGGCGCGGGGATCAAGTATGATCCCGGGGTCGTGGCGGCCCTGCGACGGTGCTGGGAACGGGGGGACGTGGGAAGATAGAAGAAGGGGAAGGAGGGATCGATGCCGGAAGCTGCCGGCAGATGATGCCCGCGGGGGAGAAAGCGGGTCCTCTTATCCGAAAAAGCTCGAGTCAATTGGCTGCACAAGCAATTGTCGCAATGGGGCGCCGCCGCCGAGGCATTTAATAAAAATTTATGGAGTTGAGCGCCTGCTGGATGGTGGCCTCATCCCGGCTCCCGAAAAAGCTGACGACGATTCCCAGGATAAAATCGTCGTGCTTGGTGGCAAAGTATTGCTGCTTGATTTCTTTTCCCATGACGGGAACGGCGGCCTTCATGCAGTAAAAGCCTCTGCCGCCGAGGGAACGTTGCTGAATTTCTTTGTCAAAAATTACAGTAACCTTACCGGAATTCAGCATTTCTTTGACATTGAGCAGGTATTCCCGGCCGGTTTTGATCCCCGGCAGGTGGCCCACTTTTTCTGCCACACAGCTCATGTTGCTGTTGTAAAATTGTACCGGGGTTCCGGGGGCCACCGCAAACACCTGGAATAAATTGTATACATTTTTTTCCAGGGCCTTCAGGCTGGCTTTCATGTTTTCGTCATCGCCGGCAATCATTTCTTTTCCCGAGTCCGCGACTTCTTTCATGGCTTCCTCACTGGCAAAATGCCAGTTTTGCGGAATGTTGATCTGGAACCGAAAAAACTGGTTGTCATAGAGATTGTTCGTAACCGTAGCTTCATTTGGCAACAGTTCGGGTTTTTCCGAGCAGCCGGCCAGAAGGGCGATTATGGCCGGGATGAAAACGGATCGGACCAGACGTTTCCGGTTGATGAATGTCATTTTTTTCTCCGTATAAAGTTTTCAGCAAGGGGGAAGCAACGAATCATTTTCTGAAAAAATTTTGTTTTTTTGCTTTCATTCGGATGGAACCGGTATGGCGGGTTGCTTTTGTAACCCCGCCATGGGTTTTTATATCGGAATATCGTGGGAATTTCAATGGGTGGAGAATTTTTTTGCGCAATTTTTGCAAAAATTTTGCTTCATTGACTTTGCCGGTGGGCGCTGATAGGTTGGCGCCTATGGAAAAAGGCACAATTGTTGAATATATTGAGCAGGAAAAGTTGCTTTGCGGGGTGGTGCTGGAAACCAATCTTTCCGGTAACCGGCGACTGCGGGTGTTGACGGAAAACAGCCGGGAAGTGAATCTGCCGGAGCGGCGGGTGACCTATGCCGGAGGGCGGCTGGACCCGGGGGCAGGACGTTCGGAGCTGTCTGAGACCCTGAAGCAGACCGCCCGGCGGCGGGCGAAACTGGCCGCCACCATTGAAGTGACGGAGTTGTGGGAAGTACTGGTGGGGGAAAGTGAGTGGGTTTCCCTGACGACCATGACCGCTCTCTGTTTTCCCGGCCAGGATTCCCCGGATCATGAAGCCGCGGTGATCCGGGCCTTGTTTACCGATCGCCTGTATTTCAAGTTTGATCACCGCCGGTTTTTTCCCCATACCGAGGAAGAGGTCAAATCCATTGTGGTTCGCCGGGAAAAGGAAGCCCGGCGGCAGCGGCTGATTACGCAAGGGGCCAAATGGTTGCAGCAGGCCGTTGACAGCGAGCGGCCCGCGCTGCCCGAAAACGGGCAGGAGATTCTGGAAATATTGCGCAGTTATTACCTGTTTGAAAAAGAGGCCTCTGAAGCGCCGCTGGCCAAAGGGATGCTGACCCAGGCCGGGAATATTTCTCCGGACCGGATTTTTACGCTGCTGGTGCGTCTGGGGGTCTGGGCGTCAGATGAAAACCTGGATTTTTACCGCTATGAAACGTCTCTGGTCTGGCCGCCGGAAACCGAAGACCGGGTGGCGGAGTTGACCGCGATTTTTCCGGAAATTGCCGGCAACGGTCACCGCCGGGACTTGACGGGGCTTTCCCTGTTTACCATTGACGGCAGCGCCACCCTGGATTTTGACGACGCCTTGAGTCTGGAATTTTCAGAGGATGATACCTGTCGGGTGGGCATTCATATCAGCGACGTGGCCGCCTGGCTGGTTCCGGGGGATCTGCTGGACAGCGAGGCCCTGGCCCGGGGCAGTTCCATTTACACCGCCGACCGGAAAGTTCCCATGCTGCCGGAAAGTCTTTCGGAAGGGTTGTGCAGTCTGGTGGCCGGAGAGGATCGTCCGGCGATTTCCACCTTGATCACTTATTCGCCGGCCGCCGAGGAGTTGAAATGCGAGATCGTGCCCAGCCTGATCCGGGTTACCCGGCATTTGACCTACACCGATGTGGACCGGGCCTTGGGCCAGCCGGAACAGGAGATGCCGGGATTGGGTCCGGAACAGGGGGAACAGTTGCAGCGCCTGCATCAGCTGGCCGGGCGCCTGCGGGAGAAGCGGGCGGCCGCCGGCGCGGTAACCATTGCCATTCCCGAGATGGATATCCGGGTGGATGCCGGGGGGCGGGTTTCCCTGCGGATTGTGGACCGTTACAGCCGGGCCCGATCACTGGTGGAGGAGCTGATGATTGCGGCCAACCACGCCGCGGCCCGTTTTCTGACGGAACGGGAGGTCCCGGGGGTTTATCGGTCCCAGCCGGAGCCGCGTCAGCGCCTGGTGAAAAAGGAAGAGGCGCCGGGGACCCTGTTCCAGAACTGGGTGCAGCGCAAGATGCTTCCCCGGGTGATTCTCGACCGCAAACCCGAGCGGCACGCCGGGCTGGGTGTGGATATGTACACCACGGCCACTTCCCCCATCCGCAAATACCTGGATTTGATTACCCAGCGGCAGATCCGGGCGGCCCTGGGTCTGAGCCGGGCCTATACCGAAGGGGAAATTGACGATCTGCTGCAGCGGCTGGGACCGTTACTGGCGCAGGTGGGGCGGATTCAGCAGGGGCGGCAGCGGTACTGGATATTGAAGTATCTGGAGGGCAAGACAGGAGAAAAAGTTGCGGGCCTGGTGCTGGATAAATTCAAAAGCGAATATTCCGTGCTGCTGCCGGATTATCTGCTGGAATGCCGCCTGGCCCGGGCTACCGGGGTCAACCTCAAGCCCCGGGACGAAGTGCAACTCACCATTCAGCATGTCAGCGCCCGCAACGATTTAATTTCGGTGCATTTCGGGTAAAGAGCCTGCCGCCTCCCCTCTTCGCGCTGCGTTACCTGTTTCGTTAATGGCAGCATAGGCGTTCGGGATTGCTTCGTCGCTTCGCTCCTCGCAATGACAGGAGAGAAAGTCGC
>CAZWCS010000111.1:0-13876 GCA_964632805.1 uncultured Desulfobacterales bacterium
CCGGCTTTTCCCTCAACATCTTTTCCCTTGGCGATGGAAACTAAAGATTTAGACATTTTTCACCCCCCTTAAAGGTTATTGCGCTTGATATAATCCAACAGATATTCGCTCAGCCGCAGCCGGCTTTTTTCAATGGACTCGGCATCCCACTTCATAAATCCCCGGCCTGTTTTAAACCCCAGATGCCCGTCTTTTACTTTTTGCTGTAACAAAGGTGAGGACTCATGCGAGTCTTCAAGGTGCTTCAAAATATAATCATGAATCGCCAGTGTCAGGTCCAGACCGGCCATATCCGAATTTTCCATGGGCGCCAGAACCGGCAGCCGGATGCCGAAACCATATTTGATAACCTCATCCACGGTTTCCGCATCGGCAATGCCATTTTCCACGATGGAAATGGCCTCCCGCCACAGGGCGTGTTGAAGCCGGTTTCCTACAAATCCCGGCACGTCTTTATTTACCCGAACCGGATGTTTGCCGACCTTCTTCATCAGGGCAATGGTATCATCCATTACCGATGGCGCTGTCTCCTTACCGGTAATGACTTCTACCAGAGGAATGAGGTAGGGAGGGTTCCAGAAATGCGTTCCCACGATTCTGCTTTGATTGACGGATGTTTCAGCGATTTCGGTAATACTGATAACAGAGGTATTGGTAGCCAGAATGGTTTCCGGAGGGCAAAGCGTGTCCATTTTCTTGAATATCTGCTGCTTGACGCCGACGTTCTCCACCACCGCTTCCACTATAAACTGAGCCCCCTCGGCAGCCGTCGCCATATCCGTGGTGGTCTTTATTCTGGCCACTGCCGATTCAATATCTTCTTTGCTCCCGATGCCCCTGTCCGCCATCAAGGCCAAATTGGTCCGCACTTTTTTAATCGCCGCATTAAGCCTGTCCTGTTTTACATCCAGCAGGGCCACGTTATAACCGGCCGTCGCAAAAATCTGGGCCAGACCATGTCCCATCAGACCGGCCCCGATGACCGCCACGTTCTTTATGTTCGCAATATCCATATCTTCTCGCTCCGCCCGCGCTTCTTTTTATTTGTTCAGAAAAATCGTCCCCAGATTCTTACTGTCGGCGATCTCGGCCGTCACCGTCTCGCGGCTGTATTCCGGATATTCAACAACAACCGTGTAGGTGCCGCTGCCGGCCGGGATCCTGTCCACCCGGAAATCGCCATAATTGTTGGTTTCCGCGCGACCGACGGCGTCTCCGGAGCTGTCGGTAACGACCACGGTAGCCCCTTCCGCGCATTCGTCCGTATCTTTCAAGGCGACATTACCGGCAATAAAGCAGTGCGTATAGCGATACAGGTTCTTATAATAGACCCTGGGCGATGTTTTCAGGTCGGGCTTTAAAACCAAGAGTTCCTCGCTATCGACGATCTTTTTCATCTCCTCATCTTCGACATAAAAGATTTGCAGCGCCTCTGTGGGGCAGGCCTGGACACACCTGGGGGTATCCCAACCGTCTTCTAAAAGATGAACACACAGGGTACATTTTTGGGCCACGTTGGCTTCTTCATTCCAGAAAATCGCACCATAGGGACAGGTGTTGACAATCTCCTTTTTGCCGATCGCCTTTTCCGGATCAATAATAACAACGCCGTCGTCCCTTTTGTATACGGCACCGTCACCTTTTTTCACGCACGGCGCATCATCGCAGTGCATGCACGGCCTGCCCACATAAGCAACATCGATAAGGGGGTACTGCCCTCTTTCTTTACGAAGGATGTTCATCCAGCGCTGCCCGTGGCGGGGCTGGGCTTTGGAATAGGGCAAAAAATCGTTTTCAAAATATTCATCCTTGCAGGCCAGAAAGCAGTTGTTGCACCCCTGGCACAAGGCCACATCCAGGACCAGATTCCATTTTTTCATTATTACCTTCCCCCTTCCGTATATTTCTGAATCTGTACCAGGCATGAATTCGGGGCCATGCCGCAGGATTTTTTGGTGATGTACCGGCTGGGCGTCAAAAGGTTGATGCAACCGCCGCGGTCCGTTGATTCTCCGGGTTTACCGAGGGGATCATATTCCGCGCTGGACTCATAGGAATGCACGGTACCGGGGGGCACTCTTTCGGTTACCTGAGCCGCGCAGATGACCCGCCCCCTGTCATTAAACACTTCCACTAAATCCTTGTCGTTTATCCCTCTCTCTGTCGCGTCATTTGAATTGATGC
Organism: uncultured Desulfobacterales bacterium; assembly: GCA_964632805.1. Classification (GTDB taxonomy): domain Bacteria; phylum Desulfobacterota; class Desulfobacteria; order Desulfobacterales; family Desulfosudaceae; genus CAZWCS01. The sequence continues at coordinate 2,185 of CAZWCS010000111.1, forward strand.
GAATGATCCAGTAATAGTGTCCGTCTTCTTTCAGGACCCGATGGTCCTCGATCTCGTTCACCCAACTGCTCTTGGCGTCCCCCATGGTATGAAAGCTGAAGCGGGGATGCGGGCTGATGAGCTGTAACGGATACCTATCATACAGTTCCCTGGTGTGATGCCCTTCCCAGGAGTGAATATATTTGGGAATAACCGGCCGTTCCGGATCGTCCGGATCAAACCGTTTCAGGCTGGAGCATTCAAATTCGATCTTTCCGGAGACGGTTTGAAGCCCTTTACCGAACTCTTCCTGGGTTTCCGGATGCGGCCCCCAATCGGGAGTATCCTTGGGCCGGTCTTCAGCAAACCAGCGCATGCCCGGTGTCGACTTTCGGTCCTCCGGCATGGGCACCACAAAATATCCCTTTTCAAAAAATTCATCCCAGGAGATGTGCCCGGGCAGGTCGGTGGCCTCAAACAGCTGCCGGGTCCAGTCCAACTCGGTTTTGCCGCCTTCGGTAAAGACTTCCCGGAACCCGAGTTTTCCGGCCAGCAGGGCGAAAATGTCATAATCGGATTTGGATTCTCCCAGCGGTTCGATGCATTTCTTCTGCAGGCTGATCACCCGATGATTCACCTGGGAATAGGAATCGGAAATATACCCCGAGCAGTTGGCGAATTCACTGATATCCCAGCGTTCAAAATTGGTACAGGCCGGCAGGATGATATCGGCAAAGCCGGCTTCCCCTTCATTCCAGATGGACTGATTGACCACAAAAGACAGCCGATCAGTTTTATACGCCTTCACATAGCGATTGGTTTCTCCCATGGTGCCGATAAACGATCCGCCGTAGCGGTAGTACATCTGGATTTCCGGGTATCCCGGAGCCGGGTACTCGTATTTCTGGAACTGGGCCTCAATGGCCGAACCGGCAAAGCCTTTGCCTCGCCATTCATACTTGCCGTCCAGAATGCATTCCGGAATCCTCAGTCGGGGGATGTGCTGTCCCATGGGCTGATTGATCCAGGATTTCACCGGCCGATCGTGCATCCGGTAGACAAAACGAAAACCGGCCGCGGAGTTATCCACATCACCGGCAATACCGCCTTCCGTGTAACCGGGGAACATAAAGTCCGTATTGGTGGGCGCGCCCTGGGTGGTGCTCCAGATGTTGATCCCGGGTTTACCGAATCCCTGCATGGTCTGAAGGCAGATCATCAATCGGGCCCATTCATTGCCGCTGGCGGCGCGACAGGCACTGCCCATACCGCCCATCCCCCCGGCGGCCAGCATGGTTTTCTTGGAAGCCCACTCCCGGGCCAGGGCCCGGATTTCACGGGCCGGCATCGTGCACTCTTTTTCCGCCCATTCAGTGGTTTTGGGAATGCCGTCTTCCTTACCCAGAATATAATCTTTGAACTTTTCAAAGCCGGTGGTGCGGTTCTCAATATACTCTTTGTCATATGTTTCCTCGGTAATCCAGGTATAAGCAATAGCGCAGGCCATGGCATTGCCGGTATCCGGACGGGGCGCAAACCATTTATCCGAATGCAGGGCCGCCGTGTGGTTGAAAAAGGGATCAATAAAAACCATCTTCACGCCCAGTTCTTTCAGCCATTTTCTGCGGATCGAACTTTCAAAGGCCGCATATACGCCGTTGGTGGCTTCCGGATCACTGGACCAGAAAACAATCATTTCCGTATGCTTAAGGGCGTCTTCGAGAAGGTCGTACTGCTCGGTGATCCCGAGCCGGTGGCTGTTGCCCCAGTGGTGCATGCCGCCCCAGAACCAGCCTTCCCAGCTGTCCGGGTTATGATCGGCATAGGTATACCCCATCAGGTCCATAAACCGCATATAGGTACTCAACCGGTACCCGACATTGCCCCAGAGATGGTGTGAAGAAGGGGTGGACAAAATAGCGGCCGGCCCGTACTCCCGTTTGATGCGTTTTATTTCATTGGTGACAATTTCAGTGGCTTCGTCCCAACTGATGCGCTCGTAGCCGGACTCCCCCCTTTTCGTGCAATTCCGGTTTCCATCCGGGTCAAAGTCCACCCGTTTCATGGGATAAAGCAACCGCTTGGGAGAATAGATCATAGACCGCCACGCCAGGGAATAAGGCGATATGGTTGTCTTTCTGGGAGGACTGAAAGTCTTTCCCCTGGCTTCTATTGTCCAGGAAGCGGCGTCGGTGTCATCGAATTCCATTGGCGTAATACGGACAATCCGCCCGTCCTGGACATACACAAAAACCGGGCCTCCCGTAGTTCCATTGGTCAGTTTTTCTATTTTCCCCATAGGTTCCCTCCTTTACCGCTGCAACAATTTATGCATTTGGTATTTAGAACATCAAACACTGTATAAAACACCGTTTAATTTTTGTCAAGCTTTTTTATCCCTTCGCCTTTCAGATAGACAAAATCACACAAAATAGACCAAAACGGTTCAGAAACCTGATAATATGAATAATATGAAATTTATTGCATTTGGGGGGCGGTCGTGTTTTTCTGAAACCTCCATCGAAAATCGGGTTTGGGGGGACAAAAAATCTGGTTGTTACAGACGGATATTGCCGTAAATAAGAAAACTCGACGGCTGAAATTTTCGCACCCAAAAGCAACCTGTCTTTCGGTCCGATAAATTTTGAGACTTTATGTTATGATAAAAAAAAACAGGAGAAACAGTGGTTTTCAGTTCAATCGTATTCTTATTCTTATTTTTCCCTGTTGTACTGTCCGGTTACTATCTCATATTGCTGTTAACCGGCATCCGAAAAAACCGGTCTGCTTCTTTTCTCCGTCTCGCCAACGGCTTTTTACTGGTTGTCAGCCTGCTGTTTTATTTCTGGGGCGAAAACTGGCTGGTATGGATTATCATTACCTCGACCCTGATTGATTATGTTTGCGGATTGCTGATTTCCAATGCATTTTCCCGGAATGATATTAAGCGGCTGCCAGAAGGCGGAAAGCGGACAAGCCTGCAAAAAGCCGGGTTGATTTTTTCCATCTGCTCCAACCTTTTTTTTCTCGGAGTTTTCAAGTATTTCAATTTCGGCGTGGACAGCGTAAATGCCCTGTTGCCCGAATCCTGGAAATTCCATGATGTCATCCGGATTTCACTGCCTTTGGGGATCAGTTTCTATACGTTTCAATCAATGAGCTATACCATTGATGTTTATCGCGGTCGTGTTAAAGCAACGCGCAACCTGATTGATTTTGCCTGTTATGTAACCCTGTTCCCGCAATTGGTGGCCGGTCCGATCGTTCGTTACGCCGATCTGGCCCACCAGTTGTTGTACAGAAGAATCAGCAGCCGACTGTTTGTTACCGGCATTAACCGGTTTATCATCGGGCTGGGGAAAAAAGTGTTGATCGCAAACACGGTGGCGCAGGCAGCGGATGCCGTTTTTTCCCTGCCCGGCGCTGAGGTGACCCCGTTGCAGGCCTGGGTCGCCGCGGTCTGCTACACGCTGCAGATTTATTATGATTTTTCCGGATACAGTGATATGGCCATCGGGATCGGCCGCATGCTGGGATTCGAAATTCCGGAAAACTTTAATTATCCCTATATTTCGCGTTCTATACGGGAATTCTGGCGGCGCTGGCACATCTCGCTTTCCACCTGGTTCAGAGATTATCTCTACATTCCTTTGGGGGGAAATCAGAAAGGTGCCCTGCGCACCTATTTCAATCTGGTTCTTGTTTTTTCCCTTTGTGGTCTCTGGCATGGAGCCGCCTGGTCCTTTGTTGCCTGGGGTCTGTATCATGGCTTTTTCCTGATACTGGAGCATCTCGGCTGGGAACAAAGGCTCAAGCGCCTGCCCGGTTTTATCGGGCATGGGTACGTACTTATGGTGGTGATGGCAGGCTGGATATTGTTTGCAACCGAATCCCTGGGACAGGCCATCATGATCCTTAAAGCGATGCTCGGCTTCACCCCCGTTCATCAGAATTCACTACTTTTGCGGACATACCTGTCAAACGATATTATAAGTGCAATGTTTGTGGGAATTATATTTTCAACGCCTCTCCTGCAACGGAAACGCAAACTGCTTATAAAAAAACTATCGCATACCAGCGTGTTGTATCACAGCATTAACACCACCGCCGCCGCCGGCCTTGTAATTATTTTTCTGCTTTCCGCCATGTCCCTGGCGGCGGGCACATACAATCCTTTTATTTACTTTAGATTTTAAGGAATAAAAGCTCGTAATGAATGACAACAGAAACAACGTCCTGCTGAATGTGGTCTGGATTCTGATTTTTATCACCCTTATCAGCCTGCCCCTTATCGGTACCATTTTTCATTGGGACTTTTATTCCCTGCAGGATGAAAATCGTCCGATGGCGGATTTCCCATCTTTTTCTTCTCTTCCGATAAAACAATGGCCGAAAGGTATTGAAAAGTATTATGCCGACCATTTCGGCTTTCGAAACACCTTTATTCGTCGGTACAACCGCACGATGGAAAAAATTTTCAACAAGCCGCCCGAACGCGTTATGGTCGGTGAATCGGGGTGGCTGTTTCTGTCGGAAGCCAATGTGATGACGGACTTTATGGGTTATATAAAGCTTGACGAGAACGTACTGGAATCCCTGCGGGTCAGTTTTGAAGGAAAGCAGCGCTGGCTGGAAAATCAGGGGATCGGCTATCTGCTGGCCGTCGCTCCCAATAAAGCAGTCATATACCCGGAATATCTTCCGGCGGAAATTCGTAACGCCCAGGGCCGGGACGGGATCGAACAATGGTATTCAAATCTTGCGCAAAAAAAATCCGCGCTGAATTATGTTGATCTTCACAAAATACTCTGGAAAAAGAAAAATAAAGGCATGCTGTATCTTTCCAATGATACGCACTGGTCCTCTCTGGGAAGCTATTATGCATACCGCGCCGTCATGAACGGTCTTACAAAATGGTTTCCGGACATTCAACCATTGCCGGAGGATTCCTGCATTTTTTCAGATATGACAAGGAACGGCGATCTGGTGACCTTTCTTGGGGACGGCCGGAAACGGCCCATTCCATATAAAAAGCTTCGCCCCATGTCCGAATTGTCGGATAGTTTAACAACCACTCCGCTTCCGGAAACAGACTCCGAAGGTATTGTGCAATCCTTCATTGTCAACAATCCCCGCAAAAACGGCACGGTGGTGTTGTTTTTTGACTCCTTCGGGAGATGTGGCTGGTCTGATTTTTTCCCGATTCATTTTGGACAGGTCGTCTTTCTCAGAGCGGAACAGCCTGATTTAAAAAAATATAAAGAAGTCGTTGCAGCCTACAAACCGGATGTCATTATTGAAGAACAGGTTCAGCGAAACCTTTTTCACAAAGAGCAACCCGTCTGCCGCGAATGGCGCCAGGCGCTTTATAATAACGGCACAGCCGGCCGGATTGAGTTCCAACATTAGGTTCCGGCCAGGTTACTCCGCCCAGAAATGCCTGGCCAGGTCCCGGCGTTTTTTCCAGGTGCTGCCTTTCTCGGCAAAATCCAGAATACCGCCGCCCTGATCGGCGTCAGTTACCTGCCAGAGCCCGTTGACCGCACCGCTTAATCCGGCCGACAGCATTTCAAATCCCTGGGCCGTATACAGTTCGGTTTCGCAGCCCCGATTGATGATATACTTGAGTTGGCGACAGGCCTGTTGGTTTTTGGCGCGCAAGACTGTCAGTAGAGCATCTACTTCTTCATCGAGCTTGTCATTGGGAACCACCCGGTTCCAAAGGTGCCAGTCGACCGCTTTTTGTGCCGACATCAGTGCGCCGATGATATTAATTTCCTTGGTCCGGCGTTTACCGATATACCGGGCCATGCGGGTCGTGCCCCCCCAGCCGGGTGTGATCCCGCTGTCCACCTCCGGCATGCCCCAGACGGCCCGTTCGGTGGCAATCACAAAATCGCTGGCCATGGTAATTTCCAGGCCACCGCCCACGGCATATCCGTCTACCGCGCTGATGGTCATTTTATCCAGCTCTTCTATGGCGTTGGCCATATCCTGATAGATACGCACCCGGCGCATAACGCCATTGGCCCCCTGAGTGAGTTCTCCCTTCTCGTCCTCGGCCCAGCGAAGCATCTCGGTAATATCGTCGCCGGCGCAAAAAGTATCGCCGGCACCCTGAAACACAACAAATTTGATGGCTGTTGACCGCTTCACTGTCTGCACGGCATCCACCAACATTTCGGACAACTCAATACTCAGGGCATTACGGGCTTCAGGCCGGTTAAAGGTGATGCGGGCGGTGTCTTCTTCCATGCTCAGCAACAATGGCTGTTTGTCCATCATGACCTCCTTTTCATTAGGGTAAAAATTTACTTTTTATTTGCAAGTTATTTTTATTTTACAATACAACTTGCAAATTGCAAGCAAAAAATATATATTTTTTTTAAAAAAACTGGGAGGCCAGAATGAAACAGGAAACGGATTTCCGGACCTGCTCGGTGGCCCGGCTATTAATGGTTCTGGGAGATCGCTGGTTGTTTCTTATTTTGCGGGAAGCGTTTTTCGGCGTCCGGTATTATGACCGGTTTAAAACCAACCTGGGGATCGCCACCAATATTCTGTCGCACCGTCTTAAGATATTAACGGAAAATAATATCCTGGCCCGGGACACCGATCCAGATGATGCCCGGCGTATCCGGTACCGGTTAACCGAAAAGGGACTTGACCTTTACCCCATTATTCTGGCCATGATGCAGTGGGGAGACAGATGGATGGATGATGGGCAGGGGCCGCCGCTGATACTGCATCACAAAACCTGCGGACACCGGTTATTTCCTGTTATGTGCTGTCAGCACTGTGGAAAAATGGTTTTGGCAAAAGATATCGAATATACCAACCGCGATGACGTGTAATAGCGCATGTCGGGGATTGCCCCTGGAAAATTCCGCCATCCCGCAGGCAGAACGCCCAAAAGCATTATTTGAGACGGCGGCTTACACTTTATCTGACTGAGACCGGACATAAATTTTTGCGGCGATTCTTAAAGCTCAGAAAAACAGCAGCGCCGCCATCGTCCGGGCAATAATAATCATATCGTATTGGGCCGCATGGGCTGCCTTCCTATTCCACCGTCTGCCCGGTCCGGCTGAAAATTCTGGCGGCCCGGGCGTCCTCCCCCTTTCTGCTGACGACAATGGTAATGACCTCTCGAAGCTGGGCATCGTCCAGTTTTCCCAGAACGGCGTTGACCACTTCCGGCGGACTGTTCAACACGATCGTGGCGATATAGGCGGGATCAGCCTCTTCCATCATCCCGGCAATCTGTTCTGCAGTCCAGCTCTCACCAATATGAGCGGCAAGGGTCCTGGCCTGAGCCTCGTCCAGCTTCGTCAGTGTTTTCACCGCCAGATCCGGTGGAAAATGGATGGCAAGTTTGCCGACATATTCCGGATCCAGTTTCCCCAGAACGGCATCAAATACTTCGGGCGGACAAAGGGGCACGATGGTGGCGACATATTCCGGCTCGGCCCGTTCCATCAATGTGACCATCTGGTCTGCGGTCATACGCTCCCCGATCCGGGCGGCAAACGCTTCGGCCTGGTCGTCGTCCAGCTTTGCCATCACCCTCGCCGCCAATTCCGGCGGAAAATGGATGGCAATTGTTCCGAGATACACCGGCCCGACCGCGTCCATCAGTTGCACGATTTGATCGGCGGACATCTCATGGCTGAGCCGCCCGGCGATTTCCTGAACATTGTCATCATCCAGCTTTTCAAAAATCTGCAAAACAAGTTCCGGGGGATAATTCTCCACGATACGCGCCATGTATTCCGGTTTGGACAGACGGAGCAAGGCACCGACCTCATCCGGCGTCATCTGGTTGTTGACTTTTTCCATAACCATCCCGAGCTGGTCCTCATCGAGCTTATCCAAAAGAGACAAAACCACCTCGGGCGGATAATGGATAACGATATTGGCCACATCCGACGGCCTCACTTTATCCATCAGGGCCACGATCTGCTTCGGCGGCAAGCGTTGGCTGAGCTTGGCCGACATTTCAAAAGCGCCCATTTTGATCACTTCGTTGATCAATCCGGTTACATCCTCCCGGGGAAGAGCCGCGATCGTATCTGCCAGCAGCCCGGTGTTTTTCATATAATAAGCCACGTTCAGCATGACGTCCACCTCGCCAAAGCTGAAAAACAGTGATTTAGCCTTCTCTACGGACAAGTGATCGGCAAATTTCGCCATGAGAGCGTAATTTCCATCCATACTAATGTAATTGGCCACCGCAATGAGCAGTTCGTCCGGGGTTGCTTCTATCAGCGACCCGACCTCGGAAGGCGCAAGATAATGAACTGTTTCCGCCATGAACCGGGGGTCGGTATATATCGCGATCTCCACGGCCCGCTCCGGCCTTACGTATGAAGACATGCGCGCCGCCAGTTTCGGCCCGGCCAGGGGAGCGCACTTGCCCAGAATGATGGCCGGCACAAAGTTGGTCATGACCGCGACCGGGAACAGAAATATATCAAGTACATCCGAACTGCGGGTGTTACCGCTGGCAAGGCAATTACCACCGAGTTCCATAACCAATGAAACGACCAGAAAGGCCGCCAGAATACGTTTCCGGTGATGCCGGCCCATTTTGCCCCTTTCCGTCCGGGACGCCTGTTGCCGGTGTCTATTCACCACTCACCACACAGGTGTAAGTCTGCCAGATAAACATATGGTTGTGCATTTGATAATCAACCGTTGATATCTTCGTTATGCCGCTGTTTCGGCATGCCTGTAGAATATTGGCATCTGAAGCATCGCCGAAAATAAAAAAATACGTGCAATCTTCGGCGGTACCGGTCTTTGAACCAACCGGATTATCGGTTACGGCGATCGGCATGCTATACGTAGCCGGTGCCAGAGACAGGGCGATAACACCGCCAAGAACACACAGAAGGCCAAAAATGACACAAATTAAAAAGGCGATAAAAGAAACGAGGATAAACGACGACCATGAATTTGCCGGACTTTCCATAATTTCTCCTTATTTTCTCCGCACAAAAATACGCGTCGAACTGAGGGATGCCCTGAAAAAACAACCAATTTTTCGAAAACAGCCGGATGTCATTCTCCACTGACAACAACAGTATAGGTCTGCTTGATAAACATAAGATTCTTCATTTTGTAATCAACAGTACTGATTTTCGTGATGCCTCCGTTTTTACAGGCGTTATAGATGCTGGCATCGGAACTGTCGCCGAAAATAAAAAAATAAGTGTGGTCCTGGGCCTCGCCGATTTTTGAGCCGATCGGATTTTCCGTCGCTGCGATCGGCAGGCTGTATCCGCCCGGTGAAACGACCAGGGCAACAAGGCCGAGAAAACCACAGATAATAGCGATGACCACGAGAACAATCAAAAATTTTTCTGCCAATTCCCAGGAATCGATGGATGGCATAAGCGTACCCTCCCTTTCCCCGTTTTTTCGGCGATAACGCCGTTCATTATAATGGTGGCAACCTGAACAGATAAAAGTTGCCTGGTGTTCTTCTATTCAATTTTGTATTTATCGCCTTTCAGCAACGCCAGCGGCAGGTCTTTCATGGTCATCGCCATCCAGAAACAAGGAGCGACATTATATTCAATCTTGAGTTTGCCGGCCATCAAGGCATCAGACGCGGCGATCAGCACCTCTTCCGGCCGGAACATTATCAAAGACCTGGGCTTTATCAGGGAACGTAAGGCCGTACTGCTGTCCGACCATTCCATTAGAAAATCCGGAGGATCTGAAATCTTTTGATAAGAAACCCGGCCGTCCGCGAAAACCCAGGTTTTCTCCATATCGCTTTTCCGGAGCCGGACCTGCAGGGTAAAGCGTCTCTGACCAAGCTGATGTTGAAAATACGGACTGCGAAAACGGGCAAACAGTAAGACCATTTTCATCCCCAGACCAAAGAAAAAAAGCAGCAGTCGAAATATCATGAGATCTTTTCCGATAATTGGTCTTGATGCCTGTTATCTGCCTGCCAGTTCATCCATAACCCATTGTATCCATAAGTTAGTCGGACACCCAAAAAAATCGGGCATCCACCGGGGCCGGACGCTGTGCTGAAAAAGATAAGATCTTGTTTTTATGGCAATCATTTGTAACAAGATCGGACCTTTGTGTCAATGTTTATCTGATTTATCTAATAGCCATATCGGGCGGAAAGTCTTAAATGCCGCTCCGGATATTGACACATCATGGTCTGTCCGTGGATAATAGCCAGACACACAAGCTTCCACTTGGTATTGAATTGAAGGAGAAGTGATGCTGCAACTTAATACGCTCAGCCACGCCGCCCACGGTGCGCTTCGAGCCGAGTCCCAATTTCCACCCGCCTGGGAAAATATGGCCCAACTGGAGAAAGCGGCTGATAACTGGATGCGCCGTCTTATGGGAAAACGCCGGGAAATCGATAGAAAACAGGGATTGCTGACCCGGCTGCATGAAACCATTGACGCCAAAATCCGGACGGAGGAGATGGAATACCTGGACGTTCCGGATTATCCCCCGAGTAAAAAGCTGGAAATGGTCCGCGCGTTGCATGCATTCAACATTCTGATGTTTTCTTATCACCGCTATGTCTATCTTCTCACCCCGCTTATCAGGGAAGTAGCCAACGCCAAAAAACGTCCGGCCAGACTCCTGGAACTGGCCGGCGGATCCGGCGAACTGGCCCTGTCGCTGGCACGCCTGGCGCACAAAAAAGAACTGCCCGTTGAAATCACCGGCTCTGACTACATACCCCAATATATCGATGCCGGCAATCGGATCGCAAGGGAACGCTCCCTTCCAATCCGGTTTATCAAAGTTAACGCTTTTGACATGCATGATCTGGAGCCCGGCGCCTTTGATCTCATTATGATTTCCCAGAGCACCCACCATTTTTCGCCGGGTCAGCTGGCCATGATGATCGCCCAGTCCGCCCGGATTGCCTCGACCGCGTTTATCAGCTTCGACGGCGAACGAAGTTTTATGCTTTTCCCGGCCGTTGTCGGGCCGCCTTTGCTCACGCTGAGAAAACACTTCATTCATGACGCCTTTCTGACTTCCCGAAAAGTATACAGCGAGTTTGAATTGGAATGCATCGCAAGAATCGCGGCTCCCCGGGCACGCCCCACAGTAAAACGCTCCATCCCGGGCGTTACAGTACTGACCGTCCGGTTTGACTGACACTTATTGAACCCGGATATTTCATGAAATATCCGGGTGAACATGCAGGATGAACAACAGAAAGAGATATCGGGTTGCGAAAAAAATACATGCAGAAATCATCATTGTTTTCCGGCTTGATTGCTTTGGTTTGCATCTTTTTTCTTGCCGGCATCGCGATCTCTTCGGCAGAGCGATCCCGCCTTGATAACGCCCCGGATGAAGAAAGCGGCGGGCTTTTCAAATGGATTATCGAAGCCAACCTGGGGCGGGAAGTGGCGTTTTCCTTCAGCCCGGACCTTATCGGCCTTCCCGGCATGCAGTTTACGAATTTCCGGATTATGGAAAATAACGCCTTTCTGGAAGCCCACCCCTATCTGAAGCCTTATGGCATGGGGGTGGATTACGTGTCAGCCCATATCAATCCGTTTGGGCTTCTTCTGGGAAGAATTACCCTTACGGACCTGGAGGTGAAGAATCCCGAAATACAGTTTGCCATAGACGACAAACTGAGGACCAATATTGACAGCAATTCTCGGCCAATTTTCGGCGGCCTTATGGACAAGGCTTTCGAAGGCTA
>CAZWCS010000112.1:0-13609 GCA_964632805.1 uncultured Desulfobacterales bacterium
CAACCAGTGGTGGGAGCTCCCGGATTATGTGAAACAATACGTCGAGGAGTATATGGTATGAAGATGTGGTCCCAGGGACTGGGGAAAAATGAACTGGTGGTGGACTTTCGCAACTATAAAGTTGTCCGGGAGGTGAACCAGGAAGAGGTGATCGAGACAATTATCAAGGGAATTACCAATGAGCCGGTGAACTGGGAGTTTCAGGTCCGGGTCAGCGGCGAGGACCTGTCGGGTATGATGAACGTGTTTTTCAAGCCCGCTACCTTGCTTTTTGTCCTGGCCAACGGGAAACAGGTGTTGTTGTTTTTTTTCCAGAAAATTTTTAAAAAAGAGATGTTTGCGGAGATCGATACAAAATGAAGATCTGGTCAAAAGGTCTGGGCCGTATGACGCTCAGCATGGATTTTAACAATTATTATGCGGAAATCGAGGACGGGGTTCTCTATATCAAGGGGAAAATCACCGATCCGGTGTACTGGAATTTTGTCATCACCATCACCAGAGACGATATTCCGGGACTGGCCAATATCATGTTCAAATGGCAGTTCCTGAAATACCTGGCCGCCAACAGTTTTCGTTTTCCCAAATTTATTTTCGACAAACTGTTTCGCCGGGAAAAATTTGTCCATCCCGAAAAAACCATTCAGATTGTGAAAGAATAACGTGGAAGGGGTTGGACAAAAAAAGGAGGCCGGAGATGGATATGCGCGATATTTTCCGGGGGGCATTGGTCTTTGTGGCGGCGTTGATTATCGGGGAGTTCACTTTCGGTAATCCGGATTTTGTGTGGACGGTCTGGTATTTTCCGGAAGTACCGCCCTGGCAGTGGAGCGTTCCCGTGCATGCCGCGGGATTTGCCTGGATGCTGCTGTGCCTGCGCCTGTTTCGCAACCGCACCCTGGCCGGGCCCGTTTTGCTGTCCACCCTTTTTTTCTTTGGCGGCGAAAGCCTGAACTGGTGCGTACTGGAGGTTTTTCAGTACGGCGGCCAATCGGAAGGCGCCCGGATCGTCTCTTTCTGGGTAGTGATCGGCATGTACCTTTTTCTCTGCACGGTCACTCTCCTGGTTTTGCGGCGCGGCCGCTGGCGGGCGGTTTCCGAAGGTACCGGTGACAATTAGGAGCTTTGTAAGGGGATGCGAAACCGGAAGGTTATCACCGACTTTATCAAGGCCTTCAGTTGCTCTTATTCCATGACCAGAAATCTGGGACAGGTTCTGGGGCAGCCGGAAGATCCGCTTTTGCTGCAGGCGGTTCTGGGCTTTGGCTCGGGGGTGGCCACCATGGGGGATACCTGCGGTGCGGCCAATGGCGGGTGCGCGGTTCTGGGTCGGCGCTTTGGGGATTTACCGGATGCCGTATTTTATCCCCTGTGTGGGGAGTTTTTTCTTCGGCTGGAAAAGCGTCGCGGTCTGCCCAATTGCGGCCGGGTTCACGGCGGCAAGCACCTGGCGGGAAACCTGCGGCGGGCGATTCTGACCGGCAAACCGCTGCAGTGCATGGGGATTCTGCGGCAGGCCGCCGAGATCCTGCGGGAGCTGGACACGGAGGTAGAGAAGGGCGATTTTCCCGGTCAGCGGGATTTTTCCAGTTTGAACGAGATTCTCCGGCATTTTTCAGAACACCATTTTCATTGCTGTCAGTCCACTTTGCAGGAACTGGCCGGCGATGATGACAGCCGGATTGCGCCTGTCCAGTCCGCTTCGCGGGGGTTCTGCGGCGGTATGGGGTTGAACGGCACGCTCTGTGGCGCTATTTCCGGCGGTGTCTTCTGGTTGGGACTGACCGAGGGCGTGGATTTACGGCACAGTGGTTATCGTGATGGTCTGCAGACCGTTTGGGGCGGATTGATCAAGAGCGAAGCAGTTTTTGCCGATGAAAAGTGGTTTCCTCCGGCCCGTTTGTTTCGTCGTTGTCAGCAGGTGTATCAGGCGGTGGAGCAGCGTTTCGGCGGTGCACATTGCCGGGATATTCTGGGGTTGCGTCTGGATACCGCCGAAGGTGCCCGTAGATATATAGCGGAAAACAAGCTTGACCGCTGTCGGGCGGTGATTCAGACGGTGGCTGCGACGGTGGCTGCCGGGGAGGATCAGGGATAATAATACCAACAAGAACAGGGAGGTGGCGTCATGGCCGTGGAATTCGGCAGCCAGGAGTGGCTGGATCTGTTTGTCGCGCGCATGAATCAGGATGAAGAGTTTAAACGGATCGCCGCCGGTTTTGAAGACCGGTTGATTCTGCACTGTAAGGCCGCCCCGGAAATTCACGAGAGTTTGAAAGACGGGCTGCGGGTGTATGTGGAGCCATACGGGGGGGAAGTGCGCGAGGCGCGCATCCTGCAGCCCGGCGAAGAACCGGAAAAGGAACATGAGATCGAAGGCGAGTATCTGGACTGGAAAAAGGTGTTGAAAGGGGAACTGGATGTCAAGCGGGCCGTGGTCATCAGCCGCAAACTGAAGGTGAACGGGAAAGTCACCCGCCTTTTGAAGCACTTAAAGGCCACCGAGCGTATTCTCAAGGTGCTCAATGAAATGATTGACGAGGGGATCTACCAGTTTCCGGATGAAGTCTGATCTCTCAAGCCGGAAAACGCAAATATCTGTTGCCATCCGAAATCGGTGGTGGTTATAGTCATCGCAACGACCACCAAGCGGGCAAACGGATAATGGCCGATTTCGTCTTTCATTTTGCATATCTCGGGATAGCCTTGACGCTGATCGGGCGCGGAATCGGTGTTCCCATACCGGAGGACATACCGTTGCTCACCGCCGGTTTTTTGTGTGCGCGAGAGGTTTGTGAACTGCAGTGGATGCTGCCGCTGGCCTGGGCCAGTGTTCTTCTGGCCGACAGCCTGAGCTTTCTGGGCGGCCGGTTTTTCCGGGGGCAGTTGCCCAAAATTCCCGTTATTCGCCTGGTGTTTTCTCCGCGGCGCATGGGCAAGGCGGAACGCCTCTATCGCCGGCACGGCCTGAAAGGTTTGCTGGCGGCCCGTTTTATGCTGGGGCTTCGCACGCCGCTGTATTTTACTGCCGGTGCGGCCGGGGTCTCCTTTCCCAAGTTTTTCTTTGTCAATGTTCCGGCGGTTATGGTCAGCGTCTCGGTGCTGATTTTTCTGGGCTGGTATTTTCCCACCCAACTGGAAAGAATCCGGGACATCTCCGAATTTTATAAATGGGGCGGGCTGGTGGTCGTCATCGTGGTGCTCGCAGTTTTTTTGTTTATTAAACGATTTCAGACAAATCGGTGACAGGCGAAAACTGGATTCAGATAAAAGGCATGGAAGCGGAGGATTATTTTAGAAGGAAATCCTCCATTATGTAAAACAAGGCCGTATTATCCATCGGTCTGGCACATACCTCGGAATTACTCCAGACGAGCGTGTCTTCAGCAGTATGTCCGTCCGAAGTCCACCCGGGCGCGAGGGATGGCGCAAAAACCGGATCGCCATCATCATCATATATGTATTCCGTCTCACCGGTAGGCTTTTGCAGTTTATAATGACGGGTGGAATCACCGGCCTTTGAGGGTGCGCCGGAAGGACCGTTGATACCAAAGCCGCCGCAGTCATGATCGGGGACAACAATAATAAGGGAGTTGTTCCTTCGGTTTTCCCTGGCATTTATCCAGTCTGTAACGACCTTAACCGCATTGTCAAAATCAAGCGTTTCATGTATCTGATAAACCATGTCGTTGTCGTGATTGGCCCAGTCGATCTGTGAGCCTTCAACCATCAGAAAAAAGCCTTTCTCGAATTTTTCCAGAACCGCCAGGGCAGCCTTCGTCATACTCGCAAGGGTTGGTTCGGCTGATAACGTTGAACGGGTATATATCGGAGTAAGACCATCGCTGTTGAAGACCCCCAGCAGTTTTTTCGCGGTCGGCAGGCTGGCGAACATTTCCGCCTCAGTTGTTACATAAGTATAGCCTTCATTTCGGGCTCTCTGAAGCATTTTTTTCGTTTCCGCTTCATCGGTCGCATCGAGCAGGCAGTCCCCCCGGTTGATTTCGATGCCGCCACCAAGCATCACATCTATTTCCAGATCAAGGTATTGGGCAAAGATTTCGGAGGCGCATTTTCGGCTGTGAACATGGGCACCCCAAACAGCCGGGGTGGCATGGGTAATCTCGGCGGTGGCGACAAGCCCCGTTCCCATCCCCCGGATTGCCGCCAGTTCCAGGGTCGTTTTCGGGTTACGCAGGTTCTGGTCGCATTGGCCGTCATGATTTTCGTCGTGACAGGAAATTTCTCCATTATTGAATTTTTCTCCAGAGGCCCAGGCGGATGCGGCAGCAGCCGAGTCGGTGACCAAGCTGTTTTTCGAATGGGTTCTCTGATAGCCGATATAGGGAAGGGTTTCAAAATGAAGGGGGTCACCATCCGGTCCGTTTTTATAAATACGGGCGGCGGTGACGTTGGATAACCCCATTCCATCCGGCACCATAAAAAATATGTATCGGGCATCAAAGGAATTTTTCTTGTCTGCGGGATAAGGCCCAAGGACCGGCGAAGCACTGCAAGACACAAAACACGGTAAACAACAAATGGTCAATATTGTTACAACCCACAGGATCTTAAATCTTTTCGTTTTCATGGCATTCTGTCCTTGCTGCATGCGCAAAATTTATTATCGATCTGTTTTGATAATATTAAAAAAGGGTTATTTTTCCCGTATTTATTTCTAACCATTTTCTAACATATTTTTAATAATTACAGGAAAAAATAAAATGTTTCCGGGCAAAAGGGATCTGGAACAGCCAATGGACAAAAGATAGCATAACGGACAAACGTGGCGGCGGAACCGGAAGAGAACAAGTAAGGCGGGCCATATGACATCACAAGCCGAGGCGCCGTTGTCTTTCACGGGGGAAAATAAAGGTCCTTATGCGGCTATTGATATCGGCACCAACACCATTCGGATGTTGATCGCCCAGATCGACAGCCGCGGTCATGTACAGCCGCTGGACGCCCTGCAACAGGATGTGCATCTGGGGCATGACACCTTTACCAAAGGGTATATTGAAAATGAGAAGATTGAAACCTGCATCCAGACCCTGAAAAATTTTCTGAAAATTCTGCAACAATACCAGATTACCCAGGATGACCGGATTCGGGCCGTGGCCACCAGTTCCGTTCGGGAGGCGGCCAACCGCAATGATTTTCTGGACAGAATTTATATTGCCACCGGTATTAATATCCATATCGCCGAAGAGGCCGAGGTCAATCGTTATACTTATATGGCGGTTTATCCCCTGCTGGCCGCCGACAGGAGCTTTGCCAAAGCGGAAACCTTCATCATCGAGACCGGCGCCGGCAGTACCCAGGTGCTGTTGAGCCAGAAAGAGGCCGTCCTTTTTTCCCAATCCTTCCGTTTTGGCGCTTTCCGTTTACGGGAGATGATCGATATGCAGGAATACTCCCCGCCCCGTTTCCGGAAATTCGTGGAAACGCAGATTCAGCGTATCCTGGAACAGATCGAACAAAAGGCACATATCCGGCGAAAGCCCAATATTATGGTTCTCGGTGGTGATGTACGGTTTGCGGCCGCCCAGATTCACTCGGACTGGAACAAGAGCGACCTTTTGAAGCTGTCTGTGAAAGATCTGGCCGCGTTTACCGATACCGTACTGGAAACGTCCGTGGATGAACTGGTTCGAAAACACCATCTTTCCTACCCGGAAGCGGAGACCCTGGGACCGGCGCTGCTTACCTATATTAAGCTGGCGCAGAAATTGAAAGTCGAGATATTGCTGGTCTGCGCGTTGAGTATGCGGGACGGTGTCATGCTGGCCATGAGCCAGCCCAGATTCTGGATGGACAAATTTCGCGGGCAGGTCATCAACGCCGCTTTTGACCTGCTGGAACGGTTTTCCATGGATACGGCCCACGGCGTTCATGTCAAGCAGCTCAGTGTCGAACTGTTTCATCAACTGCAAAACATTCACCAGTTGACCCCCTGGCATGAAACCCTGCTGTCCGTGGCGGCGCTGCTGCATGATATCGGCGATTACATCAGTTTTCGAAGGCATCATAAACACTCCCGCTACCTGATTTTAAACTGTGAAATTTTCGGTCTCAGCTCCCATGATCTTGTTTTGACCGCCCTTACCGCCCGTTACCACCGCAAGGCCACTCCGCGGCCATACCACGAAGACTACGGCACTTTGGATATGTTTGACCGTATTGCCGTGACCCAGATGGCGGCCATTCTGCGGGTGGCGGACGCCCTGGACCGTTCGCACGCCCAGCGTATCCGAAAAATTCAGGTGGTGATTACAGACGGGAGTGTCGTTATTACCGCACCGCAGGTCACCGATTTAACCATGGAACAGTTTGCCCTGAAGACCAAAGGGGCGATGTTTGAAAATGTTTTTGGACTGCGGGTAGTGCTGCGGGAGGGATAAGACGCGGAGCGCTTTTGGGTGTAATATGAAATTCATCAACCGGGAAATCAGTTGGCTGGCCTTTAACCGGCGGGTGTTGGAGGAAGCCCAGGACGTTGCCGTACCCTTGCTGGAACGGTTACGGTTTCTGGCGATCAGCGCTACTAACCTGGATGAATTTTTTATGGTTCGGGTGGGCGGTCTGCATCTGATGGTCAGGGAAGACCCGCGGCAGACGGACAAGGCCGGTTTCACTCCAGCGGAGCAGTTGGAGATGATCAGTCGACAAATCCATACCATGTACCAGGATATGTATGCTTGCCTGAATGACGGTCTCCTTTTCAGCCTGGAGGATATCGGCATTCACCTGACTGGAGCGGAGGCGCTCTCCCCGGCACAAAGGACTTTTGCCGAAAATCTGTTTTTCACCGAACTTGCGCCGGTGCTCACCCCCATGGCGCTGCGTGAGGAGGAAAAATTTCCTTTGCTGGCCAATCTGGGCCTGCATGTACTTCTCCGGTTGAAAACGGAGGACGGCGCCGTGCGGTTCGTGGTCATACCCCTGGGACGGAGCCTGCAGCGGGTCTACTTCCTGGCCCACACTCCCGGAACGGGCTATATTCTTCTGGAGACGGTCGTCAAACTGTTCGCCACCCACCTGTTTCCCCGTGAAACCGTTTTAGAGGCCGGAACCTTCCGGATCACCCGCAATGCCGATTTGGAACTTCAGGAAGAATTCACGGCCGATATCAAAGCGGAAATGAAAAAAATTCTTTCCGAGCGGGAAAAAAGTCCCTGTGTGCGACTGGAAGTGGAAAGCGCTCTGACGGATACCTCGCTGTCCTTTCTGCGACAAAGGCTGGCAGTAACTTCCCGGGACATATACCGGCATCCGGGCCCTCTGGATCTGTCCTGTTTGTATGCCCTCAGTGAAACGGAAGGGTATGAGAAACATCAGTACGATCCTCTGCCGCCGCTGCTGCCGCCCACCGTGGATCTTACCCGGAGCATATTCGAGATCATCGCCCAAAACGACGTACTGCTTTTCCATCCTTATGAAAGTTTTGAACCGGTCGTCCGGCTGATCCAGGAAGCCGCCGAAGATCCCCGGGTGCTGTCCATCAAGCAGACCCTTTATCGGGTGAGTGACAACAGCCCGATTGTTAATGCTTTGCGAACGGCCGTCCGAAAAGGGAAGGATGTTTCCGTGGTGGTGGAATTGAAAGCTCGTTTTTCGGAGGCCCGGAATATCGAATGGGCCAAGAAACTGGAAGAAGAAGGCGCGCAGGTGATTTACGGAGTAAAACACTACAAAACCCATGCCAAAATCTGCATCGTTGTCCGGCGGGAACCGGGCGGGATCGTACGCTATCTTCATTTCGGAACCGGAAATTATAATGAGGTGACGGCCCGGCTTTTCAGTGATGTCAGTTTCATGACCTGTCATCCGATCTATGGCAAGGATGCTTCCGGTTTTTTTAATGCGGTGACCGGTTTTTCCCAGGTGATTGATTATGAAAAACTGATTGTGGCCCCCACTGGAATGCGGAAGCGATTTTATGAACTGATCCGGGCGGAAACCGAACGGGCCCGGCAGGGACAGAAGGCGGAAATTATCGCCAAAGTCAACTCTTTGGGGGATCCGGGCATTATTGAAGCCCTGTATCGGGCGTCACAGGCGGGGGTGCATATTCAACTCAACGTGCGCGGCATCTGTTGTTTGCAGCCGGGCGTAAAGGGGCTCAGTGAGACCATTACGGTAATCAGTATTCTCGACCGCTATCTGGAGCACAGTCGGATTTTTTATTTCTATCACGGCGGAGAGGAGCTGCTGTTTATTTCCAGTGCCGACTGGCTGTCCAGAAATCTGGACCAGCGGATTGAACTCATGGTTCCGCTGGAGTCGCCCCCTGTCCGGGAAAAACTGGTAAGGATCCTGCGAACCTGTTTTCAGGATACCGTCAAGGCCCGCCGGATGAACGCCAGTGGAGAATATGTTCGCCTGAAAAACGGCAAGGGCCGTCCTTTGCAAAGTCAGTTGGAACTGTATCGGATGTTGCGCCGGGAGGCGGAAATTGCGGAACAACAAAGACAAACGACCTTTGAGCCCTATCAGTCCGCAGAGTCATAATCGATTGTGGCCCGACGGTCTACCGGTTTTATTTTTTCAGGTGTTTTTTGGGATAATCGAAAAACAGGATGGTGCCGGTGCCGGGCGCCACGGATTGCCAGGAGGAAAGATCAAAGGTTACGGCGCAAATTCCACAGGTGGGCAGGTTGCCGATGGAGTCACCGGTGATGTAGTCCACCAGGTCCGTAAAAGCGGGATTGTGGCCGAAAATCATAACCGTTTCCAGGCCGTCCTTCAGTTGTTTGATGACTTGGAGGGCATCCCCCAAGCCCGCGGCATACAGTCGTTTTTCGGTATGAATGGCGCTGGGGGCATACCCGATTTGCTCCGCGACCACCCGGGCAGTCATCAGGGCCCGGGCGGCGGGACTGGAAATCATGATTTCGGGGTTGATGCCGTGCTCAGCCAGGCGCTTCCCCATAAAGGGGGCATCCCGACTGCCCCGGTTGTTCAAGGGGCGCTCCCAATCGCTGAGAGAGGGGTTTTTCCAGCTGGATTTGGCGTGCCGGACAATATACAGCGTTTTCATCTGTTTTGTTCTCCTGTGAAGTCCATCGAAAAACGGTGGCAGCCATGTTAAATTGGATTATGTTATATAATGTGCCGATTCGCTCCGGCAGTCAATGAATTTCGATGGACAATAGGTAAGGATTCTGTTAATTTTTTATAAAAACATACTCCCAATTCCTGAACTGCGCAGTCAAATTTTGAAAACATGCATTGTAGTATTTTAACGGATTCAATATAAAAATTACTAGTTATGAAACCCAGCCCCCGATTTACTGCTATTGATATCGGCTCCAACGCCGTCCGCCTTTTGTTTTCCAGTGTTTTTGAAAATAACGGCCAGCCGGTGTTCAAGAAGATTTCCCTTATTCGTATGCCCCTTCGACTGGGCGATGACGTTTTCACCCGCCAGCGCATTCCGGAACGAAAGATTCAGAAGTTGATCCAGACCATGAAAGGATTTTCCAGCCTGATTGACGCTTATGATCCGGTTGCTTTCCGGGGATGTGCCACCTCGGCCATGCGGGAGGCGGAAAACGGGGCGGAAGTCTGCCGCCGGATTAAAAATTATACCGGCCTTGATATTGACATTATTACCGGCAAGCAGGAAGCGGAGCTTATTTTTGCCAATAAAAGCGCGGAAACCCTGACCGGGATGAAGGCCTTCCTGTATGTTGACGTGGGTGGCGGCAGCACCGAAATTACCCTTTTTTCCGAAGGGCAGGCCCTTTCCACCGAATCGTTCAACATCGGGACCATTCGTCTTATGGAAGACATGGTGGCTCAGCGCAACTGGAAGCAGATGAAAAAATGGATCACCCGGGTCACTGCTCCGTATGAATCAATTGCCGCCATCGGTACCGGCGGCAACATTAACAAGCTTTCCAAAATGGCTTACTGTAAAAAGGGCCAGTTGATTTCTTATGAGAAACTACGCAAAGCGCGGAAACGACTGAAAGACTATACCTTTGATGAACGGGTGACGGTTCTGGGCCTGAAACCGGACCGGGCGGACGTTATTATCCCGGCGTCGCAGATATATTTAAATATCATGAAATGGGGCAGCATCAAAAAAATCTATGTTCCCGTGGTCGGATTGGCAGACGGGCTTGTCCGTATGATGTATAACGAATATCTGGAAGCTCCGCTGATGGCGGATGACCAGCCGGCGGATCAAAGACAAGATCATGACCATGAAAGACATCTTTCAAATTGACCGGACAAACGCTGTGGATGAAATTCACGCCGGGCTTTCGGAGTCGTTTTCCGGCCTGGCGGAAGATAGCGGCGCGGACAGTCTAATCCTGTGTGATTCCTTTGACTGGCGGCTGTTCAAGGCCAACTTTATTTTGCAGAAAACAAAGCAGCAGTTGGCGGCTATTGACCTCGCTGCAGAGACCGCTGTTTGTTCCCTGGAAAAAAAAGGACTCTCTCTGCCCTGTTTCTGGTGGGATCTCCCCGATTCCGAATTGCGAAAGGTTTTGAAACCCATTCTGGATATACGGGCGGCCGTGGTCCTGGTCACCGTAAATGTCACCACCACTTCCTTCAATCTGCGCAACCGGGACGAAAAAACCGTGGCGCGAATGGTCCTGCGCCAGATGTCGGTTGCTGATCCCTCCGGCCGGTTAACGACGTTGGCCCTGCAGCCGGTGCGGGGATATAATCGGGAATATCAGCAGGCCGAAAAAATTGTCAAAAAGACGGAGGGAGTCAGCCGGCTTCGGGAGAACCAGTGGATAAAACTGCTGAAGATTTGCGGTTTTGCGCCGGGCGATTATACCAAAAAGCCCGACTTTTACCTGACCCCGGAAATGACTTCCGCTCAGGCGGTCAAGCTGATTCTCGATTCATTGCTGCATATCATGAAGGCCAATGAAGAGGGCATTAAAAGGGACATTGATACGGAATTTCTGCATGACTTCCGGGTTTCGGTGCGCAAGGCCCGTTCTCTGCTGACCCAGATCAAGGATGTTTTCACGGAAGACATAACAGCAGGATTTAAAAACGACTTAAAAACCGTGGGCAAACACACCAATCAGCTGCGCGATTTTGATGTTTATCTGCTGGATGAATCAAACTACCGGCAGATGCTGCCGGAGAGACTGCGAAGCGGCCTGACACCACTGTTTGCCTTGCTGAAACGGAAACGGCGCCGGGAGGCATCTCAAATCGCCGCTTACCTTGCGTCTGCAGAATATAAAGCCGTAGTCGATGAAATTGAAACCTTTTGTGTTTCGGAAACACCGTCGGCCGGCGGGGTGCAGGCGGAGACGCCTGTTATCGATACGGCCCGGCGGGTAATTTCCAGGCGATTCAAGGTAATCCGGAAAAAAGGGGCGGTAATCACCGAAGAGGCCCCCGAAGAAGCCTTTCACGAGCTGCGGATTGAGTGCAAAAAGCTCCGCTATCTTCTGGAGTTTTTTCAGTCCCTGTTTCCGCCGACGGATATAAACACCCTCATTAAACAGCTTAAGCAGCTCCAGGACAATCTGGGCCGGTTTAATGATCTGTCCGTGCAACAGGCCTTTTTATATGAAAAATTGGAAAATGTTTCCCCGGCGAACCAGCAGGCCGTTTCTTATGCCGCCTCCCTGGGGGCTTTGATCAGTGCGCTTCACCGGGAGCAGGCGGTGGTGCGGCAATCGTTTTTCAAGGTTTTTGCCGGCTTTGCCGCGCGGAAAAATAAGGCCCTTTATAAAAAGTTGTTTACCTGAATACGATACGGAGCAGGAGAACCGAAAATGGCCAATCGCCGTGTTGCGGGAATCATTGTCAGGAATTGCGCATGAGCATACTGGCGTTTTACAATATCAAGGGCGGCGTGGGGAAAACTACTTCCTGCGTCAATCTGGCTTATCTTTCCGCCGCTTCCGGCCGCATGACACTTCTGTGCGATCTTGACCCTCAAGGGGCTGCTTCTTTTTACCTTCGCATCCGCCCGGCCGCCGGTCATAGCGGGAAAAAACTGTTGAAGGGATCCGCCAGGATTGCCAAACTCATCCGGGGTTCCGATTTTGAACGGTTGGATCTGCTTCCGGCCGATTTGAGCTACCGGAAACTGGATATACTGATGGACCGTGAGACCGGGGTAGAAAAATCCCTGGACAAACTGCTGCAGCCGTTTCGGTCCGAGTATGCACACATTTTTCTGGATTGTCCCCCCAATATTACCCGTTTTTCCGAAGCCATTTTCCAGGCGGCAGACCATATTTTTGTGCCGCTCATTCCCACCACCCTTTCCCTGCTCAGTTATCAGAAGCTGCTGGATTTTTTCCGGCAATACCGGTATTTGCCGGAGAAACTGCACCCCTTTTTTTCCATGGTGGAACAGCGTAAGCAGCTTCACCGGCTGATCATGGAGGAACCCCGGTTGCGGCAGAGCGTACTTACGGCCTTTATTCCCTATCTGGCGGAAATTGAAAAAATGGGGGTATACCGCAATCCCGTTTGTGTGCAGCATCCTTCGTCCCGGGCCGCCCGGGCGTATACCGCCCTGTGGGCCCGGATGACCGAAATCATCGAAAAGGGATAACGATATGGGGTTGGAGATCGAAAAAAAATTTCTGGTCGGCGGAGCCCCTCCTTTTTCTTTGGCAGATTGGGAAAAACAGGAGATCCGGCAGGGGTACCTGGCGGTCATGGCGGATGGTACCGAAGTGCGAATTCGCCAGAAAGGGGAAAACTGTTTCCAGACCATCAAAAAAGGAAAAGGCGAGGAGCGCTTGGAGACCGAGATTATCATTTCCTCCGAGCAGTTTGCCGCTTTGTGGCCCCTGACAGAGGGCTGTCGTGTCCGGAAAACCCGTTACCGTATTTTTGCCGGGAAAGAGTGCTGGGAGTTGGATGTTTTTCATGATGAGCTGGAGGGCTTGCGGCTGGTGGAGGTGGAGTTTCCCTCCCGGGAACGCAGCCGGGCCTTTGTTCCTCCGGCCTGGTTCGGCCGGGAAGTAACCGCCGACCAGCGATATAAAAATCAGCAGCTCGCCGTCCAAGGCAGGCCGGAAGTGGGGGGATGATATCAGCCGTTTCCCTTCCGGCGATCATAGGAGCGGGCAAAGGCGGTAATAATGGCCCCCAGTTCCGCGTTGGCCATGGTGGCCGCCGCTTTTTCCGCCGCCAGGAGGCAGCGCTGTCGCTGAGTGTGTTCCGGCCACTGGGAGGCTTCCAGCACCGTTTCCACCTGCAGGGGATAAACCGCTACCGCATAGTCCCGGTCATATTTGCGGTAATGATAGACGCCTATCGGAGTATGCCCCACGATTCCCCGCACGCCGGCTTCTTCCTCCGCCTCCAGGGCGGCTGTTTCCGGAGCGGACAAACCCGTCTCCAGATGGCCTTTGGGGGTTATCCAGTAGGTGCCGTTCGTGCGACGGGCCGTTATGGCCATAATGTGCAGCTGGCCATCAATTTCCCGGTAGGGTAGCACGCCGATCTGCTGAATGGGTGAGGTCATCGTTTTGGCCCCGTCTTACGCGTTTGTAAATTTATTTTATCATTGAGAGGATGCGCTTGGCAATCCTTTCACCGGCGGATCAGCAATTCTCGGCGAGTCTTCGGTCATCTGGACCTGTCGGTTTTGATGGCATTT
>CAZWCS010000113.1:0-13549 GCA_964632805.1 uncultured Desulfobacterales bacterium
TGAGCACGATTAGAGTATACACTATTTATCCGCCGCGAAGCGGCTTCGTTCAACACATCCGCTGATATGATACTCAAAATATACATGAACAAATGTTCATATATAATCTGTCTGTTCCAATTAACGTATTAACAGAAGGCCTAAACTCTTACGATTTTTTTTGTTGCATTTTTTATCAATCTCCTGTACTCTTTTTTGATATCCAATGTTATTTGACGTTGGAAGGTGGGACGTGACAACGTCGTCTCATCGGTACTGATTAAAGACAGTTTTTTCATAGCCTTATAAACGACTATGCTTTCTCTTAATCAGTAGGTTGAAAGTTCGATTCCTTTAAGCCGTTATCAGGCAAAAAATCCATAAAAATTCAATGCCGGAGGTTTGGCGAAGAAACGATTATGGTAAAGATTCGCTGGCTGGGGGCGGCCGGCCTGGAAATAACCGCCCACGATCAGACCGTGCTGATAGATCCCTATCTTTCCCGGATCGGGAAAGGCCGCCTGCTCTTTTCTTCTCTTGCTTCCGATAAAGAAGCGGTAACCGGTTATTTGCAGGCACTTCCCGGGGGGCTGGCCGGCATTATTGCCGGGCACACCCATTTTGACCATGTCCTGGATATTCCGGAGATTGCCGCTCAGGCAAATTGCCCGGTTATCGGCAGCCGCAGCCTGGAGGCGCTCTTGGCCATCCACGGTCTGCCGGGTCGCGTGACGCCAGGTGAAAACGGAACGCCTGTTGTCCTGTCACCGGACATATCGGTGGAAATGATTCCTTCGGCCCATGGCCGGGTTTTGTTCGGCAGGATTCCCTGTCCCGGCGACATTACCACCAGCCGGCGACCACCGCTGAAAATGTCGGAATACCGCCTGGGCGATGTGTATATGCCGAAAATTACGATCGGCTCCACCGTTTTCATGCATGCCGGTTCGGCCAACCTGATTGAATCGGAACTCCGGGATGAACGCTGCGACGTGCTGTTTATGTGCGTCCCCGGCTGGAAAAAAGTGCCGGCCTATACCACGGACATGCTGCGCCAGTTACAGCCGCATACAGTAGTGCCGTTTCATTTTGATGACTTTACCAAACCGCTGGTCGCCGGTGAGGAGCCGCCGATGTTGCCGTTTTTGAACCGGCGTGGGTTTTTGAAGGCCGTGGCCGAATCCCTGCCTCATACGGCCATTCGGATACCCTTCCCGATGGAAGCATTGAAATGTCCGGGTTAAAAGGGGTAACGCTGGATAATAATTGAATATTAACCTTTTTCATGATATTATTGTATTAAAATGCAGGGCGGTTATAACCGCGTAACAATCACTCCCAACAGAGCAGATGAGACTTTCGGCGATGACACTTAAAGAACGCTCTGAAATCAGGAAAAAAAAAATGACCGGGCAGGTGGCACAGAGCTATGCCGAAGCGGACGGCTGGGACCTTGACTTCTGGCTGTCACAATCACCCCAGGACCGGCTGTCTGCGTTGGTTGCCATCCGGAATGATATTAAAAAAATCAATGCGGAACGCCTGAAAGAGTGATTATGGAGACTATCCGCGACTTCGAAGATATCCTTCAGCTTCTGGAGCAACACGATGTCCGGTATTTAATTGTCGGTGGTCTGGCGGTCATCTTTCATGCCAAACCCCGATATACAAAGGATATGGATATATGGGTGGATCCCCAGGCAGATAATGTGAGAAAGACCAACAACGCCCTGGCTGATTTCGGCTCACCGTTCTTTTTGTCCCTTCCGGTTAAACGTAATGAAATCCTGCAACTCGGCGTGGCTCCGGACAGGATCGACATTCTGCTATCTTTGTCGGGGCTTTCCTTCGACAATGCGTGGCAGAAACGAATTATCAGCCAGTACGGAGACGTTAACGCCAAATGGATTGATATTGACAGCCTGATCGAAGCGAAACGGCGAATCGATTCGCCCAGACATCAAGAAGATGCCGATCTTCTCGAAAAAGTCAGACAAAAGCAGCGGTCTGAAACCGGATCAGACCCCATTTGAGCGTTGTCGGTTTTTGACGGTTTTTGTTTTTTAAAACGGCGGCGGTTTTTTGAAACCGGTGTCCTTATCTTACACATCCATTCGTGTTCCAAAGCCTTTGACCGCCATGCCGTTTTGATTTTTTGTTTGCGCTTCCGGCCTATCTTGGATAAATTGGTGGCATGAAACGTGTTTGTGTAATCGACGGTCAGGGTGGCGGCATCGGGGCCGCCATAATCAAAAAAATCCGGGAGGTCCTGGCGGACGGGGTGGATATTACCGCCCTGGGCACCAACGCCATTGCCACCGCCCAGATGCTGAAGGCCCGGGCCAATCGGGGCGCTTCCGGGGAAAATGCCATCGTCCGCACCATTACGGATGTGGATATTGTCATCGGTCCCGTGGGGATCGTTATGGCCCACGCACTGATGGGGGAAGTCACCCCGGCCATGGCCGAAGCGGTGGCGGGCTGCCGGGCCCGGAAAATTCTGATTCCGCTTTCCCAGGAAAATGTGGTCATCGTCGGCCTGGCCCCGGAGCCGCTGCCCCATCTGCTGGAGGCCCTGATTGCCGATCATTTTCTGTAAATTTTGAACCCAAGGAGTGTTTGCCATGTGCGAAGCCAATGCCTATATAAAGAAAGCGGACACGGAAGAGCTGGTCATGGAATCGGTTGATCTGGTGGAGCCGGAAGACGGAGGCGTCAAACTGATCAATATTTTCGGGGAACAGAAATTTCTCAAGGCGCGTATTTCCCAGCTTTCTCTGGTTGATCACAAGATTTTTCTGGAAGAAACGGAGTAGGTTGTTGCAACACGGGCGCCGAAAGCATAACCCCGTTTTTTCGAGACCGCCATGAAAGTTTCCATCGCCAAAACATCCGGCTTTTGCATGGGGGTGCGGCGGGCCGTGGATATGGTGCTGCACGCGGCCAACAAGTACGCTCGACCGGTTTATACCTATGGCCCACTGATCCACAATCCTCAGTTTCTTTCGCTTCTGGCGGACAAGCAGATTTCCGTTCTGGAAAAAATCCCCGCGCAGGGCCGGGGCACGGTGCTGATCCGGGCCCACGGCGTCCCCCCCGTAGCTTATGATGAACTGACAGCGGCGGGGTTTCATGTGATTGACGCCACCTGTCCCAAGGTAAAACGCGTTCAGACCATCATCGAAAAAAATGCCGGCCGGGGGGCCGCCGTGATTATCCTGGGCAACAAGCACCACGCCGAGGTCGTCGGGCTGCTGGGATATTCCGGGGAGCAAGGCTATACCGTCGAGTCCTTGGCGGAGTTGAAAGAACTGCCGGCCTTTGACAAGGCGATTGTGGTTTCCCAGACCACCCAGGATCTCAGCCTGTTTGAAGAGATCAAGGAATGGCTGAAAATCCACCGGCCCCACTACAAAATCATCAATACCATCTGTCCGGCCACCCAGAACCGGCAGGCCGAAGCCCGGGAACTGGCCGGGACGGTAGACGCCATGATTGTAGTGGGGGGCTACAACAGCGGCAATACCCGGCGATTGGTCCAGGTCGCGGAGAAAAGCGGCTGCCCCACCTACCATGTGGAGACCGCCGATGATCTGGATGTGGATGGTCTGATTAACGTCCGGCACATCGGCATAACCGCCGGCGCTTCTACCCCCAACTGGATTACCAAAGAAATTTACCGGAAAATTGAGGCCGCTCACTACACCTCCAAGGGAAAAACCGTGGGCCGCCTCTTTTTTCTGCTGCACCTGCTGCTGTTTACCAATATTTATCTGGCCCTGGGTGCCGGATCGCTCTGCTACAGCGCCGCCCTGCTTCGCTACTCCACCTGTTCCTTGCCGCACGGTCTCATCGCTATGCTCTATATTCTTTCCATGCATACGCTCAACCGGCTGACGGACATTGACGAAGACCACTACAATGATCCCTACCGCGCCGGTTTTTACAAGCGCAATCTGGGGAAACTGGCCTTTCTGGCGGGCGGTATTGTGCTGACGGCATTGCTGCTTGCCTGGCCGCTGGGTCCCCTGTCTTTTTGTTTATTGCTTTTCATGAGTCTGTTGGGGGTGGTCTATAACCTGAACCTGGTGCCGTCCCGGTATACGGACATAAAGATTCGGCGTATTAAAGATATTCCCGGCTCCAAGACCATTCTGGTGCCTCTTGCCTGGGGGGTGATTCTGTGTTTGCTGCCGACCCTGGATAACGGCTTGACCGGCCTGCTGGATTTGCCTGCGCTTCTGGCCGCTCTGTTTGTAGCCGCCATTATTTTCGCCCGTTCGGCGTTTTTTGATGTGATCGAAATGCAGGGCAATAAAATTACCGGCCGGGAAACCCTTCCGATTCTTATCGGCGGTGAACGGATGCTTCTGTTTTTGAAGTTTTTTCTGGGGGCGGTCTTTTTGCTGTTGCTGGGCGCCAGTCTGCTGGGCCTGGTTTCGGCGTTCGGTTATGTGCTGCTGTTTTTGCCGGTGACCAGTTTTCTGCTGTACTCCGCCTATGAACAGGGTACCCTGCACAGCGGGCTGATCATGGAATTTCTGGTGGACGGCCAGTTTCTTCTGGCGGGGATTCTGGCCCTGGCCTGGGCCGCCGTCTGAAGTCAAAAAAATCGGGGCTCTGCGCCGCGCAGCAATCGTTGGATATTGTCTTTGTGCCGGATGATCACCAGCAGGGTGACCACGCCGGCGCCAACAAGCAGCGGCCCTGATGAATAGAGCCACCATACCCCGCAGGGCAGAGCTGCCGCCGCCGCCAGTGACCCGGCCGAGACCCGGGCGGAGAGGCGTACCATCAGGCCGAATACCACCAGGGCCAGCAGGCAGGCGCCGGGCGCGGCTACCAGAAAAACGCCGCAGGCCGTGGCTACTCCCTTGCCGCCTCCTTTGCCGCGGGAGTAAAGGGGATACAGATGACCGCCAAAAGCGGCCACGCCGGTTATCGTCAGCAGCAGTTCCGGGGCGCAGGAACCAACCCCCCGGGCTGCCATAACCGGTGCTGCACCCTTGAGGATATCCAGTAAAAGGGTCAACAGGCCGAATTTTTTGCCGAGCACCCGGCTGACATTGGTGGCCCCGATATTACCGCTGCCTGTCCGGCGGATATCTTCGTCGGATACCAGGCGGGCCAGTATGGCGCCCACCGGGATGGAACCGATCAGGTAAGCAGTCAGCGGCAGAAAAAAAAAGATGGTCGGGTTGGTTGTGGTCATATAAAATACCGTGTCTATAGGTTGGCAGGTTCTGGCGATTCGCTGTTTCCAGGCGAGACCCGTTATGATCCCGCAGGCGACCAATAGAATAACAATCTGGCGGGGGGAATACAAGCCTGATGGACGAACCGGTAAAAATTCCGATCACGAATGAACTGGATCTGCATACTTTTCGGCCGGCGGAGGTGCGGGATCTGTTGGATGAATATTTTATGGAATGCGTGAAAAAGGGCATTTTTTCGGTCCGGGTGATTCACGGCAAGGGCGGCGGGATTCTGAAAAAGCGCGTTCAGGCGGCATTAATAAAAAATCCGCGGGTACGATCATTTGCCGATGCCCCGCCTTCCGCCGGCGGTTGGGGGGCGACGCTGGTGACGCTCAGGAGGGAGCAAAGACCTTCTGAAAGAAAAGAATATGATTTCCTGCCCGAAGGGTAGTATACGGCAGCTTCTTAAACGCGACCGGCCCGGGACGGTTTTTGCCCGCGATAAAATTATTCGGCAAGGGTTTCCGGCTGATAGCGGCGATAGACAAAATATTTCCGGCCTTCCAGGGAGAGGGTCAGCAGGGTGCCGTCACACTTGTGTTGAATCCGGTCCAAGGCCGATTGCCAGACAGGCCCGTAAAACATCGCCAAAATATCCGTGCTTTCGGTATGGCCTTCTTCATTTTTAATTTCGTAAAAATACATTACAGAGAGTCTTATATGTTGATAAATTGTATGTCAAGAAAAAAAATATACATTATTTTGTGGTTTGGGGGGCTTGGCACAAGATTTTTCGATTATCCCGGCCGCTGAAGAGAAGTGGTAAGGAAGGAAAAAATTTATTGTAAAGTATTGTTTGACAAATTTTTCAAGTTTGTTTATTCTATCTGAATATACGACAATTTAAAATTTTGGTGGAAGATCAACCCCCTAAAGCAAGAAGGGTCCGATAACATAAGGGAACAGAAAGGCATTCTGCAGCCGGAGGCAATGCATGGCAGTAATTAATAGTTTGCTGGATACGGACTTTTATAAACTCACCATGGCGCAAAATGTTTTGCACATGCACCCTGATGTTATTGTTCGATACCGGTTTCGCAACAGGAACAAAAGAAAAATTGGTCATATACAGGAAATCAATAATGAAATTGACCATCTCTGCACCCTTCGTTTTAAAGAGGATGAACTGGCGTACTTGGATTCACTGGGAAGATTCAAAAAAGACTTTATTGAGTATTTGCGCCTGTTTCAATTAAACCGGAAGTTTATTAAGGCCCAGTTGGATAATAATCGGCGGTTGCAGATTGATATTGAAGGCCCCTGGATATCTACGGTTCTTTTTTCTGTCCCGGTGTTGGCGATTGTTAATGAAGTTTACTCCAAATATCAGAGTATTAATGAAAAGGGTTTCCACAGTGTGGAAGATACTCTGGACACCGGGGAAGAGCGGCTGCAAAAAAAGATTGATAATTTTGCCAAGCTGTTAAAAACCGGCCAGCTTTCGGGGTTCAAATTTGCCGACTACGGTACCCACCTGCGTTACTCTCATTATTGGCATAATGTGGTGATTGAAAAACTGAAGAAAACTTTGCGTTCTTATATTTTTGTGGGTACCAGCAATGCTTATTTTGGCATGAAACACAATCTTGCGCCCATCGGTACCATGGGGCATGAATGGCTGCAGGCTTATCAGCAGCTCGGATCCCGCTTGGAGCTCAGTCAGAAAGCGGCTTTAAAGGAATGGATCAAGGAGTATAACGGTGAGCCGGGTATCTGTGTATCGGATGTCGTGGGGTTTGACGCGTTTCTTCGGGATTTTGATACCTATCTGGCCAAACTGTTCGATGGTGTACAGCACGACAGTGGAGACCCCACCTCCTGGTGTGTTAAATTGATTGAGCATTATGATAAGCTGGGAATTGATCCCAAAACCAAGACTGCTCTGTTCTGCAATAATTTGAGTCTGGAAACCGCCTTTGAACTGCACGATACGCTCAGTGAGATGATTGATCTGGTTTTTGGTATCGGGCGTGATTTAACCCATGATTTGGGTATTCCACCGCTTGATATCTCTCTTGACATGATAGAATGTAATGGCGGCCCTGTTGCCAGAATCGCCGATGACAGCGAATTGGTATATTGTCCCAGTCAGAAGCATCTGAATAATTTGCGGGAAGTCTTCGGGATCGGTGTGTAACGAGGCCACTGCAATATTATCTGCGAATTTCCTGCATTTTGAAACAATCGGGGGTGTTTCTCCAATGCCCGGAGGGAACCGCCGTTTTCAACGGATTGATATATGACGCAAACTGGATCGTTGCCCGCCCTCTTGGTAAGATGGCCCCGGTTACCGGTGTATTTTCTGGTGATGTTTGTTTTATGCTTCCTGTTGTATGGCCGGTCTTTCGCTGACGGACCGGAGACTGTTTTTTCCTCCCTGCACGAGCGCTTGCAGAATGATGGATTTGATGGCCAGGATCTGCGGAAATACTATACTTCATCGCCGGTCCGTTTTGAGGAGGAGAGCATCGCCAGTTTTTTCCGGCACACCGAATCCCGGTTGAATTACGAACAGTTTCTAAGCAAGGCCTCGCTCCGGAAATCGCGGGGTTATATGAAACAACAGGCGCCCTGGCTGAAAAAGGCGGAAACCTGCTTCCAAGTTTCCCCGGAAATTATCACCGCCGTTTTGCTGGTAGAAACGCGTCTGGGAACTTTTCTGGGCAGGGACTCCGCCCTGGGCATCCTTTCTTCCCTGGCGGCGCTGGCCGATCCGGCGGTTCGGGAGATGTTCTGGAAAACCATGCAGGCGAAAACCCACATGACAAAAGCGGCTTTCCGGAAAAAGGCCGATAGAAAATCCCGTTGGGCCTATATCGAATTAAAGGCTTTGTTAACTTATGTGAAACAGGAAGATATTGGGGATCCCGGTGCCATCAGGGGGTCTTACGCAGGGGCTATCGGGATTCCGCAGTTTATGCCCAGTAATATTCTGGCGCTGGGGGTAGATGGAGATGAAGACGGCCGGGTAGATCTGTTTACCCATGCGGATGCCATATTGAGTGTGGCCAATTATCTGCATCATTACGGCTGGAAACCAGACTTGGGGGAAAAGAAGGCCTACCGGGTTCTGTTTTCCTATAACCACAGCAAATACTATGTTCACACAATTTTGCAAATCGCAGAAAAATTGAAGGAAGCCGCTTGAAAACGCTTGTCATTTCTGTTGTTATCATCGCCGTTATTTCTTATATTCTTACCTGCTGGGCAATTATCGATGTGGCGCTGAAACAGTTCGGCAGCATCGAAAAAAAGGCGCTTTGGGGTATTGTCGCTTTTATTCCGTTTATCGGCTGGCTGTTTTATTTTTTATGGGGCAGAAAGAAGGGTTCCCGGTCCGGGCGGAATATTATTCCGGAATGATGCGGATTTTATCCGTATGTTCTTCTTTTTTTTTCGGGAACCAGTTGATGAAACGGCATATTTTGCCGGCGCTTTCCGTACAACCAACAGCGGCCTTTCATCAGGTATCTATGGGATCATTTTCCACCAGGCACCAGATGCCGCAAGGGCAGGCCCCGGCGCAGAAGCCGCAGCCGATGCAAAGGTCGTCCCTGACGACATAGGCGAACCCGGTTTCATCGGCGGTCTCTTCTCTGCTGATGGCGGCCTGGGGGCAGACGGCCACGCACAGGCCGCAATCCCGGCAGGTGCCGCAGGAGGCACATTGCGCACCGCATTGATGGGTATCGCCAAAGGCGGTCAGCCGGGGATCGAAGTATTCCAGGCTGACCCGGCTTTTGTCAATGGCCGTTTGGGCCTGGTCCGCCGGCGTTTTTCCGTCCAGCAGGTCGCTGATGACGGAGGCGGCCCGGCGGCCGGCGCCGATGGCATCGGTCAGCAGGCCGGGTCTGACCAGATCGCCGATGGCGAATATTTTCGGGTCCGAAGTCTGGCCGGCGTCATTCACGCGGACAAAGCCCTTCTCCAGGGCAATCGTGTCCGGCAGAAAATCGGTCTCCGGCGCGTCTCCGATGGAGATGACAACGGTGTCGGCGGGAAGCAGTTCCCCGGATTGCAGGACAACCCCGGCTTCGGTAATCTCCCGGGTAAAGCAGGGCCAGCGGAAGACGGCCCCGACGGCTTCGGCTTCTTCCCGCTCTTTCCCGAACGAGGCGGGCTTTTGCACGTCAATCAGGGTGATTTTCCGGGCGCCCAGGCGACGGGCTTCCGTGGCCACGTCACAGCCAACATTGCCGGCGCCGATGATGACCACCTGTTCACCCGGCCGGATGTCTCCGGTTTTGGCCGCGGCCAGAAAATCCAGGGCGTTAACCAGGCGTTCCTTTCCCGGTACCGGCAGGTTTCGCGGCTGCCAGGCGCCGGTGGCCAGCACCATATAGTCAAAGTCGTCTTGCAGCTGCCGGATTTCGTTTTTATTCAGTCGCTGTTGCAGGTGCACCTGCGGAATTGTCTCCCGGACGCGCTGCAGTTCGGCTTCCAGAACATCGCGGGGAATGCGGGTTTCCGGGATGACGGCGGTCATTTTTCCGCCCAGCACGCTTTCCGTATCATAGATCACCGCTTCCCGGCCGTCCCGGATTAATTGCCAGGCCACGGAAATACCCGCCGGGCCGCCGCCGATCACGGCGACCCGGCCTTTTTTCGAGATGGAAACTTTCGGCGAGGCCGCCCTCAGGCTGGACCGGCCGAGCAGGGAAATATCCACCGGTTTCATGCGGCCGTCGTTGCGTGTACATTCGGCCATGCAGAGGTTAGGACAAAGATAGCCGCAGACGGTGGCCGGAAAAGGGGTGTAGCCCAGGGCCAGTTCCACCGCTTCGTCCATTCGGCCCTCCCGGATCAGCCGCCAGCGTTCCTGAATGGGGATCCCCGCCGGGCAGGCCGCCTGGCAGGGGGCCAGATATTTCTTGTTTTCCCAGACCGGTACCTGGCGGCGGAGTTCCCCGGTGGGAATAAGCGGAATCGGTTCCCGGTCAATGGCGGTCAGATCCCCGATCAGGCCGCCGTCGCCCAGCTCTTTATTCCAGGCTTCGGCCCGGAAAGAGGCCAGGGAGCGCTGTTCGGCCCGGCCTTTCTCCAGAGGTGAGCGGGCGCGCAGCAACTGCCATTCTTCCCGGACAGACAAACGCACCCGCAGTTCCGGCCGCTTGATCTCCTGCAGATAAATTGTCAGATTGTTCTGGAGCCATTCCCAGTCGGTATCCGCCAGCGGGATCAATTTGGCGTCGGCGCTGCTGTATCCTTGGTGCGGTCCCCGGAAGAAGACCCGGCCGCCGACCATCCCCACCAGGGGACGGTAACCCAGAACATTTTCCGGGGTCTGGGCGTTGATACCGCAGATGACGGCCACTCCGCCGGCCATGAATTCCCCGAAATAGTCGCCGGCCGAACCCAGCACCCATACTTCCGGGGGGGCGAAGCGGGGATTGTGCTTGGTCATGGTCATACCGCGGGCGCCGATGTTGCCGGCTACAAAAATTTTTCCCTGGGCCATGCCGTTGGCCAGGCCGTTGCCGGCATGGCCGTGGACCACAATCTCGGACCCGGTATTCAGCCAGCCGACATCGTCGGAGGCCGGCTCCATGATTTCAATCCGGGTATTGGGGAAACCCATAGCGCCGGCCCGCTGGCCGGCCGGCCCGACGATGCGGATGTGCACCGTCTCTTCACCGGCTTTCCACAGCCGGCCGCCGATACCGTGCTGGCCGAAGGCTTCCACCACGATACAGCGTTCGCCGTTTTCCACAGCCCGCTGCAGGGCCTCTTCCAGCACCCGCGAAGACACCCGGAGACCGTCCTGTCTGCCGGAAATGGTATATACCGCGTTGTCGTTCATCATTTGCTCTTCCTCGAAAACCATACGGTCAGACCACGTATTTAATCTGCAGGCGTTCCGCCGCGGCCGGATCGTCGATGCCCAGGGCGTCGGACATGCCGATGGGCAGGGAAGTGGAGCGGCCCAGGGGAGCGATGATTTTTTTCAACTCCGTGTCGAAACTGACAAAGACATCCACCAGGCGCCGGGCCACCTGCTCCGGATCCAGACGACGATACAGCCGCGGATCCTGGGAGGTGATGCCCTTGGGGCAGAGGCCGATATTGCAGATGTTGCAGCGGTCGGACTCGGATCCCAGGCAGCCGGCGGCCGCCTGCATGATGTACTTGCCGGTCTGGACGCCGCTGGCCCCCAGCATGATCAGGGCGGCGGCATTGGCCGCCAGGTTACCGGTTTTTCCGGCCCCGCCGCCCGCAAACAGGGGGATTTCATTCTGCATTCCCAGATTGACCAGATTCAGGTAGCAGTCCCGGAGATTGCTGGCAATGGGGTGTCCCATGGAATTCATGGAGACATTGTAGGCAGCGCCGGTACCGCCGTCTTCCCCGTCGATGGCCAGCCCGGCGGCGTAATCATTGCGGGTCAGGTTGTTTAAAACCGCCAGCGCAGTGGAGGAGGCCGATATTTTGGGGTAGACCGGCACCCGGAATCCCCAGGCCATATACATGGACTGAGTCATTTTGGCCACCGCTTCTTCAATGGAATATTTGGTCTGGTGGGTCGGCGGACTGGGAAGGCTGACGCCTGCAGGGACCCCGCGGATGGCGGCGATCAGCCGGTTGACTTTGTACCACATCAGCAGACCGCCGTCGCCGGGTTTGGCGCCCTGGCCGTATTTGATCTCCACCGCGCAGGGGTCGACTTTCATTTCCGGGATGGCATGGATAATTTCATCCCAGCCAAAGTAGCCGCTGGCGATCTGCAGAATTACATACTGCAGAAACCGGCTGCGCAGAAGGC
The DNA here is from genome assembly GCA_964632805.1 of uncultured Desulfobacterales bacterium. Classification (GTDB taxonomy): domain Bacteria; phylum Desulfobacterota; class Desulfobacteria; order Desulfobacterales; family Desulfosudaceae; genus CAZWCS01. The sequence continues at coordinate 11,998 of CAZWCS010000113.1, forward strand.
GCGGCGGGCAGCCGCCTTCGCCGGTGCAGATCCGGACCGGCATATTCATTTCTTCGTTCAAGTAGGCGACGCCCATTTGAAGACCTTCCCACATGGGCGGGGAAAGGGCGCCAAAGGACATGCCTCCGATAATCAGGGGATAGATTTCGCGTACCGGCGGAATCCAGCCGTTTTCTTTCAGGTGGCGCAGATTGGCCTCTGGAGAAAGCGTTCGGCCCAGGAGGGTGCGGATTTCAAATTCATGACGACCGGCATCCAGGGCCGGATCGGTCAGCATGGAAATACGGATGAACTTGATCCGGTCCAGAATTCCGCCGGTAATGTTGCGGCGACCACCGCGGCGCCGGGGCGCTCCGCCCTGATTTATATGGAATTTGAGTTTATCCGTTTCGTCGTTGCGAATCGGCATAATGGCGTCGTTGGGGCAGACCATGGTGCACATGCCACAGCCGATGCAGGCGGTTTCCGGGGCGGTTTTCTGGCGGATGCCGTGGTAGACAGTAAAATCGCTGGTGGAGGCCTGGCTCAGGGTGATGTCCGCGGTAATGCGCCGCTTGCGGAAAACCCCCAGTTCCAGGGTGCGGACCGGGCAGACCGCCGTGCAGCTGCCGCAGAGCGTACATTTTTCCTTGTCCCACAGGATCTGCCAGGGCAGATCCTTGAGATTCAGTTGGGAAGGTGCAAGGCTTCCGTTTGTCGACATCGTTGAACCTCCTGACGATCCGGGCCGACCAGGACGGTGTCCAGATACATGGGTTGCAGGTCGTGTTGTTTGTTGCGTTCCGGGAGAACGGCGTCCAGTCCACAGATTTCCGAGGAAAAGGCATAGCGGCCGGGATAGCCGCCGACCACCCCGGGCCGCAGTTTTTTCCGGTCCTGGGTCATAAACAGGGAGTGATCCGGCAGGCAGCCGATGGTGCAGTTGGGGCCGTCAATAATCAGCCGGCGGCAGGTCTGTTTCAGTCCTTTCAGCAGGGTGGCATTGGGGTGGCTCGCGATATCATCATCCTGCAGGGGGGTAATGATATGCTTATAGGCTTCAATCCCCAGCCCGAGCTGCTTCAGGGTATAGTGCAGGATGTGGGTAAACACTTCCGAGTCGGAATAAAAGCCGGTGTATCCCGCGATGCCCCGGGACATTAAATACTCCTTGATGGGGATAAAGGCCGTGTTTTCCCCGTTGGTCATGGTGGCATAGCCTTCCAGAAAAAAGGGATGGCAGGCATAGAGGTTGATGGCGTAATTGGTGTTCTGCCGTCCCTGGGCCATGATCACCCGGGCGTACAGTTCCTCCCGGTCCAGGCCCAGATAGTGGGCCACCGTCAGGGGATCGCCGATTTCTTTAATCATGATGACATCCGGCCAGAAAGAAAAAACCACCATATCGCCCTTTTCTTTTCCCATTTCAATCAGTTCCAGCCGGATGCGGGTGAGACGGCGGTATAACTCTTCGGTGGGCAGGTCTTCCCATTCTTCCGGATACTCATAGGCGCGGATCAGGTAAAGATCCCTTTTGGGGATTCCGGGTGGTTGCTGTTTGGGTACCTTGATG
>CAZWCS010000114.1:0-13264 GCA_964632805.1 uncultured Desulfobacterales bacterium
CCCGGATAAGATCGTGGCTCGTTGTCACTCGCACGATCTATCCTTGTTCGTTGGGTGTTTGCATGTTCGCACAGCCGGTCAAAGGGATGAAAGCGGTTTGTCCGCAAAATCAGGCAACGTCTTTTGGCGCTGCCGGGGTAGCCGGTTCTGATTGTTGATAATATCCGTATTTGGTTACGGCCGCAACCATCGCCCGGATGGTTTCCGCTTTCGCGTTGGGCGGGATCTCTCAGCCCCCGGCCAGGATGAATCCCCCCTCCCGGCCCACCTCTTCAATCAGCTTATGACAATATTCTTCGACTTCCATGGGGCTCCCCGTGACCAGCCTGGCGGCCGGAACATCGCCGAATATACACATGTGATCGCCGATCTCCTGTTTGGCCGCGAATATATCGGTCAGCCCGTCCAGTTGGATAATAATTTTTTTGGCCGGCAGCCGGCGCAAGGTTTTCAGGTTCTTCAGCCAGTCGCCGTCACAGTGAAGGATCGGGGTCAGGCCGGCATCAAGGATTTTGTTGACGATAATCTCCATGCTGGGAAAGGCCAGATCGGCAAACTGCTGTGGCGAAATGAAACTGTTGGAGGTGCGATGGCAGTAACACTGGACGAGGGGCACCCCCGTTAATCGGGCAAAAAGAATGGCCATGTCCGCGAAATTGCGGGACAGGTGTTCCGCGGACCGGCCGATTTTTTCCGGACATTTAAACAGATCCATGGAAAAATTGATGACATTGCGGGCCTGGGAAAAGGTGTCAAACGGCATTTCCGCCTGATACCCGATTTGCACCACCGCCCCCTGATCGCGCCACCACTTGAAGTCACTTCTCCAGAAGAAAACTTGTCGCAGGGCGGCATTCAGTATGGTGCCCGTCAGGTTTATCAGCCCCTTGCCTTCTGCTTCCTGGCTGAAGCGGGGCAGCATGCGCAGACGAAAGAGGATGTCCGCGAAAAACACCGGAAGCTTCATGGCCCGGTCATAATCATCCGGCTCCATGTACGGAATCTCATCGATTTTGGCCATGGCGTTTTCTTCCAGTTCCATACCGGGCCAGAGCTCCCGCATCATCATTACATAATTGTAAGTCAGGCGGGAATAGGGATTAATATTATAGTAAATGTCCCAGGGGCCGATATCTTCCCAGACTTGCTTCATAACCGCTTTATAGGTGGCCTGATCGGTCATGTACTGACTCATGGGAACGCCGGTATGAATCGGGGCGTAATAATAAAGCATCAGAGACAACGGCACCCGGTCCGGTTTTTCCAGGCGAACGACAGCATCGAAGCGCTCCTGAGCGGTCATAGTATCTTTTTCATAAAGCAATTTTTTTCCGGCTTTCATGAAGACGCTCCTTTCATTTCACCATCTGTGAGATTCTTTATGATGGTAATTCCTTCGTAGGCGTCCCGGGTCTGGGAATCCACGCCCAGCTTTTCGATCAGGCTCTGTTCGGTGGCGCCGCCGCCGAGAATAATATGGGTCTGCTTTCGCAAGCCTTTGTTTTCCAGCGTAGCCACAATCTCCTCAATGGTTTCAAAGGTGGTGGTCAGCAAAGACGACAGTCCCAGGACGGCGGCGCCGGTTTCCTCCAGCCGGGAGATAAAGGCCTCCGGCGGTACATCCACGCCCAGGTTGTGAACGGCGAAGCCGCTGGCTTCCGCCAGCACCGCGAAAATATCTTTGCCCAGATCATGAATATCGCCTCTGGGCGTTCCCAGAACGATTTCCGCAATGGCATTGCCGGGGTCTTCATGAGAAAGGGCCTGTTTGATTTTTTGGCTGGCGGTTTTGAACATTTCCCCGGCCATAATCAACTGCGGCAGGTAATACTCCCCTTTTTCAAATTTTTCCCCGATTTCCGCCATGGCCGGGGTGCAGGTGTCCAGAAACTGCCTGATGGTAACCCCGGCGGACAGCATGTTGTCTGCCTCGGCTTCGATGGCATCGATATCAAAGCGCAGAAATTTTTCTCGAAAGCGGTTTAATGCCGTAAGTTGCTGATCGTCCATGCTCACCCCCTTACTATAGTTGGTTTTTTTTGGGTATGGATTGTTTGATTTTGTAAATACCCGTCATTGCATAAAAGTTTCCGTTTTACGGTTCCAACGGTGTCGGCCGGTTGTTCCGCCCCAGAAAAGGAATCAGCAGGCCGGCATAAAGACGGTCCAGCGGCAGCCGCTCTTCCAGGATGGACATATAAATATGGCCCTCCGTTAACGACAACAGAGCCAGCGCTGCTGCCGAACAGTCCGTTGCCGGCGGCAACACGCCGGCTGTCACGGCCTGTTCGGCAATTTTTTCAATCAATGTCAATATGTTGTGGTAGTGCTGGTTGACCTGCCGGGAAAAGTTTTCGTCCTCTTTGTTGGCGCTGTGCAAAGAGCAGAAGTGGACCAGCTTGTTCAGCCGATCGTTTTCCCGGGACATATCCAGGTAATCCCACAACAGCTGATGAAGTTTTTTCATAAAGGGAGCCGGCGATGCAACCGCGGCTGTCAACAGTTCAATATAAGGCTCCAGGCAGGTATCGATCAGTTCGGAGAGCAGGGCGGCTTTGCTCGCCCAGTACCAGTAAATCAAGGATTTACTGACACCAGCAGACTCGGCCAGGTCCTCCATGGTGGATTGCTGGTAGCCCTTGGTGGAAAACAGGGTGATGGCCGCTTCCTTGATTTGTCGGCGGCGTTGTTCTTCTTTCCGGTTTTTCCGCAAACCCTGCGATTTTCTGGTGCTTGTCATGAGGTTTTTCCCGGCCCCGGATTTATATTGAATATATATTCAGTATAAAAATAATTATTTGCTTGTCAAGAAAAAAATATAATAAAGATAAGTAATTTATAATTTTGTATGAACAGTTTAAAAAACGCCGGTAAGTCGGGATTTCCGGAGGCCGCGGCGGTAAGAAAACTGTCTCGACGAAGAAAGGATATCGTGATATATCGGAGACAACGGGAAGTTGTTCGCAAAAACGAATTGAACCTTCTCTGGCGGTCGGGAAGTGGAAAGAAAAAAATGAGCGATTTCGATGTTCGTAAAAACATCCCGCCGGTCTCCGATCAGCAGGAATGCCGGCGATGCGGCACCTGTTGTCGCAAGGGCGGCCCCTCCTTTCACCGGGAAGATCGTCATCTGATCGAGTCGGGAGCCATCCAGCTGGCCGCTCTGTACACCATCCGGGCGGGCGAGCCTGCCTGGGACAATGTTGCCGACCGTATTCTTCCCGCAAGCGAAGATATCATCAAGATCAAGAACCGGCCGGGAAGCCGCATATGTCGATTTTATGACGAGAAAAAGCAGGCTTGCGAAATTTACGCGCGACGTCCGCTGGAGTGCCGGATTCTGAAATGCTGGGACCCCCGGGACATCACCGCCCTTTATAACAAAAATCGTCTGGCCCGGAAGGATTTGCTGGAGACGTTGAACGGCTTGTGGGAACTGGTTGTCATGCATCAGGAGGAGTGCGCCTATACCCGGGTGGAATCCCTGATCAAGGCCGATGATAACCGGGGCCTGGCCTATCTGTTGCGGTATGACCGCCATATCCGGGACATCACCATTGAAAAGACCGCCATGGGAAAAGCGGTGCTCGATTTTCTGTTCGGCCTGCCGCTACGGAAAACGATTCGTCGCTATGGCGTGAATCCGGATAACCTCCCTGTTTGATTATTTATCTCTTCTTTTAAAAATTTCTTTACATTTGGAAAAAAAAATATTATTATCCGCGGATACGATTTACCGGACGGCGGAACGCGGTTTATCATAATTGCGAAGATGGAAATTGGGAGCGAATGCCTGTTGCTCTCTACCGGGCGTTCAAACACGGAAACCGGGGAAAGGATCGAAATATGCCGGAAAATGCGCCAAAGGATGCCTATGATGTTGTTGTCATCGGGACCGGTATGGGCGGTTCCGCCGCCGGTGCGATCTGTGCCGGTCACGGCCTGAAAACTCTGATTCTGGAAAAGAATCAGCGCGTGGGCGGCTCCTGCTCCTGGTACGAAAAACAGGGGTTTACCATTGATATGGGCAGTCATCTGTTTATCCGGGGCAACAAGGGGCCGTTTGGCGAATGCACCCGGCGGCTGGGCATGGGGACGCCCCTGGAATTCCGGCATACCAATCCCATGACCGAGTTTCGCGGCCTGAATTTCGATATGACCATCCCCGGCGCCGGCCTGTTTTCCATGCTGGTCCTGGGCGTGCGTGCGTTCCGGCAGTTCCGGCTGTCCCCCTTTGATCTGCCCGGCCTGATCAAACTGAACCGGGATTTGATGCGGACAAAAGAGCCGGAGCTGGAAACGCTGGATGACATCACCTTTGATGAATTTGTCCGCCGGTACACAAAAAATCCGTATATTCTGTCGCTGATCGGGTTTTTGATGGATCTGTATTTTGTTTTGTCCACCCGGGATATTGCCGCCGGTGAAGCCATCTGGAATATTCAGAAAATGGTCAAAACCCTGAATCTCGGATATCCCAAAGGAGGGGCGGCGGTCATTCCGAAAACTTTCCTGAACGGCGGGGAAAAGCTCGGGGCCCGCTTGATGGTTAACGCCGGGGTCAAAAAGATTACGGTCGCCGACGGCAGGGTGACCGGGGTGGTGATGAAAAACGGAGAGAAGATTGCGGCGAAAGCGGTTATCAGTACGACCGCGGTTAAAGATACCATCTTGAAATTGACCGGACCGGAAAATTTTTCGCCGGATTATGTGGAAAAGGTTCACCAGGTCAAAAGCTCCATGATCGCGGTGCAGGCCAAAATCGCTTTGAACAGGCCGTTGGTCCGCGCCGGGTCCCTGGTGGGGGGGATCCGCCTGCCGGCCGACCGTTTTACCGGAGACGTGCTGCACGACACCTACGACAGTGTTCTTGACGGCCGGGTCCCGGAATTTGATCCCATTTACGCCCCGGTTCCCTCCAACTACGATCCGGAGCTGGCGCCCGAAGGCTGTCAGTTGATTACGGCCTGCGCCCTGTGCCCCACGCTGGAGGTGGCCTGGAAGGACGATGTCTCTTTGTGGATGGACAAAATGATGGATTCCCTGCGGGAGATGGTACCCGGGCTGGACGATCATATGATTTTCTGCGATCTCTTCTCGATCCGGGCGCTGGCCAACTGGATCGGGAAAAGCAGCGGCGCCGCCATCACCACCGGTCAGACGACCGGCCAGGTGGCCAGTCGCCGGCCGCCGCATCAGACCCCGATCACGGGTCTGTATATCGCCGGAGACGGGGCCGGCCGGTTACGCGGGGTGGGCACGGAACTGGCCTGCCAGAGCGGCATGAATTGCGCGGATCTGGTAGCCGCTGATATCGGCCGGGGGGCACTGGACTGATCCTTTTTATTTTATTGACGTCCGGTTACCGGGGATCGGCCGCGAAAATGCCCGTGTGGGGGCGTACACACAGTTTTTAAAGGAGAAAGGTATGATGGGAGACAATCAAAAAGGGGACAAAACGCCGGATTATGACGTGATTGTCATCGGAACCGGTATGGGCGGCTCTGCCGCCGGCGGGATATGCGCGCTTCATGGCCTGAAAACGTTGATCCTTGAAAAAAATTCCCAGCCCGGCGGATCCTGTTCCTACTATGAGAAAGAAGGGTTTCATGTGGATACCGGAACCCATTTGTTTATCCGGGGCAATAAGGGCCCCTTCGGGGCGTGTACCCGGCGTCTGGGCATGGGAGAACCGTTAACGTTTTTTCATACCGATCCCATTACCCACCTGCGCGGCCTGAATATGGATATCGCCTTTCCGGCCAGCAAATGGAAGATGCTTCCCTTTCTGTTTCAGTTCATTTATCAGGCGGATATTCCGCTGCGGGAATACCCCCGTTTGCTGAAGATGTTCAAAGACATTCTGACCATGAAAAATCCGGAGATTGACAAACTGGATGATGTTTCCATAGAAGAATTCATGAATCGCTATACAAGCAATCCCCAGACCATGTCCATTATCGGCTTTCTGCTGGGCCTCTATTTTATTCTGCCCACCTGGGAGGCCTCGGCCGGCGAATCCATCTGGAATATGCAGCGCATGGCCAAAGATATGAATCTGGGCTACCCCAAAGGCGGTTGCGTAAGTATCCCCAAAGCGTTTTTGCAGGGTGCGGAAACACATGGGGCCCAACTCCGGCTCAGTACGGGGGTGGAGAAAATCGAGATCACCAACGGCAGGGCCACCGCCGTGGTTATTAAAGGCGGGGAGCGGTACACCGCCCGGGCCGTCATCAGCACCTCTTCGCTGAAGGATACGGTTTTCAAACTGGCGGGAGAAGAGCATTTCCCCGCTGCTTACACCGATAAGATTAATGGACTGAAACCGGCGCTGACCGCCACCCAGGCCAAAATCGGGGCGAAAAAGAAACTGGTCAAAGCCGGCTCCATCGTGGGCGGCTGGCCCATCAAACTGGGCAAAAACATGGATACCGATCAGATGAAGGCCAATTATCAGCAACTGGCGCAGGGCCACCTGGGGGAGTTTGTCCCGATTTACGCGCCCATTCCTACCAACTATGATCCGGGACTGGCACCGGAGGGATGTCAGTTGTTGACCGTGGTGGCGGCAGCCCCCACGCTGGAAACAACTTATGCGGATCCGGAGACGGTATGGGTCGAACGGATGATTGACGCCATCCATAATCTCGTTCCGGGGCTGGAAGAAAATACGATTTTCTGTGACACCTGGACGGTGACGGCGCTGGCCAGCTGGATCGGCAAGAGCAACGGTTCGGCCATCAGTACCGGTCAGGCTGTGGGACAGGTTCGCGATCGGCGGCCACCCCATGAAACGCCGGTTAAAGGTTTATATATGGCCGGGGACTGTGCCGGTCCCGCCCGGGGCGTGGGCACGGAGCTGGCCTGTCAGAGTGGTATGGACTGCGCGGATCTGGTGGCCCGGGATATCTCTTTCGGCATTATTTGACGGTGCGGATGGTCGTGGTCAGCGGACGATCCAGAATTTTCAGACAGGCGGCTTCATCTCCCGGCTCATACTCAGGTACGCAGTACATCAGAATTTCCAGCTGATAAACACCACTTTCCAGTCGGGTCAGGTCGTTGATAATGAAACCGACATCCCCGTAGTGGCCGGCATGGGTTTCCGGAGGATCCGGCGTCTTCAGGTCGTCCCGATAGTACAGAGCCGGTTGAACAATGTCGGCCACTTCTTTATCAATCCGCAGCCGTTTTACCCAGCCGAAATGGCGGTTGTTCTCCGGATCATTGACGGCCTGGGCGGTCCAGACAAAAGGACTTCGGTCCAGTTGTTCCTCTTGTTCGCTTGGATGGCCATCAATTTCCACTCCCTCTGGATTGTTGGAGTTATAAAACCGTCGGGTTCCTGTCTGGGGTTTCAAGTCAATGGAGGTGTGGAGAGCGGCCTTTTTCAGCACCAGCCCGACGTTGAAGGGAATATTGACCTCGGAAGGGATGGAAAAAAAATCCCGGTAGTAAACGTTGTCCATAATGGCGGAAGGTGTGGGAATGGATAAAAACAGGACCATGCGGTTCCGGGTACGCCGAATGACCCGTATCGGTCCGTCAATATAGGCCAGATCCACACTGGTGAAATCTTCTTCGTTGCGGGAAACCCGGATACCGAAACGGGCCTTGGCCTTGAGTCGAATTTTCATCCTGTCAATATAATTGTTCCCGTCTCCCCCGGCGGCGGGGAGCGTGGTCAACTGACTGATACTGAGAGGGAAATCGGGATGAAATTTCAGGTGGTAGCAGTCCGAAGAGACCTCTTTTTTGCAAGGATCGTATTGTACATAATCTTGCGGAGAATTCGGCGCTGTTTCGGAAAAAAGAATCAAATACGCATATGCCGCGCCTCCCTCGGGATCGCTGACACATATTTCCGCAATATTTCTGGCACCGGGCAAATCGGGCGCTTTTGCTGAACGCGGGCCGGTATCCCGGGCCAGAAAAACAAGTTCATCCTGGCCATCGAACCGCTGGTTACCCGTTTCCGGGTTGGCTTCTTTGCCATAGGGAAAGACCCAGTCGCCATCTTTATTTTTTTCATCGACCTGAAACGGGATCAGCTGCAGGGAGTGGTCCGCAAGGCGATAGAGGCCCAGGTTTTTTATCTGCGGCGATTCCCAGGCGGAAAAATTTTTTGCCGCTACCGTTACCGGATCTGCCGTGCGTTTTAACGGGGCGGTTTGGAGGTGTTTATCAACCGGGAGGGCAGTGGCGACCGGGGAATGGTCAATTGGCCCCGCCATGGTAACAAAGGGCAGGAAAAGAATTGACAAAAAAAAACAGCAAAAGGGTTTCATTGGATTTTCTCCCCTTCGGAAGGGTACAGGGCGTTCGGCACAAATTTTTGTTTTATTTGGATAATCGGACCTCTGAATGTTTTCGGAGAATGTCGAAAAAACGGAGAATTGTCAAAATATTTCCAGAAAGCGGGTAAGCCGGGCAATACGGGACTGTTTTCATGTCGGCTGGCAAGAACTACATGGTAAGATACTGCAAGCCACAGCCGTATTTTGTAGGACTGGTATTGGGAATCTCCATAAACCATCTTACTTCCAGTTCACGAAGATCACCCACGCTGGCATGGCCGGGATCCGGTACTTTATTGGTATCGGCTTTTATTATAATGTAGCTACCTTCCGGAAGCGCGAAAAAAGATTCAAAATATAAACCGCCGTTACTGTAATTGCGCAACGTACCGTGATAGTGGTGGCTTGACCCGCTGGGGGAAAAAAGGATCGGAACTTCACACTCTGTACGGGGATGGTTTCGTTTTTGTTCCATCGGCATTTTTTATTTCCTCCCTTCCGGGGTGAAAATAAGGCTCTGTCGCCTCTTCCCCATTTACAGAATAATTCTAAAAAAATTCTATCTTTTTATATTTCAGATGTCAAGCGTTTATTGATTGTGGCGTCAATTTTTGAGGGTCTGTTATGGGCGCCTGACATTGCAAATTATGGCAGACATAAGCCGTTGCCCGACCGTCACGCATCGTATACCCCCGGATAAAGGGCACCAGCGTCCGGATTTGGTGGTTGCCTTCCGGAACAAAGAGAACGGCTTTTCGCGGTAGAAAAAAACGGCGGATTTGTCGTATCATTTCATCGGTGTCCGGGGTTCCCGTTTTCCCCACCACGATAATTTCGCAGGAGGGATACAGAAGAAAATCAAGAGCGCATAAAGAATGGGTAAAGGCGGCGGGATTGCTGGTTAACAGCCGTGAAAAGGCGGTGAACATTTGGCGGGCCATCTCTTCCCACTGGAAATTACCGGTCATTCGCCCGAGCCGGATCAGGTTGCTTATGGCCACGGCATTTCCCGAGGGCATGGCACCGTCCTGAAGATTTTTCTTTCGTACCAGGACCATTTCCCCGTTGTCTGCCGTAGAGAAAAAACCGCCGTCCTTTTCATCCCAGAATCTGGCGGTCTGGATTTCCATCAAGCTCGCTGCCCGCTCCAGGTAATCGGGAATAAAGGTGGCCTCATACATTTCGATCAAACCGAAAATCAGAAAGGCGTAATCATCAATCTGGCCCGGGATCCCCGATTGGCCGTTTCGATACCGGTGGAAAAGTTCTCCATCGGTACTGGTGAGATGCTTGGCGATGAAATTGATCGCTTTTTGGGCTTCATCCCGGTACTGCGCTTTTCCCGTTATCTGGTGGCCCCGGGCCAGCGCGGCGATCATCAGACCGTTCCAGTCGGTCAGAATTTTGTCGTCCTTGTGCGGATGGACCCGGTTTTCCCGGTGCGCGAACATTTTCTCCCGGGCCGCCAGCACTTTTTTTTCCAGTTGAAGGGGATCCCGATTCAGATGGGGGATGTTTTCCCCGGTAAATTTTTGCTCCAGGGGATCAAAAAAGTTTCCTTCGGCAGCAAAGCAGAACGTTTTCAGCACCGATTCAGCCGTATCTCCCAGAAGTTTTTGGACTTCCTGCTGGGTCCAGAGATAGAACTTGCCTTCCCGGCCTTCGGAATCGGCGTCTTCCGCGGAGTAAAAACCCCCTTCAGGGGCGGTCATGTCCCGCAGGACATAGGTGAAAATTTCTTCTGCCGTGCGGGCGAAACGCTCCCGGCCGGTCGCCTGAAAGGCCTCCAGGTAGGCAATGGCCAGCAGGGCCTGGTCATACAGCATTTTTTCAAAGTGGGGAACCAGCCATTGGGCGTCGGTGGAATAGCGGTGAAAGCCGAAGCCGATCTGGTCATACATGCCGCCCCGGCGCATTTCTGTCAGCGTTTTTTCCACCATTTCCAGAGCCTTTTTTTCTCCGGAAGAATACCAGTAGCGCAGTAAAAACAAGAAATTGTGGGGGGAGGGGAACTTCGGGGCGCTGCCGAAACCGCCGTTTACGGGATCATAACTGTCAGCCAGAATCGTATAGGCGGTTTTCAGGGCGTCGGTGCCGGGCACGTCTCCCGGCGGCAGGCGGGAATATTTTTCCAGCGCTTCTTTGACCCGGCTGCCGGTGTCCAGGGCCTCCGCCCGTCTGTTTTTCCACACTTCCGCTACCCGGGGCAGCAGATCCATCAAACCGGTGCGTCCCTGCCAGCTCTGTTTGGGGATATATGTGGCCGCGAAGAAAGGCTCTTGGGAAGGTGTCATAATAATGGTCAGGGGCCAGCCGCCGCTGTTGGTCATCATCTGGCAGACCGTCATATATATGTCGTCAATATCCGGCCGTTCTTCCCGGTCCACCTTGACGGACACAAAGTGTTCATTCAGCAGCTTGGCCACCGCGTCATCCGCAAAAGATTCATGGGCCATGACATGGCACCAGTGACAGGTGGAATAGCCGATGGAGAGAAAAACAGGCTTGTCTTCAGCGGCGGCTTTGTCAAAAGCAGCCTCTTCCCAGGGATACCAGTCCACGGGATTCTCAGCGTGTTGGAGCAGATAGGGGCTCTGGGCATGAATCAGGCGGTTGGTTCGCGTCATCGGGTGTTCTCCTTGACGGTATGATACGGCAAAAATTCGAGGCAGGCAGGTCGGGTAAGATTTTTATCTTCCCTTTTATACAAGTATATCACAGGTTAGGAGAAAGAACAAGTATTTTGGCACCATCGGCCCTTGAAAACGGTTGACTTCCCTCAGGGGGGTTGTTATACATGAGCCCCCGACAGCCAACAAATCGGTGCCGAAAAATGAAAGCGTCTCTGGTTGATGTATTGATCTGTCCGTCCTGTCTGCCGGTGGAAAACGCTTTGACGCTTCGTGCCGGACAGGCAGTCGATGATGATATCCTGGAGGGGGAACTGTCCTGCGGTTTCTGCGGTGGCGTGTTTCCCGTTCAAGAGGGGCTGGCCGATCTCGATCCCGGACGGCAGCAACGAAGCGCCTCCAGATACGAGATGCCGGCGGTGCTCTCTTCTTATCTCTGGAGCCATTTCGGCGATCTTCTGCCGGACCGTCAGGCTTCGGACGCCTACGCCCGCTGGGCGGACCTGGTCCAGCCGCATACCGGTTTTTGCCTGGATATCGGCGCCGCGGTGGGACGTTTTTCTTTTGAGATGGCCCGCAAGTGTGATTTTGTCGTCGGTCTGGACAACTCGCGGACGTTTATTCGAACGGCCCGGGAATTACTGCGCCATCGCCGAAAAACCTTGATGCTCCCTGATGAGGGACAGTTGTATCTGGAGGTGGAACTGCCGTTTCCGGATGGATGGCGAACCGACAATATGGAATTTATCATCGGCGATGCCCAGGCACTGCCGTTTCGTTCCCATTTTTTTTCTTCGGTGGCTTCGCTGAACATGGTGGACAAGCTTACCCGGCCGCTGGCCCATTTGCAGGAAAGCAGCCGGGTAGCCAAAGACAAGGATGCCCAGTTTCTGCTCTCTGATCCATTTTCCTGGTCTGCGGAAGCCGCTTCAGAAGATCGCTGGCTGGGCGGTCTGGCGGACGGCCCCTTTGCCGGGCATGGTCTGGATAACATTATCGCTCTGCTGCGGGAGGGGCGAAAGCTGCCGGGACCGGCGTGGACCATTGCGCGGCGTGATTCGATCTGGTGGAAAATCCGGACTCACAGCAATCATTTCGAACTCATCCGCAGTTGCTGCGTCAAAGCCGACCGGTAAAAATGTTTACAGGTTGACTTTACGGGTCTAAATATTTAATCCGGCACCGCCCGTTTTTTCTTCTTACCGGTTTTTTTTATACAAATAGAACGTTTCAAAGATTTTGCCGCTACCCTTATTTTTTTCTGAGACGGTTGGTCATTGGTCGTTGATCTCACGATTGATGTATTCAACCACCCTGTCTGATTTCTGTAAGGTTGCTGGTTGGTAACGCTTGGTAACGTTACCAAGCGTATTTGTAAATTATTCATGCCGGGGCAGACCAGACAACCCGTCTACCCGGTTCGTTCTGGTGTTTTTTTTTACACCGGTATGTTGTGGTTTAAATGGAAAAATATAAATAGAAAACAGCGATATGTCTCATAAGGAAAGGGCGGTGAGTTTTGTTTTTTAAAACAGCCGATTTATTAAGCTTTTGTGTCAATTGGTACATTTTTTGCATATTATCTGAATATGTTATGAAATATTCGGGGGAATGCATTTACTCCAGCCGGGGCGCCGGATGATACGTTATTTGCGATCGAAAAAAGACATCTCTTTTGACGCCGAACTCTTGACGGTTTTGCGCCTGGTTTTTTATACGCTTTTTATTGTTGTTATAACGGGTTTACTGCCGGCAATAGTGCAATCTGGAGATGTGAGCGCTTTTAATGAAGGAGGATGGATCGAATGGTGTCAGCTTTTGCTGCTTATGGCGACCAGCGGTATCTATTTTTCTGGTCGCGGTGAGGACACCCATTTTCAACAAATATTCCATTTTTTGGGGTGTTTATCGGCATTTGCAGCCGTCCGGGAGCTGGATTCTTTCTTTGACAGGCTGATCCCCCTGGTCGGTTGGAAATTTGGCTATCTGATCCTGATTTATGCGCTTCTTTCGGCCTGTCGGCACAAAAAAATCCTTTATTTACAAATCTTGCAATTTTTGAAAACCCATTCTGCGGTTGTCCTCTGGGCGGGATTCCTTTTTGTTGTGCCGGTCGGGCAATTAATAGGCCACGGCGCCTTTTTACGATCATTAATGGGGGATGATTATCTTCATGATTATAAACGGGTGCTTGAAGAGGCGTTGGAGCTTATTGGATACATTATTATTTTAGCAGGCAGCATGGAGGCGGCAATAGAGCTAAGGAAAACCGGTCAGACCAGAACGAACAAGGATAGATCGTGCGAGTGACAACGAGCCACGATCTTATCCGGGGTT
>CAZWCS010000115.1:0-13175 GCA_964632805.1 uncultured Desulfobacterales bacterium
AAGAGGCATCAACCATCCTTCGATTGCCCATAAAAAAGGACGACTGGGATTATATTGACAGGGGCATAACACCGGAAGCGATGTATAACAATTTACTTGACACGGTAACTGACATCCGGAGAAATTGCAGCTACGGCGCGATTGGTTTTCATCCCTGGGTGCAGGGCGAATGCGAACAACGACTGGAGGTGTTCGCCGCTTTTTTGCGAACAATTTCAGATATGGAAGATATCAGGATACAATCTTTTGGTGACATGTATCGTCGCCTTATTGGTGCACAGGAGGATTGCAAATAAGTTATGCCATGGACGACAAACGATTCGATGTTCTGGGCGTAAAAATCAACGCCATTGATATGCCCGGTGCGTTGGCTTGTATAGAGGGCTGGCTGGCGGCGTCCCGGCCGCGTTATGCCTGTCTGGCCACTGTACACGGTATCATGGAGTGCCAGAAAGATCCGGGGGTAAAGCGCGCCTTCAACAACAGCGGCCTGACGCTGCCGGACGGCATGCCCCTGGTGTGGTCGGGACGTATCAGCGGTTTTGCAAAAACGGGCCGGGTTTACGGGCCGGACCTTATGCTGGAAATATGTCGTCTGTCCGTGAGCAAAGGTTATACCCATTTTCTTTACGGCGGAAAAGAAGGCGTTGCCCCTTTGCTGAAACGGAGACTGGAAGAGCGGTTTCCAGGGCTGCGCATCGTCGGGACCTGCACCCCCCCCTTCCGTGCACTGAATGACCGCGAGAAGGAAAATTTAATTCATCAGGTAAAGACGCTTTGTCCGGATTTTTTCTGGGTCGGGCTCGGCACCCCCAGACAGGAACAATTTATGGCGGAATATATCAACCAACTGAGGACCGGCGTGATGCTGGGGGTGGGCGCGGCTTTTGATTTTCACACCGGCCTGGTAAAAGAAGCGCCGGACTGGATGAAACCGCTGGGGCTGCAATGGGTTTTTCGCCTCGGGCAGGAACCGGCACGGCTCTGGCGCAGATATCTGTACAATAACCCCGTCTTTGTGTATAAATATGTCCGGCAATTACTGGGCAGATGGCACCGCCCGCGATCATGATCGAGCCACAATAACAGAACCGCTGTTTTTATGATTAAAAGAAATTTTTACCGGTTTGTGTTCAATTTCGGCTATCCCCTGCTCGATTTTGCCGTTCTTGCCCTGGCCATTGTTTTTGCCTATCATTTTTACCGGCTGCTGGGGATCGGGCAGCAGGTGTACTATGCGGATGTGCATTACCTCTCGACCAGTCTGCTGGCCGCAGCCGCGGCGGTAATGGTCATGACGCTCTGGGGCGTTTACGAGAAAGAGTCGGGGTTGTTGAATGTGACCGAAGTCCGACGAACCGTCCAGGCCATTACCGTCAGTTTTCTGTTGTTCGGGATTATTCTGGTTTTCGGCAAAATTCTGCTTTCCCGGTATGTTCTGCTGTTTTCCT
The DNA here is from genome assembly GCA_964632805.1 of uncultured Desulfobacterales bacterium. Lineage (GTDB taxonomy): Bacteria > Desulfobacterota > Desulfobacteria > Desulfobacterales > Desulfosudaceae > CAZWCS01. The sequence goes on from CAZWCS010000115.1 coordinate 1,452, forward strand.
ACCTTTTTTCCGTGCTGTTTGTGGTGACCGAGAAGATGGTGTTATATAATCTGCCGCGACCGATAAAACCCGTGGAGGGACTGCACAGAAAAGTTTTGATATATGGCGCCGGTGAGCTGGGCCGGTCTTTATTCCGGGAAATGGCAAGTTCTCCCCGCCTTCGCATCGTGCCGGTAGGGTTTGTTGATGATGCCCCGGAAATGGCGGGGCGAACGGTTTATCCCAGCGGCTATAACCGCGCCGGGGCCATCCGCGTTCTGGGAACCGGAGACGACATTCCCCGCTTGTGCGCCGAGATGGGGCTGGATGAAGTGTATATTGCCATTTCCGATATCGAGCAGGAACGGCTGGTCGGTATCCTGTCTTCTTTGAAAGCGGCAAAGATTACCGCTTATTTTGTTCCCAGACTGTATAAAATTTTTCTGCACCATATCCGCTTCAGCCATATCGGGAACATTCCGGTGGTCCGGGAGGTAAGAAAATTCCCCGGCCCCTATATTTACGTTAAACGATTTCTGGATCTGGCCCTGGCGGCGGCGGTGCTGTTGCTTTGCTGGCCGCTGGTGGCGGTGGTAGCCCTGTTGATTAAGCTGGATTCGCCGGGGCCGGTGTTTTTCAGCCATGACCGCATCGGCCGCCGGGGCCGTCCCTTCCGGTTGTACAAGTTCCGGACCATGACCGTCGACACCGGTGCCTACGAAGTCAGCCCGCTGAATCAGAATGATCCGCGAATTACCCGGGTGGGTCGTTTTTTACGCAAAACCAGTCTGGACGAACTGCCCCAGGTCGCCAATGTTGTAAAAGGGGAGATGTCTTTTGTCGGGCCCCGGCCGGAAATGCCGTTTATTGTGGCGGAATATGACGAGCGGCACCGGGAACGCTTGACCGTTCTGCCCGGCATCACCGGCCTCTGGCAGTTGAGTGCGGACCGGGAACGGCCGATCCACGAAAATATGGACTATGATCTGTATTATATTAACAACCTCTCCTTTTTTCTGGACGTGACCATTTTAATTAACACCATTTTTTTCGCCTTACGGGGAGTTTGATTCGCAGCGCTGAAAACCGGGGGGCCGGCGGTAATCGCTTCTGAGAAATCCTTTGGTATCGATCAGCGCTGTGCAGGGAAAAAGGCGCATGGCATTTTTTCTTTACCTGATCGCCCTTGTCCTGGGGGTGTTGCTGTTCGGGGCGGTGCATACCTATGCCTATACGGCGGCTTTTCTGTGCGTCCTGGTGGCCGGTATGATTCTGCTGGTGCAGGGGGTAACCCGCTCTCCGGAAAACGGCCGTTATACCCTGACTTTTGTGAAAACCCCGCTTGATTTATTGTTTGGCCTGCTGCTGGTCTACTATACCTGTCAACTGATTCCCCTGCCGCAGCCGCTGCTGGCCCTTCTGTCCCCCCGCACCCTGGAGATCGGCCGGAGTACGCTGCCGTATTTCCCTCCGTCAAGCAGTCAGGGGCTGACCCACAAGTGGTTTCCCCTGGCCTTATACGGATACCCGGTCCGGCAGGCCATGGTCCGGCTGGTGGTTTACTGGTTGATGGTCCGCGGGTTGATCGCCGTTCTGACCAGCCCGGGACGCATTCACCTGGCGGTGATGACCATTCTTGGGCTGGGATGCTTCGAGGCGCTCTATGGCCTGGCCCAAACCTTTTCCGGTGCGGAACAGGTCTGGTGGTATGCCAAATCGTCTTATCAGGGACATGTCACGGGGACCTATATCAATTATAATCACCTGGCCGGGTTGCTGGAAATGGCCGGGCTGCTGGCGGCGGGGTTTGTACTGGCGTTGTCCCGGCGCCGAAAAGAGAGGGAACCGGCGACGGATTCGGGGTCGCTGACCCGGCTTTCCCGGCGATTGCTTCCCCCGGACCGGACAGGCCAGATGCGGTTGATTGTGATTCTGTGCACTGTGGTGATGGGTGTGGGCCTGATCTTCTCTCAGTCCCGGGGGGCGATGATTTCCGTGGGCGTTACCGGGATCGGGCTGGCCGTTTTTTTTCTTTTCCGGAAAAGCGCCTGGAATTTTATTGCGCTGCCGGCTTTTCTGCTGGTGGGGATTGTTTCCTATGCGGCCCTGGTCGGACTGGAGGCACCGGCAGAACGATTCCATTCCATGGGAGGGGCCTTGGAAGAACGGCTCCGGTTTTCCCGGACCACCCTGGCCATTTCCCGGGATTATCCGCTGACCGGGGCGGGGGCGGGAAGTTTCCGGTATGTTTATCCCGGCTATAAATCCCGGGCCGATGTCAACCGCATCGTTCAGTATGCCCATAATGACTGGGCGCAGTTTCTGGCTGAAAACGGCCTTTTCGGTCTGGGCCTGCTGGCGGCGGGCATTGTCGGTTCCCTTGTGCCCACCCTCCGTTTGTGGAGAAAACGCCGGGATCCGTATGCCCGCATTTTGTTCGGTACCTCGCTGGCGATTTTTTTCTGCCTGGGCGTGCATTCGCTGGCCGATTTCAACCTGCGTCTGCCGGGCAACTGTCTTGTTCTGGCGGCGGTGGGGGCTGTGGGATACAGTGCGCTGCATGTTAAAAGAGGAAAACGCGGGACGCGGATGCTGTATACTTATGCCGTGTGGCCGGTGCGGGGGAAAGGGGGCTGGTGTCTGCTGGCTGTCGCCGGTCTGATTCTCTGGACGGGAACCACCGTTATCCGGCATTTCATGGCCGAAGCCGCGTGTCATACGGTGCGCAACCAAACGTTGCATCGGGATCAAACCCCGGCCGTCCGGGAAGTTTTGCGGGCCATTTACTGGGACCCGGACAATGCGGCCTACTGGTTCAAACTGGCTGTTACCCTGCAAGAAGAACAGCAAGAAGATCAGACCAGCCAGGGAACGGCCGGCCGGCCGCAGTTGGTATTGCGGGCCCTGGAAACCGCTGCCCGGCGTAACCCTTTTCAGAGCTGGTATCATGTCAACCTGGCCTGGGAATATTTTCGTCTGTGGGAGCAGACCGGCCATTATGCGCCGTGGATGGCGCGACTTCGAACCGCGGTTAAAAATGCGGTTGACCGACCCGGCCCGGACCCCTATCTGCATTGCGAGATCGGCAATCTCTGGATTGCCGTTCTGGACGCCCGGCGCCCGGCCTCCCCGGAAAATACACCGGAATGGGCGAAGGCGCTGGAGCATTATCAGCAGGCGGTCGTTATGGAGCGGCCGTATAAGCAGGGACGATTGATCCGGCAGATACAGAACTTCGTTGGTGCCTTTTATCCCGAGAAAACGCCGGCCGAACAGCAGTTGCGAGCGGAAAGTCCCTTTTTCCCGAAATGATTTTTGTTTTCTTGATTTTTGCGTTTGGATGGGGTAATGTAGAAGGATCTTTCAAGATCAAGAACAGAAAAGGTCCGGGTTCAAAAAAAGTTAGCAGTAAAGACATATGCTTTTTTAGAAGGGGAGGACTGTATCATGAGACCAGCCATCAAACCCGTAGCCGTTTTGTGCGCCGTCCTGGCCGGAGTTTTCTGGGCAGGTACCTGCCGGAAGGCAAATGCTTCCCCGGCCATCGCCAAGGTAACCGAATTTAAGGGCAGTGCTTTGATTATGTCGGGCACCACGATTCGGCCGATTACCCGGACCGGTCTGCCGCTCAAAGCGGGAGACCGCATCCAGACGAAAGAGGGAAGTGTGGAAGTGGTCTTTAATGACGGTGCCATTATTAATGTGCATTCTTATACCAGTACCATGATTGAGGAGCAGGAGGAAACCGTCGGTTTCGGGTTCTGGAAAAAAAAGGTGTCCGTTCGCCGGGTGACCTGTTTTATTGGAAAACTCTGGTTTAAAAGCGGATTGTCACAGATGGTGGAACGAAAAAATTATCTGCAGACACCAACGGCGGTTTGCGGGCTCCGGGGATCCGACGGCGATATCGGTTTTGACGGCATCCAGACCTATTTAAACATGTACAGTGGGGATGCCGATACTGTGGGTGATGTCCTGATCGGTTTTTTTGAAAATCCGGGCGCATATGTTGCGGAAACCAGCGAGGTCTACAATTCTTTGTCCCGGGCGAGCGTTGAATATGAAAAGGCGCGGGCTTCTGGAAATCCCGATGACATAAAAGCGGCGGTCGCCATGGCGCTGGAAGCGGCGGTTGCTGCCGGTGATTCTTTGACGGGCAATCCGGATAAAGATGTGGCCGAAAAAGGCCGGGAGATTAAGAAAGAGGCCCAGAAGGTACTGGATGCGATGGGCGTCTTACCACCCAAACCCGATCCCGAACCCAAGAAGCCGAAACCGAAGCCGGAGCCGGAGCCGAAAGATGAGACCGAAGATGACCGGAAGGATGATCCCTGTGCAGGAGCCCATCCCTGCGATTTGAACTGTGACGGAGAAATCAGTTATCAAGAAGCGCAGATGTGTGGAGATTATATAAGTCAATGAAAAAGTGTCTGTTGATATTTGTCCTGATCTGTTTCCTGGTTTTTTCGGCCGGGGCGGTCATCATGGCCGCAACTTCAGTCACGCCGGAATCTGCGGGTGAAGGAAGGCTCACATTCGGGAACGCCAGAATTATTCCGGGGGTGACCATTACGGAGCAATACGACGACAACATTTATCTGGGAAGCGGGGATAACAACACCACGGAACGGGAGACCTCGGACTGGATCACCCATCTCAAACCGCAGCTTTTGACCCAGTATACCATTCCGGGGCGGGGATTCGCCGGTTTGGGGTATCAGGGAAATTATGCCTATTATTCCGACTATGACACCAATAACTGGCAGTCCCACAGCGGTGTGCTGGAGGTGGATTATGAAGCCCCGGCCGGCTTGATCGCCGGGGGCAGGCACATGTACATGGAGACCGAGGACCCCTATGGCAGTGATACGGAATACAAATCCGGCGTTCCCCTGACGGATCGGACAACCAATACCAGCAAATGGCGGCTCGGTCTGGCTACCCCGGAAATGTTCAAATTTCTGGTGTATTACAATTATTACAAGCAGGATTACGACAATGATCTTCTGGACTACAGCCAGGACTACAAGGACAATGAGTTCGGATGCGGGTTGCGGGTCCGGGCCGGGGGGAAGACCTGGGCGTTTTTCCGCTGGTTTCGCGGGCATCGCGATTATTATACCCACCCTATCCGGGCGCCTGTTACGGATGCAATTGACGCCGACTATGAGTGGCAGCGGGTGAACTTCGGTCTGCTCTGGGAAAAGGGGTCCCGGTTCAGCGGCGAATTCAATATCGGGTATAAAGATATGGATTATGACCATGAAACGCTGGTGGGGGGCGCGGAATATGACGACGAGGCCACCTGGATTGCAGCTACGGCGGTTACCTACCATATCGCCCCGGAAACGCAGATTACCCTGAATCTTTCCAATGATCTCATGCAGGTCGGGTCTGATACCAACAATTATTATGAAGATACCCGGGTGGGTCTCAAGTTTACTCAGGTGATGCTGAAAAGAATTCAATTGCAGGCCGAAGCCGTCTACCGCAAGTGGGATTATTATCGGAACAGTCGCGATGAAGACGATTATATCGTTTCTCTGGATGTGGACTATCTTATCCGGCCCTGGTTGATAATGGGCGCCGGATATTTTCACAAGGACAAGAAGTCCAGCACCAACAGTATCCGGGACCGTTTCGGCGATGATCATGAGTACACCGTAAACCGCTATACTTTCAGGGTAAAGGCGGTCTTTTGAGCGTCTTTTTTTTTATGATGGCGTGTTTATAAGACAGGAAATCGCTGTACTGCCGCACGGCCTGTTGCCGGCAGGCGGTGGTGCAGATGGGCGGAGGGCCGGGGTGATGTTTGTATAAAAGCTGAGCGGTTTCCGCATTGGAAACAATTTGGCGGTGGAAAAAAAGAGGTCAGCGGTGATCTCTTTTTTTATGTCGTCCCCCCGTAAAAGAGGCCGGAAAACGGGGTAAAACGGTTTGCTGACCGTCGATAAGCGCAGAAGCATTTGAAAGGACGAGGAGGTACCGAAGGAATCATGCGGATTTTTTGTCTCCGCTTTTTGGTCATGGCGACGCTGATTATGGTGGGCGCTTGCGCCGGGGAACCGGTGGTGAAAGTCACCTTTGTGGAAAAAGGGAGGAGCGGGCATTGGGATGATAAGGTGCGGGCCAAACTGGACGAGATCAAGCAATCGCAGGATAAAAAAGACCTTACCAATAATTTAAAACATGTAATGGAAGGTACCCGGCACTATTCCGTAAGGGAATATCTGGAGAATTTTTCCGCGGTTGAGGCCGAAGATGATGATGACTATGAGGTCGGGGGGGATGATGTCATCAGCATCATCGTTTATGAAGAAGAGGATCTTTCGCTGGACGCCGTTCGGGTATCCATGGAAGGGGAGATTTCTTTTCCCCTGATCGGGCGGATACTGGTGGGCGGCTTGACCACCGCTGAGATTGAAAACCGGATCGCTGAAAAACTGGCCGCCGGAAAGTATTTGTGGGATGCGCACGTAGCTGTCCGGGTGATTGATTATAACAGCAAACGGTTTCTGGTTCTGGGGGCGGTTACGCATCCCGGCAGCTATACCCTGAACGGCCGGGAGCATGTGCTGGATGCCATCTCCCGGGCCGGCGGCATTGGCAAGGGGCACAGCGGTGACCAGTTCCACGGTGCCGGCAGAAAAGGAAAGATTATCCGGACCGTATATCCCCAAACCGACCGGGAGCAGAAAATCGTGATTACGGTGGATCTTTACGGTCTTTTGCAGGGCGGGGATCAGACTTCCAATATTTTGCTGCAGGATCGGGATGTTTTATATATTCCCCCGGCGGAAAATTTTTATATTATCGGGCAGGTGAAAAGCCCCAAGTCTTATATACTCCCCGGCCGGGATCTTTCGCTGGTGGAGGCCATCAGTATGGCCGGCGGTTTTACCGATATTGCAGCCCGCAACCGGACCCGCATCATCCGGGTGGACGACGGGGTGGAAAAGATTATCGAGGTGCGGGTGGATGATATTACCCGGGCCGGAAAGAAAATACAGGACGTGATTATTCAACCCAACGATGTCATTGTTGTACCGCTGAGTTTTTTCTAGTACCCATGGAAACCAGGTCGAACGAAAAGATTGATTTCCGGGAATACCTCCGTGTGTTGCGCAAGCGGCGCTGGACCGTCATTACCGCGGTAACGGTGCTGCTTCTGACGACGGCCCTGTATTCTTTTACCGCCACGCCCATGTATAAAGCCGCTACCCGCCTGGTCATTGACAAGGCCAATCCCAACGTGGTTTCCATTCAGGAAGTCATGGCGCTGGATGCTTCCGGTACGGATGATTATCAAACCCAGTATAAGATCATTGAAAGCCGGACGGTAGCCCGGGAAGTCATCCGGCGTCTGGATCTGCAAAACAGTAAAGAATTTTTTCCTTCTTCGGGCTTGCTGGGCGGACTCCGGCAAACGGCGGGCGGGTTGGTGGAATCTGTGCGCGGGTTATTAAATACGGGCACGGTATCAAGAAAGTGGGCTTCCCAATCTGCGGCCGAAGCTATTGATCCCCGGCTGGTGTCCGCTTTGATTGCTCGGATTGCGGTGGAGCCGGTCCGCAACAGCCGCCTTTTTGATATCCATTTTCAGGCCAGCGATCCGGTTCTGGCGGCAAAAACTGCCGATACCATTGCGGAAGCCTACATTGACTATAACCTGGAGACCCGCCTGCAGGCCGCCCAGAAGGCGGTCCAGTGGCTGCAGGCACGCATTGTGGCCGAACGGGAAAAAGTGGAAGCCGCCGAACAGGCCCTGCTGAATTATAAGAAGGAACAGGATATCATCACGGGTTTTACCAGTGATACCGAGCAGATTACCGCCCAGAAACTGGCCAAACTGAATGCCCAGGTGGTGGAGGCAGAATCCCGGCGGGTGGAAGCCGAGACCCGTTATCGGCAGGCGGCGGCCCTGGCCGAAAATCCCGATATGATCGGCGCCATTCCCGAAGTGCTGAAAAACGACCTGATTAATCAGATCAAATCCATGGAGGTGGAGCTTTCCCAAAACGTTTCGGAACTTTCCAGAAAATACGGGCAGAATCACCCCAAAATGGTGGCTTTGCAATCGGAAATGGCAACCCTGGAAACACGCAAGGCCTATGAAGTGGACAAGGTGATCAATTCCTTGAAAAATGAATACGAGGTGGCGCTGGCCAGAGAACAGTCGTTGCGGGAAGCCCTGTCCCGACAGAAACAGGAAACGTTCGTTTTGAATCAGAAAGCCATTGAATATGGCGTTCTCCGGCGGCAGGCGGAAAGTGCCCGGCAGATGTATGAACTGCTGGTAAACCGCTTTAAAGAAACCTCCCTGACGGAACAGATGAAGACCGGCAATATCCGCATTATCGATAAGGCGGAGGTGCCCCGGAAACCGGTAAAACCCCGAAAGGGGTTGAACCTTTTGCTGGCGCTCCTGGTGGGACTGGTGGTCGGAGCCGGCCTGGCCTTTTTCTATGAATATCTGGACAATACGGTGAAAGACTCGGATGACGTGAAACATTATCTGCAGATGCCGTGTCTGGGAGTGGTGCCGGTTATCGAGCGGGCAGCAGGGGAAGAAAGTAGCGTACACGGCGATCTGGTAACGGTTCACAGCCCGCGATCGGTGGCCAGTGAGGCTTACCGGGACATCCGGACCGGCCTTTTGTTTTCTTCAGTGGAAGCGGTTCCGCAGGTGCTGGTGCTTACCAGCGCCGGTCCCCAGGAGGGGAAAACCATTACCGCCGGCAACCTGGCGGTTTCCCTGGCCCAGTCCGGCAGCCGGGTGGTTCTGCTTGATTGCGATCTCCGTCGTCCGAAAATCGGTTGTCTTTTCGGCCGGCCGGAGACGGCCGCCGGGGTGACGAATATTCTGGTGGAAAACCGGTCCGTTGCGGAAGTCCTTGTCCCTTCCGGCGTTGATAATCTTGATTTGCTGGTGTCGGGGCCGGTGCCGCCGAATCCTGCGGAACTGCTCGGTTCCGGACGTATGACGGGCTTGCTGAAGAGCCTCCGGGAGTCGTTCGACTATGTTATTATTGATTCGCCCCCGGTTTCCGCGGTGACGGACGCGGTAATTCTGGCGAAATTTGTGGACGGGGTGGTTCTGGTGGCGCGGGCCCACGACAAACCCCGCAAGATGATTGCCATGTCTCTGGAGAAACTTTCTTCCGTGGGGGGCAATGTCCTGGGGGTGGTGCTGAACCATGTGGATGTGCGGGAAGACACCTGCCACTACCGGTATGCCGGCTATGGCTATTATTACGGTGCGGAGGAAGGAACCGCGCCGTAATGGTGGAGCGGGGCGCAAATGCGCCCGCTCGCTCAGGACATCAAGTATTTCGATCCGGTTGTTTCCGGCAATGATTTCCGAGGCGGTCACAGGAGGTTCTCATGCCTGAAAACCCACCTATGAAGAACTTGAGCGGCGGGTTCGAAAATTGGCGGAGCAAACGGAATCTTATCGCAAACAGGCGGAGAAGGACTTGCGGGAAAGCGAAGAACGGTGCCGTTGCTTGCCGATAATTTCCTGGACATGAAACATTCTGCTGGTGGAAGATGAACCCGCCATCCTGAAACTGACCCGGCGTATGCTTTGCCGCTTGGGCTACAAGGTTTTGACAGCCGCTACCCCGGGCGAGGCCATCCGGCAGGCGGAAGGCCGTCCCGGGCGTATCGACCTGTTGATGACGGACGTGGTCATGCCGGAAATGGCCGGCCGGGATCTTGCTGAAAAAATGCTTGCGTTCTATCCCGACATTCAGCACCTGTTCATGTTCGGCTGCACGGCCAATGTGATTGCCCATCAGGGCGTACCCGAAGAAGGCGTCCACTTTATTCTTTTTTTTTGATCGAATCCAACCATTGATAAGACATGAAACGATATATAAAAATATGTCTAAGGCCAAGGCCTCCGATAAGTAATGGGCAGTGATGAATCTCTTTAAGACTTTTCATGAAATTTGGCGCCTCAGCCCATAGACGGTTTCTTTTGATATCAATAACGATAAAATGAGTAGGAATTTTATCAATACCCTTATAAAATTGTTTTAAGAATAAATCATTTTCGTTTTCAAGCAAATAGAAAGTCGGCAAAACATGAATATCTGAATGCAAAGCTAAGTCTTGTACTAGGTCACCTGAGAACAACGCATTACCTGTTACTGAGATCTGCTCTAAATATCCGGAAATCGAATTCCATTGGCTTTTTCGAAAATATGAAGGGAACATATATGCTGCATGCAATTGAAATTGTATTACTAGGTTCAATACAATAATTGTAAGCGTAATTACATGCCCTTGTTTTTTATAAAATTTTTTTGCAGAAAAATATGTTATAATGACTACTGAAACTGCCATGACAAGTAATATAATATGGCTGAAAATACCGTTTCCAGGATTTATATGTCCAGTGACGTTTAAAAAATCTTTTGAAAAAAATTTTGCACTCAGTATCGAGAGCAAAATGGCGAATAAAAATGTAAACGTCATTATTTTATTGCTTTTATTGAGTTGGATAAACCGAAGCCCTGAATAAATTAATGGCGGGAAAATCAACAATTGCCATCTAGCGGGTTGATACAAAGGAAGCGCCAGTATTGCCACACCGAAAAAAATCCATAAACAGATAAGTGTATCCAGAAAGCTGTTAGATTGCCTTCGGACCTGAGGTATAAAAATAAAAAAGCACCAGCATATCGCCATTGGCCAAAGTACAGGAATGGTTTGTAATGCCGGGGATAAAATAAAGTTAATTATTGAGCGCATTAGTAAAAAGGGCTCAAATGATATAGATGATCTGCCATATAGTGTGGCCATGTACTGCATATGATTCCAGGATGCCCAATTGGGAATTATAACCAATATCGCCCATATGATTAATCCACAAATTACGCCTGAAATGAGATTTATCCAATATTTTCGATAACAGCCCCTATCTGACAGATGTAGTAATGGCGCACAAAGTATGACGGGAACAATGAGTATACCCGTTGTTTTTACTGCGATGGAACCAACGGCAACCAGACCCGAAAAGTATGATAAGATGAGATTATTCTTTTTGTACCCCTGCCATGCCAACAATACCGTTATCTGAAAAAATAATGCCAACATCATTTCAGGTATACCGATACGCGAATGTACAATGCCCATAAATGACATTGCGCTAATTACTACAGCAGCTGTCTGAAGCCACTTTTCCCTGAAAAAAAACGCCATTAAAATGCAGGAAAAAATTCCACATAATATGCTTACTGCCCGATAACGGATAATATTCTCATGGCCGTCTAAAGTGGCGGCAACAAGGTACTGAATAAACGAAAATAAGGGGGTAATCAATGAATATTTGGCTTCATTTACAAACCACTGACCATACTTTAATTTATTATGTGCATTATAAGAGTAATGTCCTTCATCTGTATTATAAACATACAGCCAATGAGGGGGATCTGCTGACGGACAGTAAAATCTCATCCCAAAACCGAATAAGATCAAAATAACGATCAAGCAAAATATAATATAACGCATGAGTAAAATTTTTTAAAATTAATATTCAATTTATAAACGACAGCAATATTTTCTACATTTAATGGAATCGAATAAAATCAACTAAAATAGCCCAAAGCACGGTGATAGTGAAATAACATGAGTTCATTTGCTGACGGTTCGTGGCCTGTATTGTTATCATCGGTTATAATCTTCTATCCCGAATATTTCATGAATTTTTTCGACAATCGTTATTTAATTAATAAAGTT
>CAZWCS010000116.1:0-12988 GCA_964632805.1 uncultured Desulfobacterales bacterium
CTGATTGTGGAAAACGTGGGCAACCTGGTCTGCCCCGCGGAGTTCGACATCGGTGAAGACGCCCGGGCGGTGGTCCTGAGCGTCACCGAAGGCGAAGACAAACCGGTCAAATACCCCCTCATGTTCCGGGTCTGCAACGTGGCCCTGCTGAACAAAATCGATCTTTTGCCCCATCTGAATTTTGACATCAAAGAAGCCGCCGCCAACATTAAAAAGATCAATCCGGACATGCCGGTCTTTGAAACCTCCTCCCAAACCGGGGAAGGCCTGGAACCCTGGATCCAATGGGTCCGGCAGCAGGTGGCCGCCAAGAAAAAATAATCCTGAAAGGGCCGGGAGCCGGATCAATCCGGTTGGCCGGCCTGGATTGCCGGATGGTCGGCCGGCCCGGCGGCCCGGTTTCGACTTTTCTTCCTTTCTCCTGCGGATGTTCGTTCTGTTTTTCCCCTGCCCCGGCTGCCTGTCCGGCGCTCTCTTTGGCAAAAATAAACGCGCAACACAAAAATTTGAACCGCCCCAAGGGAGGTATACCTATGGCTGTGAGAAAAGCGATGTTTGCCGGAAGCTGGTATCCGGCCGATGCCGCCGACTGTGAGCGGCAAATCCGCTATTTCCTAAAAGAAAAACCCCTTTCCGCCCCGAAAGAAACGGTGGGGGCCATTGTTCCCCATGCCGGCTGGACATTTTCCGGCGGCATTGCCTGCCGGGCGATTTCCCTGCTGCAGCAGCCCCCCCGACCGGAAACGGTGGTCATCTTCGGTATGCACATGGCGCCCCGCCACCAGCCCTGCATCATGACCGGCGACGAAATCGACACCCCGTTCGGCCCCCTGGCGGTGGATACCCGGCTGACGGAAGCGCTGACCCGGGAATTTTCCTTTGAAATTGAAACCGCCCGGGTGTTTTCCCCGGACAACACCATCGAACTGCAACTGCCGTTTATCAAATACTTTTTCCCGGAAGCGGCCATTGTGCCCGTGGGCATTCCTCCCGCCCCGGCCGCGGAAGCCATCGGCCGCTTTACGGCGGAGGCCGCCGTCCGGCTGGAGATTCCCATCAACGTTCTGGGGTCCACCGACCTTACCCATTACGGCCCCAACTTCGGCCTGACCCCGTATGGCACCGGTCCTGAGGCCCATGAACGGGTAAGGCAGGAGGACGACCGGCGCATTATCGACCAGATGCTGGCCATGGAACCCGGGGAAGTCATCAAAGAAGCCCTGAACCGGCACAACGCCTGTTGCGCCGGGGCGGCCGCCGCGGCCCTGGCCGCGGGCAAAGCGATGGGGGCGCAGGAAGCCCGCCTGACGGAATATGCCACCAGCTACGACAAAAGCCCGGGGGACAGCTTTGTGGGATATACGGGGATTGTTTTCTAGAAGGTGTTTTTTCTCAATTGCCCAGCCGGCATTTTTTGATTAATGAAGGTTCTTTACCAATCACTCATGCCGAGTACGGCAAAGGTTTTTTCCACGAACACCCGGCCATCAACCACACAGTCTCCAGCCAGCCCGCCCCGCTCAGTAATCGCTTTTTGAACGCTGACGGGTTGTAATTGCATTGCCGTCGTCCAGATTCGCAGTCTGTATTCTCCATGGGGATAAGGCCTTTTCCCGACATCAAACGGTCCTGCCACAACAGTGCCGTCAACCACCTCTGTACGAACCCGGGCCAGGGTTTTTCCCTGGCTGTAGACGCTGCCGATTTCATCGGTTATGGTCAGTATCAAACGGGTTTGTTCGGGAAGATTGGTCGTAATTTCGACATAAATATTGTCGCCCTCCATCCGGACATCTGGCGAAAGGGTTACCTCCTGGGGGCGGTGTGGCCTATCCATAACCGCCTTCCCTGAAGGAAAGGAGAAAAGGGAGGAGTCTCTCGTTGAAGCCTTGCTCGGCAAAGGCGGGTGACAACTCATAAAAAGCAGTTCTAATAAAAGCAACAGCACACCGAATAGATAGTGATTTTTTTTCATTTGTTTTCGTTGGGCAGAATGCCTCGGCAAAAATATCTTGTTGGTATCGTTCTTACCAAAGCTGGGTAGGGGAAAACGCATAAGAGTTGTTGAAAACAGCGCATTATTTTTGTTTATATTATTATTTACTATATCATTATTTTTTCATGATCGTCAATTGCTGTTTTCCATCGCCCGGAGTCAAATTCCAGATCGACTTTTGGGATATATAATAAGTATTTATGTCGTTACCCGGTTTCAGTTTTTATTTTTATACTTGTTCCTTTGCATGCTTTTTATTATTATTATTTATTTTGCCACAAAAAATGACCGGGAGTGAAACGATGGTGTTGAGCCAGATAAAAGAAGGCCAGTCCGCGAGAATTTTGCAGGTGTGCGGACAGGGGCTTTTCCGCAAACGGATTCTGGAAATGGGCCTTGTTAAGGGGACCGAACTGTATGTGGAGAAATACGCGCCCCTGAAGGACCCCCTGGAAATCCTTGTGAAAGGGTATCATGTTTCCCTGCGGGTGGAAGAGGCGGAACTGATTAAAGTTGAACCCATCGGGGAAAACGGCTGAAAGGGTTCGTTATGCCACACAAGCGTCTTACGATTGCTCTGGCCGGTAACCCCAACTCCGGCAAAACGACCATTTTTAACTCTCTTACCGGAACCCGTCAGAAGGTGGGCAACTGGGCCGGGGTCACGGTGGAAAAAAAAGAAGGCATCATTGTTAGGGATGATTATGAGATCAAGGTGGTTGATCTTCCCGGTACCTACAGTTTAACCCCTTTTTCCGTGGAAGAAGTGCTGGCCAGAAATTATATTATTGATGAAGCCCCGGACCTGGTGATCAATATTATCGACGCCTCCAACCTGGAACGCAGTCTCTATCTGGCCACTCAGGTACGGGAGCTGGACTGTAAGGTTTTGTTTGCACTGAACATGGAAGATCTGGCCAGGGCGCGGGGACTTATCATTGATGCGGATAAGCTTGCGGAACTGCTGGACGTGGCCGTGGTGTTTACGGTGGCCAATAAAGGGCAGGGCATTGAAGCGTTGCTGGCCAAGACCATTCAAGTGGCAGCGTCCGGGGCACCCACCCAGCCGGAGCGGCGGGTCCGGTATAACAAGGATGTGGAAACCGCCATTGCTGAATTGCAGCAGTTTCTGGATCGGTATGATAATCTTTTTTACAACAGTCGCTGGATCGCTATAAAGCTTCTGGAAAACGATCGCATTGTCCGGGAACGCATGTGCGCCCAGGCCGACTCCCAAGCGGAGGCACTGTTGGAAAAGGTGGATGACTGCCGTCGTCATCTTACGGATATCTATGATGATGATCCGGAAATTATCATGACTGATGAGCGGTACGGGTTTATCACAGGGCTTGTTAAAGAAGTGGTATTCACTACCAAGGTCAACCGGATCGATATTTCTCGTAACATTGATCTGGTATTGACCAATCGGTTTTTCGGATTCCCCCTTTTTATATTTTTTATCTGGCTGATGTTTCAGATGACTTTTACACTGGGCGCCTATCCCATGGCCTGGATTGAAACGGGGTTCTCCCTGCTGTCCGCCGGGGCGGATATCCTCCTGCCGGCCGGTCTTTGGGAGGATTTGATTATTGACGGCGTCCTGTCCGGGGTGGGCAGTGTGGCGGTGTTTCTGCCCAATATTCTGATTCTTTTTTTTTGCATCGCTTTGTTCGAAGATACCGGATACATGGCCCGGGCCGCTTTTCTGATGGACCGGATTATGCATCTGATCGGTCTGCACGGCAAGTCCTTTATCCCCATGCTGATGGGGTTCGGGTGCAGTGTGCCGGCAATTATGGCCACGCGGACCCTGGAAAACCGGAAAGACCGGATCCTGACCATTTTGATCACCCCGTTCATGTCCTGCTCGGCCCGGTTGCCGATTTATATTGTGCTGGCCGGCACTTTTTTCCCCAAAAACGCCGGGACTGTGATTTTTGGTATTTACCTCACCGGGATCGTGGTGGCCATTGGAAGCGGCCGTCTGTTCCGGTCCACGCTTTTGAGAGGTGAAGACGCGCCTTTTGTGATGGAACTGCCGCCGTACCGGGCGCCGATGCTGAAAAGCATTCTGATTCACATGTGGGATCGGGCCAGGATTTTTCTGAAGAAAATGGGGGGGATCATTCTTGTCGGTTCGATTGTTGTCTGGTTTTTGTCCACCTTTCCGCAGCCGGAAAAAGAGATGACCGGCTTTACCGCCCAGCGGGAAAGTGTTCAGGCGGAATATGTCGGGAAACTGGCCGCTGCCGGCGGAACGGAAGAACGGCAGGCGCTGGAAGCGGCGCGGCAGGAAAAAATGCAAGAGATACAGCAGGCAAGGGAAAAGGCGGCTACGGAATCGGTCTTTCTGGGCAGAATCGGAAAGGCTATTGCGCCCGTATTTGAGCCGGTGGGCATTGACTGGCGCGGCAGCGTAGCTCTGCTGACCGGGTTTGTGGCCAAGGAGATCGTGGTCAGTTCGCTGGGGGTGCTTTATGCCACCGGCAGTGACGAACCCGGGGCGTTGCGCCAGGCGCTTCTGTCCTCCGGTATGACCCGGGCCTCGGCCTTGGCGATGATGGTCTTTGTCTTGCTCTATATTCCCTGTATCGCTACGGTTTCAGCCGTTTTTCGGGAAACCGGAGCCTGGCAGTGGGCCGTTTTCAATATTATTTATACGACTGGTATCGCCTGGGTCGGCGCTTTGATGGTTTATAATGCGGGGAAAATGATGGGTATCGGTTGATTTCGAGCGCTGGGTAAGATATAATAAATAAACAGTTTATGCAGTATAAAACCAACATTGACGCTAAATCAGCGGGATCAATAGCGGAAAAAGCGACTATAGGTCTGTATGGGAAAGATTTTTGCGGTGGGTGATATTCATGGGTGCTTTGCGAAGCTTACGGCACTGATGAGCAAACTTGATATCAACTACGAAGAAGATACACTTGTTTTTCTCGGGGATTACATCGACCGGGGGGAGGATTCCTATGCTGTTGTGGATTATCTCGTCAAGCTAAAGAAAAAAGCCAATAATATTGTTTTTTTAAAAGGCAACCACGAGGAAATGTTTTTCAATTATCTTTCCGGTCAGGATGATGTTACCTTTTTGTTCAATGGCGGTGAAGAGACGCTGAAGGGATATACCGATGCCAAAGGGAACATCTCCATCCCCCAGGAGCACTTCGATTTTTTTAATTTTTTGCAGCTGTATTACGAAACCGATGATTATATTTTCGTACATGCCGGGTTGCGGGAAAATGTTCCCCTGGAAATGCAGAAGCCTGAGGATTTGCTATGGATCCGGAAGCCGTTTATTACGTCCCAATACGATTTTGAAAAGCTGGTGATTTTCGGGCATACCCCTTTTCCGGAGGTGCTGATCCATGATAACAAAATCGGCATCGATACCGGTGCAGTTTACGGTTATAAACTGACTTGTCTGGAATTGCCCGCCATGATTTTTCACGAGGCCTGACGGATTAGAAAGTGTCAACGGTTGGTTTATGAGATATTGGGCAGGACAGATTTTTTTGGGGCTGCTGATAGTATCCCTGTGCTGGTCGGTTGCGGCCGGGGAACGTCTGGCGGTCGGGGTTTCCACCGCCAATGTGCGACGGGGGCCGGGCACGGACCATGAGATATTGTGGCGGGTGGAAAAGTATTATCCGGTGGAAGTGTTGGAAAGACAGGGGGAGTGGTACCGTTTTACCGATTTTGAGGGTGACGAGGGCTGGCTGTATGGCCCTTTACTGGAGTCGATGGAGACGGTGGTAATCAAGAAGGATGAAGTCAACGTCCGTTCCGGTCCCGGCACCGATCATGATATCGTTTTCACCGTTTACAAGGGGGTGCCGTTCAAGGTTATCGAAAGCCGGGACAACTGGCTCCATATCCGGCATGCCGACGGCGACACCGGCTGGATTTACAAGCCCCTTACCTGGTAGTTTATACCGTTTTCATGGGTATCTGAAATAAAATTCACTGTTTTCCGAAAGCGCCTTTTTGTTCGTGTGGTGCCTTTGGAGGAGACGGCCATTTATTCCACTTTGCGGATTAAATCGTTGGGCTGACAGTCTTCGTTGAGTTGGAGGGTGATCCGGCTGTTGGGCTGAGCGCAATCTGCCGGGTCTCCCTTTTCATCAAAGAGGGCGCGGATGGTATCGTTCCGGGTCGGGCCCTCTTTCCCCAGGATGTTGATCCGGTCACCGTCTTGCAGTTTGTTGCGGATTTCCACCAGCACCCGGCGGTTCTTTTTTTTTCGAAGGACTTTGCCCGCAAAGATGTGGCGGGGAGAAATTTTCTCCGCGGTGTAATTGAAGGCGTCAGCATCGGCAGGGCCGAGATAGAAGTTGGTGCCGTAGCCGCGATGAGAGACCTCGGCCAGGGTTTCCCGCCACTGCCGGCGCACAGTATATCCGCCCGGGGCGGCATAACAGGTGTCAATGGCTTCCCGGTAGGTCTTGACCGTGGCCGCCAGGTAGTGGATGCTTTTCATGCGGCCTTCAATTTTCAGGGCGGTCACACCGGTGGCGATCATTTTGTCCAGGTGTTCCAGCATGCAGAGGTCTTTGGCGTTGAGGACATAGCTGCCGCGGGCGTCTTCCGCCAGCGGGTAATATTGTCCGGGGCGCCGGGATTCGCAGAGCTGATATTGCCACCGGCAGGGATGGCTGCATTCTCCCCGGTTGCTGTGGCGGTCCGAAAGAAAGCTGCTCAGCAGGCAGCGCCCGGAATAGGAAATGCAGACCGCGCCGTGGACAAAGGCTTCGATCTCGGCGGAACATTGGCCGGCAATTTCTGCGATTTCCGCCAGGGAAAGTTCCCGGGCCAGGTTGAGGCGTTTGATTCCCTGCTGCTCCCAGAAGCGGACGGCCTGCAGGCTGGTGGTGTTGGCCTGGGTGCTCAGGTGAACGGGAATGTGGGGGATAGTCTCGCGGATCAGCAGCAGGACCCCGGGGTCGGCCACAATCAAGGCGTCCGGTTGAATCCGTCCAAGCTGCCGGAGATATTCGGTAATGGCGGCGGCTTCGCCGGAGCGGGCGAATATATTGCAGGCTACATACATCTTCAAGCCGTGTTCCCGGGTAAATTGGGCGGCCGCGGCCAGTTCCTCCAGGGAAAAATTGTCGGCAAAATTGCGCAGGGAAAAGCGCCGGTCGGCCAGATAGACGGCGTCCGCCCCGTAATGGGCGGCGATTTCAAGCTTTTCCCAATTGCCGGCCGGGGCGAGCAGTTCCACCAGGGAATTTTTTTTCGCAGGAGTCGGCATAAATACGGATCTCTCTTTTTTGCCGGTACGGTTGTGCAAAAGGTCCTTATTGTTTGCGCCAGGATGATTCCGGAGATGTCTTGCCACCGACAGCTGTTTATGTCTACCGTGCCGCCTTTGGACTGTCAAGGCCGGAAACCATCTTTCCCATCTTTTCGGTCGACGGTTTTTTTTTCGAGAAAAACAGGGTATAGTAGTTGCCGGACCCATAACGCCCATCTCCGGGGTTGATCCGGAAAGGGCCCCAACAAAGATACCGCAAAAGCGAAGACGATTATGATTGGATTCAAATTGGACGAGTTAATGACCGGTACCCACCGGTTTACCGATGATCGGGCGGAGGGCGGCGAGCGGCCGTTGCTGTTTCACATCACCTGGGGCAACAGCAACCTGTTGCAGTTTTTCAATCCCTGTTCCCGCCAGTTTTTCTTTAACCAGGCCCGGGGGGTGATAACGGTGGACGGCCTGGTGAAGAACGCCAATTGCACCGGTACGCTGCATCTGTTGTATTTTACACAGCGGAAAATTCGTTACGAACTGGATTTCAAAGATGATGACGGTCACCCCTATCGCTATGTGGGGGAAAAGCGGAATTTATGGCCCTGGAACCTGTACAAAACCCATGTGACCTGCTACGGTACGGTGACGGACCTGGAGTCGAATCAGGTGGTTTCGGAATCGGTGGTCTATTTCCCCTACCGGGAGACGCTGGCCTTTATCGCCTCCTTCCGGTTGCGGCGCGGCGCCATTTTTAAATACCACCAGGGGTGAGATAATGCGGCGAAACGCCCTGTCAAAAAAAGAAGCGGCCATTCTGGCGGCGGTGGGCCGGGGATTGATCCCGGCCGGCGGCCCGCACTTTTCTCTCGGTGCCCGGGATATCGAAGACAAATGGCTGCCCCGGGCCGATTATGTCATCTCCCGCATGTCCCTTTTCAACCGCCTGGGGATAAAGTGCTGGCTGCATGCCATTGATTACGGCTGGCCGCTGTTGATGCGGAAACGGCTGGGATCTCTCCGGCGGATGTCTGACGAGGAGTTGGAGACGCTGCTGCACCGGGTGGAGTCCTATGGTTTGATCGGGGTGGCCTCCCTGGTCATGGCCAAGGTTATTATTTTTCCGGCGGTCTACGGCGTGCCGGCGGCTTCCCGGGCCATTGGCTATCGAACAAAATTTCCGGTACCCGAAGAATTTGAAGGAATCAAGGACTGATCATGATACGGGAGTTTGCGGACATTTTTCATGATGTTACCGAAACCGCCGACGTCTGTATAATCGGCAGCGGCGCCGGGGGGGCGGCGGCGGCCCGAGAGCTGGCCGAAAAAGGGCTGCGGGTGGTGGTTTTGGAGGAAGGCAGCCGCTTTTCGATAAAAAATTTTAATCAGGACCCGGCCGAAATGATGGGGATGATGTACCGGGATGCCGGGACCACCCTGGCGCTGGGGATGCCGCCTATCGCCATTACTCTGGGCAAATGCCTGGGCGGGACCACCACCATTAATTCCGCCACCTGCTTCCGGACCCCGGAGCCGGTCATTCAGAAATGGGCCAGAGATTATGATTGTGCCGGGCTGACCTACGCGGAACTGGCTCCCTGGTTTGACCGGGTGGAAAGCGATATCTGCGTGACCGAGCTGACCGAGGACGT
This sequence comes from uncultured Desulfobacterales bacterium, assembly GCA_964632805.1. GTDB lineage: Bacteria > Desulfobacterota > Desulfobacteria > Desulfobacterales > Desulfosudaceae > CAZWCS01. The sequence goes on from CAZWCS010000116.1 coordinate 8,903, forward strand.
TCTGGGGGAGGGTTATCAGGTGGTCAAGCGCGGTGCGGAAAAGCTGGGGTTGCCGCTGCAGCCGCTGCAGCACAATGTAAAGGACTGTCAGGGCGCCGGAGTTTGCCAGTGGGGCTGTATCAAAGGTGCCAAACAGTCCGCGGATGTGGCCTATATTCCTCGGGCCGAGGCCGCCGGCGCGATGATTTATACCAACTGCCGGGCGCGGAAAATTCTTACCGAAGCCGGGCGGGTGGTCGGCGTCAAGGGACGCTTTCTGAATCCCCGGACGGGTCGCAGCGCCTGGTCGTTTTTTGTCCGGGCCCGGGTCGTCTGCGTGGCCATGGGGACCATGATGACCCCCGCTTTTTTGCTGCGGCAGCAGTTGGCCAATTCTTCCGGCATGGTGGGCCGGGGATTGACGGTGCACCCCTGCGGCCGGGTGGTGGCGGAGATGGAGCAGGAAGTAAAAGGCCATCACGGTGTTTCCCAGGGCGGACTGATTGATACCTTTGCGGAGGAAGGTATCATGCTGGAGGGGATTTTCGTGCCGCCCGGGGTGATGGCCATGGCGTTGCCCGGGGTGGGGCAGACGCACAAGCGGCTGGCCAAACGATACAATCATCTGGCCGCCTTCGGGGTGTTGGTCAGTGATACCACCCGGGGGCGGGTGTTCCGGCCGTGGCTGCCGGGATACCCCTTTACCGCCTGGTACTCCATGAACCAGATCGACGCCGAAAAGCTGCGCAAAGGAATCGGAATTGTGGCGGATATCTTTTTTGCCGCCGGCGCCCGGCGGGTTTTTACCGGTTGTTTCAAGATGCCGGAAATCCGGTCGTCGGAGCAGTTGCAGCGGTTCAAAACCATGCGCGTCAAACCCTGGCATTTTGAAATCATGTCTTTTCATCCTCTGGGAACCTGCCGCATGGGCAATTCCCCGAAAACGTCGGTGGTGGATCTGAACCTGGAGACGCACGACGTGAAAGGCCTGTTTGTTACCGACGGCAGCATTTTCCCCTCCTCTCTGGGCGTCAATCCGCAGGTTTCCATTATGGCCTTTGCCGGGCGGGCGGCAAACGATATCGCTGATCATATCGAGCGGTATTGACGATTTTTCCGAAAGCATCAGATACAGAATCGAAGAACCCTTTATCGCAGGCAGCAAACCCAAGGAGGAGGACGTCATGGCAAGAGAGACCGGTACCATTGCGGAACGGGCCAATCATTCCCGGCACAAAGAGGATGACGCCGGTTTTTACGAAAGCTTTTTCATCCGGGCCAATCATCTGCAAAAACCATTGGCCTTCTGGATCCGGTATACCATTTTCAAGCCGGATAAAAATCCCGGAGGGGCCCTGGGGGAGTTGTGGGCCACCTTTTTTGACGGCGTAAGCGGCCGGCATGTTTCCGTAAAAGATGAGTATCCCTTTTCGGAATGCCGTTTTGATACCGGTACCTTTGACGTCGGGGTGGGCGCGGCGACCCTGAAAAGCGGACAGGCGACGGGTGCGGCCGGATCCCGGGAGACGATTCAGTGGGATTTGCAGTATTCCGGGGACAGTGCACCGCTACTGCTTTTGCCGCCCAAGCTCTATGATATGGGCTTTCCCAAGGCCAAGGCCCTGGTGGGCCTGCCACTGGCCCGTTTTACCGGAACCCTGACCGTTAACGGTGAGCCTTGGGAAATCGCGGACTGGCCCGGCAGCCAGAATCACAACTGGGGAAGCAAGCACACCGACGCCTATGCCTGGGGGCAGGTGGCCGGATTTGACGGGGAAGACGGCGTCGACAGTTTTCTGGAAATCGCCACCGGCCAGTTGAAAATCGGGCCGGTGTATACTCCGCGTATGACCCTGATGGTGCTGCGGCATCAGGGTCGGGAGTACCGGCTCAATACCATCATGCAGAGCCTGAAGGCCTACGGCCGGTTTGAATTTTTTTACTGGAATTTCCGCTCCGAAACCGCTGAAATCAAAATCGAGGGGACCATTTCCGCAGACAAGCCGGATTTTGTGGGTTTGCGCTATTACAATCCCCCGGGGGGTATCAAGCACTGCCTGAATACCAAAATCGCCTCCTGCCGGATTTCCGTCCTGTTTAAAGAAACCGGGGAAACGCGGGAACTTACCTCGGCCTCCCGGGCGGCTTTTGAGATTCTGACGGATGATCATGACGGGCACGGCGTGCCGCTGTATGCCTAAGTTTGTTTTTTGCCCTTCTACAGCCGAATATGGCCAATCGCATGGAAAAGCAGACTACCCTTAAAGGTCAGGTGGAGCGGATTACCTATATCAGCGAGGAATCCGGATTCACCGTGGCCCAGGTAAAGGTTTTCGGGAACCGGGAACTGGTAACGGTGGTGGGCAATTTTGCCGCGGTTTCTCCGGGGGAAGTCCTGGAGATGAAGGGGGAGTGGGCCGTTCATGAAAAGTTTGGAGAACAGTTCAAGGTGGCCGAATACACCACGGCGGTGCCGGCCACTGTCCAGGGCATCCGGAAATACCTCGGCTCGGGCCTGATCAAGGGGGTGGGGCCGGTCATGGCCGAACGCATTACCCGGAAATTCGGCAAAGAGACCCTGCGGGTCATGGAAACAGACGTTGACCGGCTGCGCCAGGTGGAAGGGATTGGCCGAAAACGCCTGGAGATGATCAAACAGGCCTGGCAAGAGCAGCAGGCCATACGCGGCCTGATGCTGTTTTTGCAGGAGCACGGGGTGAGTTCGGCCCACGCCGTCAAGATATACCAGACCTACGGGGACGAGGCCATTGAAACCGTAAAATCCGATCCCTACCGGCTGGCCACGGATGTTTTCGGGATTGGTTTTGTCAATGCTGATGAAATTGCGGCCAAGCTGGGTTTTGCCAGAGATTCCGCCGTGCGCTTGGAGGCCGGTGTGTTGTATTGCCTGAATCAACTGGCCGAAGACGGACATGTTTATTATCCCTATGGATCGCTGGTGCAAAAGGGGCGGGAGATACTGGGGGTTCCGGCGGAAGGGGTAACCGAGGCCCTGGCCCGCCTGGCGGCGGACAAGAAAATCGCCGTGGAGTCCTGGGCCGAAAGCGGCGGGGAAAATGCGAAGGCCGGCCGGGGCGTTTACCTGGCCGGTTATTATTTGTGCGAAACGGAAATCGCTTCCCGCCTGAAGCGATTGATCTCCGGAGACAAGAGCGTCCGGGCGGTCAAGGACATGGACAAGGCCCTGGCGTGGGTGCAGCAGCGGCTGTCCATCTCCCTGGCGGAACGGCAGGTGGCGGCGGTTACCACGGCGGTGCGGGACAAGGTGATGGTCATCACCGGGGGGCCGGGAACCGGCAAAACCACCATTGTCAAAGCCGTGGTTGATATTTTTCAGGCCCTGGGAGCCCGGTCTCTGCTGGCCGCCCCGACCGGCCGGGCGGCCAAAAAACTGAAGGAAGCCACCGGCTACGAGGCCCGCACCATTCACCGGATGCTGGAGTTCAGTCCGGCCAAAGGCGGTTTTCAGCGTCATGACGGCCGTCCCCTGGCCTGTGATCTGCTGGTGATTGACGAGGCCTCCATGCTGGATACGGTGCTGATGTATCATTTGCTGAAAGCGGTGCCGCCGGGGGCGACCTTTATCCTGGTAGGGGATGTCAACCAGCTGCCCTCGGTGGGCGCCGGGAATGTGCTTAACGATGTCATTGCTTCCGGGCTGGTGCCGGTGGTGGCCTTGAATGAAATTTTCCGGCAGGCCCGAAAAAGCCGCATTGTGGTCAATGCTCACCGGATCAACAGCGGAGAGATGCCGCTGCTGGATAACGAGGCGCCGGAAAGCGACTTTTTTTTTATCGAGCAGGCGGAACCGGAAGCGGTGGTGGAGATGATCATGGAACTGGTGGCGGAGCGGATTCCGCGAAAGTTCGGTTTTGACCCTTTGGATGAGGTTCAGGTACTGACGCCGATGCACAAGGGCGTGGCCGGGGCCGCCAACTTGAATCGCCGTCTGCAGCAGACCTTGAATGCCTCCGGAGGTGCTTTGTCCCGCGGAGAGTACAGCCTGGGGAGGGGCGACAAGGTGATGCAGATCCGGAACAATTATGACCGGGAGGTGTTTAACGGCGATATCGGGCGTATATCCGG
>CAZWCS010000117.1:0-12850 GCA_964632805.1 uncultured Desulfobacterales bacterium
AAAACTGGTCAAGGACGTTCTGACGCCGCTGGGCGGTGCGGAAAATCTCATTCGCAAAAACGCAACGGTGGTCGTCAAGCCCAATGCCGGGCATGTGGCCGGTCCGGAAACCAGTGTGAATACCAATCCTGAACTGGTTGCGGCCGTGATCAAAGAGGTCAAGCAGGCCGGTGCCAAAGAGGTTATTCTGGCCGAAGCGTCCGCCATCGGCTGTGACACCATGGAAAGCCTCAAAGTCAGTGGAATTTTAGATGCCGCCGAAGCGGCCGGGGTGGACAAGGTGATCGATATCAAAAGCGATAAAGACCTGCTGAATATTCCCATCCGGGATGCCCGGTCCGATCTAAAAATCATCAAACTCCCCCGGTTTCTTCTTGAAGCCACCCACATTATTAATTTGCCGATTTTTAAATCCCACTGCAGCATGGTGTTTACCTGCGCGTTAAAGAACATTAAGGGCGTTGTTCAGGATAAAGTCCATTACCAGATGCATCAGACCGATCTGGCTGCCGCCATGATGGATTTATGGTCGGTCATCAAGGCGGATATTAATATCGCCGACCTGATCAATCCGGCTGAAGGGTTCGGGCCGCATTCCACCGTGCCGACGGAGTTTGACTGCCTGGTTGCCTCCAAAGATCCGGTGGCGCTTGATGCTACGGTTTGCCGCATGGTCGGGCTTGCTATTGACAAGGTTGCTTATTTTGAGCCGGCCAGAGAAAGGGGCCTGGGCCACTATGATGAAAGTATGATCGAGGTGGCTGGCGAACGTATTGAAGATGTGTATCGGCCGTTATGGTTGCCGTATCTGGAAGGTTTTGAGAAATATCCGGAATATACGGTTGATACGGAAGGCGCCTGTTCCAGTTGCCTTGGGCTGGTGCAACTCACCTTGGAACGGCTCCGGTCCCTGGGCGAATACGATAAAAACACGGACTGTACCATTCTGGTTGGTCGCAAAAAGAGCATCCCGGAAAACATTGATAAAAAAAGCCTGATTCTTCATGGGGACTGTCTAAAAAAATACCGCAAGCACGGGGTGTTTATCGGTGGTTGTCCTCCGGCGGAGCCGCATCCCACCTGGGCCATTGTGGACAGAAAAGACTATACCGAAATCGGAGAAGACCTGCGGGAGAGAATGGCCAAAGAAGGGCCCGCGTTTGACGCGCATATGGCCAAACTGGTCAAGGCTCATAGAGGCGAATGAGTCTTTAAATAAGGTATCTTTACCAATTTTACAGGATATCAAACATAAGGAGGGTATCATGGGTAACGTCAAGCTTGTTGATTTGAGTCAGCCGTTTGGTCACGGGTCACCGCTGTGGCCCTATTTCGAAGAGGTTAAAATTCGCAGAATGCATTATCATGCCGGACACGGCGTGTTTACGCAGTGGCTGGATACGCCGATGCATTGTTCCACTCACGCGGATTCTCCGATACATGTTCTGCCCGCCAACAAGCTGGAGGGGCCTATGTATACGGCCGACCTTCCTCTCGAAAAATATTACGGCACCGGGGTGGTGGTTTCCATTCCCAAGGAAAAGTGGGGGGTGATCACGCCGGAAGATCTGGAAAAGGCCACGCCCAAGATTGAAAAAGGCGACATTGTCATTATCAACAGCGGCTGGCATAAACACTTTGGCGATAATACGGAATATTTCTGCTATTCACCGGGGCTGTATAAGGAAGCCGGGGAGTGGTTTCTGGAAAAAGACGTCAAGGCGGTTGGGGTCGACCAGCAGGCCCTGGATCATCCGTTGGGAACGGCCATCGGGCCTCACGGCCCGGGACCGTTGCGGCCGGATGTGTGCGCGGAATACAAACAGGAGCGCGGCCGGGAAGTAATTGAAGACTTTCCGCTCTGGGAACCCTGTCACAAGATTCTGCTGGGTAACGGTATTATGGGCTGGGAAAACGTCGGGGGCGACCTGGACGAGGTCACCGGCATGCGGGTTACTATCGCCGGATTCCCCATTCGCTGGGAAGGTGGTGACGGGTCTATGGTGCGGCTGGTAGCAATCGTAGACGCCGGCGATCAATAGTATCCGGTGTTTACATGGTTTATCTGGAAGGAGGGCAGGGCGGCAGGAGAAATATTAGAGAGTCTGCTGCCTTGCCTTTGTGTTCTCAGGAACTGGAGAAGGTTATATGTCAACAAAACGGATTTTTACCGCGGCTGTAACGGGCGCCATACATACACCGTCAATGTCGGAATATCTGCCGGTGACCCCGGACGAAATCGCGGAAGACGCCTTTCGAGCCTATAACGCCGGGGCGGCGGTAGCCCATATTCACGTCAGAGACCCGGAAACCGGTAAACCGTCGGCCGATACCACCCTTTTTCTGGAGGCCGCTGGAAAAATCAAAGAAAAGTGCGATATTATCGTCTGTTTTACAACCGGTGGCTCAGTTGACATGACTGTTGAGGATCGCCTGAAGGTTATTCCCGAAGCGAAACCCGAGCTGGCGTCGTTGAACGCTGGGTCACTGAATTTCGCTTTGCACCCGGTTTTGAAAAAATACAAAGAATTTCAATACGACTGGGAAAAACCCTTTCTGGAAGGAACGGAAAATATGATTTTTCCCAATACTTTTCAGTCATTAAGAGGATACTCCCGGATTTTCGGGCAATGTCAGGTAAAGCCGGAAATAGAGGTATATGACGCCGGTATGCTGAACAATGTGGCTTACCTCATTGCCGAAGGGCAGGTGCAGCGGCCTGTTTATTTGCAGTTTGTATTGGGTATTTTAGGCGGTATGCAGGCCACGCTGGAAAACTTTTCGTTTTTGTTGACCTCAGCCAGAAATATGCTGGGGGAGTTTGAATTTTCCGTGTGCGCGGCCGGGCGTCATCAATTCAATATGTGCACGGTTTCGCTCATTGCCGGCGGACATGCCAGGGTCGGATTGGAGGACAACCTTTTTCTGGCCAAAGGGGTACTGGCCAAAAACAGCGGTGAGCAGGTAGAGAAGATAATCCGGATTGGAAAAGAGTTGGGCGTGGAACCGGCCACACCGGATGAAGCTAGAGAAATCCTGGGACTTAAAGGATTGGATCAGGTCGCCTATTAACAAATAAGGAGAAACCGATGAGAATCCCGGTTGTGATGAATTTTTTGATTACCTTTGGCGTGGACGTGCTGAAGCTGTCAAAATTTATATCACTGATAATTCTTCTCAGCACCAGGATACTGATGCGGTACATGGTTGTCCGGTACCCGTCCTTTAAAGACTACCTTAAACAGAAGGACTATGTCGCTCAGATTCAGATAAAAGACGATAATCTTGGTGTTTATTTTATTTTCAAGGACGGCAGGGTATCTTCAAAGATGGGCATCCATCCCGAGCCCGATGTGGACATGTTCTATGATAACGCCAAAACCGCCGCCAAAATAATGCATCCCTGGCGTGATCAACTGTCCCAGTTAAATGCGATTAAGAATTTTCGAATGGGTATTGTGGGAGATGATGAAGGTATCGCCAAATTTACCGAACTGCTGAACGTTATGCTGACGCCGGATGTAACACTGGCAAAAAAATATGGCATGGATATGGGGAACGGCGTCATCCGCTACGTTAATAATACCAATGGCGGTCCGGTGTTTGTGTATGTCAGGGGCGGTAAAATTTTGCGTATTACACCGATTGAGTTTGATGCAGAAGACGCCGCTCCCTGGACAATCAAGGCCCGGGGAAAAGCGTTTACGCCCCCCCGGCGGACGACGGTTTCTCCTTATACACTGGCGCTGAAGTCCATGATATATTCCCCGGATCGTTTGTTATACCCCATGAAGCGGGTTGATTTTGACCCGGACGGCGAACGAAATCCACAGAACCGGGGCGTTTCCGGATATGAACGCATCAGTTGGGATGAAGCTCTGGATATTGTCGCCAATGAAATTAAGCGGATAAAAAAGGATCACGGGCCCGGGGCGATCCTCAACGGATCGGGATCGCATCATACCTGGGGCAATATCGGCTATTGGCTCAGTGCGCGTCCCCGGTTTTTTAACACCCTGGGGTATACGCCGGTGGCACATAATCCGGACAGTTGGGAGGGCTGGTATTGGGGGGCCATGCATCACTGGGGCAACAGCGGCCGGCTGGGGGCCTGCGATACTTACGGCCTGGTGGAAGACATGCTCAAGGAATGTGAAATGGCCGTATTCTGGTCCAGCGATCCGGAAGCGACCAGCGGGGTTTACGGTGCCGGCGAGGGAACGATCCGGCGGCAGTGGCTCAAGGAATTGGGGATCCCGATTGTTCATATTGATCCTTTTTATAATCATACTGCTGCCTTGATGGGCGGCAAATGGATCGCCCCCCGTCCGGCCACGGGTAACGCCCTGGCGCTGGCCATCGCCTATGTCTGGATTGATGAAGACCTGTACGACAAAGATTACGTCGCCACCCGCACCACCGGGTTTGAAAAATGGGAGGCCTATATCCTGGGCGAAGAAGACGGCCAACCCAAAACGCCGGAGTGGCAGGAAGGCGAGTCCGGTGTCCCGGCCCGGGAGGTCAGGGCGCTGGCCCGGGAGTGGGGCAGTAAAAAGACGTATCTTGGCGCCGGCGGGATTAATGGTTTCGGCGGTGCCTGCCGCTGTGCCACCGGCATCGAGTGGGCCCGTTCCATGGTTTGTTTGATGGCTATGCAGGGGTTGGGCAAGCCCGGGGTCAACATGGGGAACATGCAGCAGGGGACACCTGTGGACACCAGGTTTTTCTTTCCCGGATACGCGGAAGGCGGGTTTTCAGGGGATTTACAGGGGACGGCCCTTTCAGTGAACATGTATCAGCGGATGCCGCAGTTACCGACCATGAATTCGGTGATGCAGACGGTGCCGAGGCTGAAAATTCCCGAGGCCATTTTAGACGGAGAATGCGAGGGATATCCCACCGTGCCGGTCAATATAGAAGGCCAGTTTTTTAAATTCGGCTATCCGGCTCCCGGCGCGTCCAGGCTCAAAATGTATTATAAATACGGCGGCTCTCATATCGGCACCATGAGTGAGACCAACCGGTATGTCGAGGCGTATCGGTCTGATGAGTTGGAGTTTGTGGTCAATCAGTCCATCTGGTTTGAGGGAGAAGCGCAGTTCGCGGACATTATTCTGCCGGCCTGTACTAACTTTGAACGCTGGGACATCGGTGAGTTCGCCAATTGCGGCGGTTATGTGCAGCACAGTTTTAACCAGTGCAACCATCGGGTGGTGGCCATGCAGCATAAGTGCATTGAGCCGCTGGGCGAATCAAAGTCTGATTATGAGATTTTTAATGAGTTGGCCATACGTCTGGGTATTAATCACGCTTTTTCGGAGGGGATGAGAGATTTCGACTGGGTCCGACGGCTGTATGAGGGCACGGATCTGCCGGGTGTTATCTCCTGGAAAAAATTTTTGAAAAAGGGGTATTACGTGGTCCCCGCGCCGGATGAGGATAAACGGGACCCGGTTTCTTTCAGATGGTATGCTGAAGACAGGAAAAAGGACGTACCGGAGTTGACGCCGCTACCCGGTGACTATACGGAAGAGCTGGGTCGAGGGCTCCAGACGCAATCAGGAAAAATCGAGTTTGAGTGTTCCAGCTTGAAACGGTTTGCGCCGGATGATCCTGAACGGCCGACGATCAGCAAGTATATCCCGGCCTGGGAAGGGCACCATACCGGCGAATTGTTTGAAAAATACCCCCTGCAACTGATTACGCCCCATCCGCGGTACAGCTTTCATACCATGGGGGATGCCAAAGACAGTTATGTTAACGATGTCAAGGATCACCGGGTTCGTATTCAGGGGTATTACTACTGGATTGTCCGGATAAACGCCCGGGATGCCCGGCAACGCGGAATTGCGGAGAACGATCTGGTCAAGGTGTATAACGACAGAGGGGCGGTGATTTGCGCGGCCAAACCTACCGAACGGCTGAGGCCCGGCACCGTGCATTCGTATGAATCATCAGCCAAGTATGATCCGGTCGGGACGCCCGGCTGTTCTCCGGATCGGGGCGGCTGTATGAACATCCTGACGCCCAGTCGGATGATAATCAAAAAATCCCACAGCACGGCCTCAAACTCCTGTCTGGTGGAAATTGAAAAATGGGAAGAGGAGAGAGCCGCATGAACAAATGGCATATGGTTATTGACGTGGAAAACTGCGAGGATTGTAATAACTGTTTCCTGTCCTGTAAGGACGAGCATGTTGATAACACCTTTCCCGGTTATACTGTGGCCCAGCCGCGGCACGGCCATCGCTGGATAAATATCATGCGCCGGGAGCGGGGACAATATCCGTTGATCGACGTGGCTTATCTGCCGATACCCTGTCAGCATTGCGATAACGCGCCCTGCATGGAAAAAGCGAAACACGGCGCCGTTCGCAAACGGCCGGACGGGATTGTGTTGATCGATCCGGTGCGGGCCAGAGGACAGAAAGAGCTGGTCAAAGCTTGTCCTTATGGAGCTGTCTATTGGAACGAAGAAGCGAATGTTCCGCAGAAATGCACGTTCTGCGCCCATCTCCTGGATGACGGTTGGAACAAGACCCGTTGTGCCCAGGTGTGCCCGTCTTTGTCTCTGGTTGTTGTGAATGCAACCGATGAGGTGATGGCGGAAAAAGTAAAAGCGGAAAACCTGGAGGTGTTGCACCCGGAATACGGAACGAAGCCAAGGGTATATTATAAAAATCTTTATCGCTATACCCGCTGCTTTATTGCCGGTAGCGTGACCGTAACCTTGGATGGAAAAGAAGAGTGTGCTGCCGGTGCCTTGGTGAAGCTGAGGAAGGAGGAAAGCGAGATAAAAAAGGTAAAGGCCGACGCTTTCGGTGACTTCAAGTTCGACCGGCTGGATAAAAACAGCGGGACCTATCGGCTTGATATTCTATATCAGGATAAATCAGAAACCGTAGAAGTGAAACTGGGCGAAAGCATGAACGTGGGGGTCATTGAATTGAAAGAAAGATAAGAATTTACAAACAATCCTCTATCGCAAAGTCGGTCTTGTGTGTCAATATTGACCAGGAGTTTATATGGGTTGATGAGAAGTTTGGACGGTTTTTAGCGGTCGATGTGGGAGGGGTAGAAAAAAAGCGGCAGAGGTATTCAGGATATGCGGGGTCACTTAAAAAATACGGCACCAAGAACAAGCAGGTCACATTTCCGCCATATCCCGGCTGACCTTCAGCTTTCAGACCGGTTTTTTTTCTGAAGAAATGAGGTAATTCCTTCCTCCGCGTCGGGCTGACTGGAAATTTGAAAAAACAGCGGAATTTCACGGTGAAGCATATCCTTCACGGTCGAGGTAATCTTCTCCCATAATAGCCGTTTGGATACAGCGATGGATACCGGGGCAGCCTTGAGCCATGACGCTCCAATCCCCCAAGGCACGTTCGGTCACCACGACACGGCACGTTGTCATCGGCAAGAGCGACAGTCGACATCGCAACACATGCAAACCTAAGAAATATTTATCTTGTATTTCATCCCTGCAATATGAATGGTTTAAACCGGCAGGGCCTGACAGATTTGCAGCACTTTGCATCCAGTTTTCTGCCGGGGAAACTCGACTCGTGAATATCCGGGTTGGACCGGACCAATCTCAGAAGGGCCCGATTCCGGTAATTGTTCTGCACAACGACGAATAAAATCTGTCTTGAATTCCACCTACCAGAGACACCCGCGCAAAAAATACGAGGGTGTCTTATTTTTGCCTGAAAATGGCCATTATTTTCTTGCTATTTTCTTTTGGAACCTTTACCGTACAGGCGTTGCATAAATTAAAATCTTTGGAAAACAGAAGGATAAACGAATGAAATACTGGCGGGTGCCGTTAGACGTGGATGACATACAGGTGGTCAAGGGGCAGGTCCACATCATAGCCGATCGGTGCAAAGGGTGTGGCTATTGTATCGAGTTCTGCCCCCGGGAAGTTTTGAAATTCTCCAAGGAATTCAACGCAAAAGGATATCACCCGCCCGAGATGGTGAAAACCGGTGAATGCCTGAATTGCCATTACTGTGAATTGCTTTGCCCGGAGTTTGCCATTTACACGGTGGAGGTGGAGGCTTCGGATTCCCTGACGGCGCCCGGAGACTGAGACAGACAATTACCAATATTATTAATGAGGGACGGATGAAATCAGCGGTACTCACCGGGGAGCATTTTATTAACGGGGATGTGGCCTGCGCCGAGGGGGCCATTGCCGCGGGCTGCACCTTTTTCGGCGGCTATCCCATCACACCGGCCACGGAAGTGGCGGAACGGATGTCGGAACGGCTGCCGGATGTTTGCGGCACCTTCATTCAGATGGAGGACGAGATTGCTGCCATGACATCGATCTTGGGAGCGGCCTGGACCGGTGTCAAGACCATGACGGCCACGTCCGGCCCGGGATTCAGCCTGATGATGGAGACCGTGGGCCTGGCGGTAGTGACCGAGACCCCCTGCGTGGTGGTCAACGTGCAGCGCGGGGGACCGTCCACGGGGCTGCCCACCATGGGGGCCCAGGCTGATATGATGCAGGCCCGCTGGGGGTCCCATGGAGATTATGAGATCATCGCCCTGGCGCCGTCTTCCCCCCAGGAGATGTTCGACCTGACCATCGAGGCCTTTAATCTGAGCGAGACCTACCGCGTTCCGGTGTTCATCATGTCCGACGAAATCGTGGGGCACATGAGCGAAAAAGTGCTCATCCCGGAGGCGCGCACAATTAAAACTGTGAACCGGGTTAGACCGACCGGCCGCAAGGACAAGTTCCAGCCGTTCAAGCCCGGCCCCAACGGCGTGCCCCCCATGCCTGCCATCGGGGACGGTTTCAATGTGCATGTGACCGGTCTGACCCATGATGAGCAAGGGTACCCGGTGATGTCCGTGGAGTGCCAGAAAGACATGATGGAACGGCTGATCGCCAAGATCCGCCGCAACCAGGACGATATCATCCGGACCGAAGGGTATCTTTTAGATGACGCTGAAATCATCCTGGTATCCTACGGAGTGTCTTCCCGGACCAGCTATACCACCGTGGATAAGGCCAGGCAAATGGGCATCAAGGTTGGCCTGTTGCGGCTGATTACGGTCTGGCCCTTCCCTGACAGGCTGATCCGGGAAATGGCCGAAAAGGTCAAAGGGATGATCGTGGTGGAAATCAATATGGGTCAGATTTTCCGTGAAGTTCAGCGTTGCGTGGCGGGACAAGCCCCGGTCTATCTGGCGGGGCATCCGGGGGGGACCATTATTACCCCTGACCAGGTTATTGACGTGTTAACAGAGGCATTTTGATGGCGCAAAAAACCAAATCCAATGTTCATCCCTTAGAAGAACTGATCCGCATGGACCGGATTCCGCATATCTGGTGCCCCGGCTGCGGCATCGGCTCGGTTTTCGCCGCCTGTTTGACGGCCATTCAGGCTACGGGGATCGATTATCGCAAGTTCACCATGGTTTCCGGGATCGGCTGTTCGGGGCGGGGGGCCGGCTATGTCAAAATAGACAGCTTTCACACCACCCACGGACGGGCCATTCCCTTTGCTACCGGCATCAAGATGGCCAATCCGGACCTGAATGTGATTGTTTTTTCCGGTGACGGCGATCTGTGCGCCATCGGCGGCAACCATTTTATCCATGCCGCCCGGCGGAACATGGATATGACCGTGATCTGCATCAACAACCTGATTTACGGCATGACCGGCGGCCAGGTGGCGGCCACGACCCCGACCATGGCCAAAAGTGCCACCACGCCATATGGCAATCCGGAAACGCCGTTTAATCTTCCGCTGCTGGCCTATGCTTCGGGCGCTACCTACGTGGCCCGCTGGACCATGATTCACACGCGGGATCTGACCATGGCGTTTCAGGAAGCCATGACGCACCGGGGATTTGCCTTTATCGAGGTGTTGACGCCCTGTCCTATTAACTATGGGCGCCGGAACAAGGTCAAGGCGATGGACATGCTGCACCAGTTTCAGGACAACGCCATTATTAAAAACGGCGCCGATCCCTCGGACCTGGATGTTGATTTTGACAAGGGCGTGGTGCTGGGCAAATTCGTGCAGAAAGAGCGGCCCACCCATGATGAACAGCACAGTCGCGTGTGCGCTCCGAACATGGACTGACATTGGAACAACAACAAGCTCGACGGGATGTAAGGCATATGACCGCGCAAAAAAAGAATATTCGTCATGAAGTGGTTATCACCGGGTTCGGCGGCCAGGGCATCGTTCTGGCCGGCCGGATCATGGGAATGGCCGCGGCGCTGGGAGATCACCTGGAAAGCACGCTGGTGCAATCTTACGGTCCGGAATCCCGGGGCGGGGCCTGTTCCGCCCAGGTGATTATTTCCGACAAGGTGATTCAGTATCCTTATATTAAGGCGCCGGACATCCTGGTATGCATGTCCCAGTCGGCCTACGACAAACACATCGAGGCCCTCAAGCCCGAAGGGACGCTGATCACGGATAAGGATCTGGTCAAGACCCGTGATGACCGAGATTATTTCAGCGTTCCGGCCACCCGCATGGCCGAAGAACTTGGACGGACAATGATGGCCAACATCATTATGCTGGGATTCACCACGGCCATCACCGGCGTCCTGTCGGTTGAGTCGGCGCAAGGAGCCGTCACCTCGTCCGTCCCCAAGGGCACCGAGGAAATGAACATCAAGGCTTTTACCAAAGGGTATGAATACGGCCAGTCCAAGTTGAAAGGCCGGGAACGCAAGGCTTCCGGTCAGACAGGAGCGATGGCATGAAACGCGCCAAGGATCGTTTGCACCGGGTTGTCGTTATCGGCGCCACGCCGGCGGGCATTGCCGCCACCAACAAACTGGGGGAACTGGGGATCCCGGTCACCCTGGTGGACAACACCGTGGACCTGGATGAGAAATTTAATAACCCGGAATGGCGTCTCAAGTCCAAGGTCGCCCTGAATTTCGCCCATCGTCCCGGTCTGATGCGGATTATGCGCAATTCCGCCATCCGCTGCGTCCTGCCGGCCAAGGTGACCTCTTTAAAACACAGCCACCAGGGGTTTCGGGTCGGCCTGGAACAGGAACAGACCTTTGTGGATCCTGACCGCTGCATCCTGTGCGGACGCTGTGTGGATAGCTGCCCGGTTGAGACGCCTCCATCTACTGACGGCGAGGACGACGGCCGCAAGGCCATCCGTTTCAACAGCCGGCGCACACTGCCCGGCCGGGCCTGGATCGACAAACGGCAGACCCCGCTGTGCAGCGTCAACTGCCCCCTGGGGGTCAACGCCCAGGGCTATGTCGCCCTGACCCGGGCCGGCCGTTTCACGGAGGCCCTGGCCCTGGTGCGGCGGGACAATATTCTGCCCGGTATCTGCGGACGGATCTGTACCCATCCGTGCGAGACCGCCTGCCGCCGGGGCGAGCTGGACGGCAGTGTGGGCATCCGTAATATCAAACGGTTTCTGGCGGACTATGAAACCGCGCACCCGGAACTGCAACAGACGCCGGTGGTCGCCGAACCGCGGGCGGAAAAAATTGCGGTGATCGGTTCCGGCCCGGCCGGGCTGGCTGCGGCGGCCGAACTGGCCGGACAGGGCTGCGCGGTGACGATTTTTGAAAAAGAAAAACAAGCCGGCGGGCTGTTGCGTTACGGGCTCGGCCCCCATCGGCTGCCGCGTGATATTCTGAACGCTGAAATCGCGTATATCGAGAGCATGGGCGTGGAAATCCGCACCGGGGAAGCCGTGGACCTGCACAATCTTGAGTCCTTTGCCGAGGGGTATGACGTGGTTCTGTTGACCATCGGCAGTTGGGCGGACCGGAAGCTCGGCGTCGCGGGCGAGGACCTCGACGGGGTGGAAGGGTGTATCGACTTTTTAAACCGGGTCTATCGCGGAGAAGTGAAAAAGCTGAAAGAGCAGGTGGCCATCATCGGTGACGGCAATGCCGCCTATGATCTGGCCCGTACCTTGGTGCGACTGGGCGCCGGGGTGACCATCGTGTCCTGGTTCGCCGCGGACCAGATCCCCGCCGATCCGGAAGAGGTTACAGCCGCCACCGAAGAGGGCATTCAACTCAAAGACCAGACTCAGGTCACCGCGTTTCTCGGTGAGGATGGAAAATTTACATGCCTCCAGTGCCGGACTACCCGGTCGGGGGAACCCGGACCCGACGGCATTGCCTGGCCCGTGATCCGCAAAGACAGCAAGCCCTTTGAACTTGCCTTTGACCGGGTGTTCGTGGCCATCGGGCAGACCGGGGGTCTGGCCGGTGAAAGCGGCCAAACGCCGTTTGACATCAATCCGCGGGGGTTGATCGAAACAAACGATACGATGCAAACCAATTGTAAGAAACTGTATGCCGCCGGCGACGCCGTTTCCGGCGCCTCATCGGTGGTGGCGGCCATGAGCCAGGGGCGGGAGGCCGCCCGGCGGATACTGGAAAACGTGTGCGGCCTCGAGGCGTTTGCCCCAAAGACCGTGCGGCCGCAGGACCGGGATTTTACCGCTATCCCCGAGGACCTGCCTTCCGTCGGGCCGATCCATATGCCGGAGTGCCGGCCGGACGCGCGGTGCGGAAATTTCGATGAAGTGGCCCTGGGGCTGAGCGAGTCCCAGGCCATGGACGAAGCCGGCCGCTGTCTGCAATGCGGGGCCTGCTCCGAGTGTTTACAGTGTCTGGAAGAGTGCGACGCCATCGGCGCCGTGCGGCATGACGAGCCGGCCGATCACTTTTTTGAGCACGCGGGGGTCCTGATCATCGCGGACCCGGACCAGGCACCGGCCGGACGGGGGGATGACATCATCCGGGCCTACGGACCGGCTTCGTCCCGCACGGACGTCTACGGCATGATCACCCGGGCTTTGCCGCCGCGGCCCGGGCCTTGGT
>CAZWCS010000118.1:0-12822 GCA_964632805.1 uncultured Desulfobacterales bacterium
TCGGGTAACGGAGCTGGTGATCCGGCCGCTGTTTTCCCTGTTTTTCCCGGAGCTGGCCCAGATTCTCCAGCCGCTTTCCGGCGAATACGCCGGGTACCGGGAAATTTTTGAAAATATCCCCTTTCCCATCGGGTATGGGATCGAAACCAGCATGATTCTGGATATTTATAAAAAATGGGGCATCAACGTCATTTCCCAGACAGACCTGGACCGGCGGGTGCATCGCAACCAGGACACCAAGGCCCTGGGGAAAATGGCCTTTGTTATTATGAAAACTTTTTTTGACCGGATGGAACGTCTGGGGCGGATCAAGCTGACCCGGGAGTTGTTTGACGAGATGATCCAATTCATGCTGGAAGCCAATGACCATGTACCGGACGTTCACAAGCTGCCCATGCTGGAACGGCCGCCCATGGTGGAAATAAACGATTATCGCCATAAATTCAATCTCGACAACGAACATAAGGGCTGATTGTGGAAACCAGGGAACTGGCCGACAGATATAACCGGCAGGTAAACTATCTCCGGGTTTCCATTACCGACCGGTGCAATCTCAACTGCATTTACTGCCGTCCGGCCAATGAACCCTTCACCCTGGCCCACGAAGATATTCTGACTTACGAAGAGATTTTGCGGATTGTCGCCGTGGGCAACCGGCTCGGCATCACCAAGGTGCGGGTGACCGGCGGGGAGCCGCTGGTCCGGAAAAACGCCGCTTCTTTGCTGCGTCGCATTATCGCCTTTGAAGGCATCTCTGATGTTTCCCTGACCACCAACGGCGTTCTGCTGGCGGACAATCTGGCGGTGATCCGCGAGGCGGGTGTCAAGCGGCTGAATATAAGCCTGGATACCCTGAACCGGGAAAAATTTCGGCAGATTACCGGGCGGGACGCTTTTGGCCGGGTCTGGGCCGGTCTCATGCGGGCGCTGGAGGCGGGCTTTTCCCCCGTAAAGCTGAATGTGGTGGTCATGCGGGGTATAAATGATGATGAACTCCGGGAGCTGGCCCGGCTTTCCGTGGACCTGCCGCTGCATGTGCGGTTTATCGAGTATATGCCCACCGGGGATCGGCAGGTGGATGCCGGTCGGCAGATGTTGTCGCCGGAAATCAAACAGCGGCTGCAGCAGGCGGGAAAACTGCTGCCGCTGACCGGGCCGGGCGGGGGAACGGCCGAACGGTTCCGGCTGGCGGGCGCCAAAGGGGAGATCGGGTTTATCAGTCCTTGGAGCAAGCATTTCTGTGCGACCTGCAATCGTCTGCGGCTGACAGCGGACGGTCGTCTGCTGGCCTGTCTGTTGTCCCCGCAGGCAGTCGATATCAAAACCCCTTTGCGCCAGGGTGCCGGAGAAAAGGAGCTGGCCGGAATGATTCGCCGGGCGGTCTGGAACAAACCCGGCTACGCGGGTAACGACCATCCCCGGCAGGGGGCGCTACCCCGGATTATGTCCACGGTGGGGGGGTAGTATAATTGCGAATTGAAAGTCATGAACTTTTCATATGGACGATTTGCAAGCAATTTATGCCGATTTGAAGAAGACGGCCCGGGCAATCGCGGCCCGTTTCCCTCAGCCGGATTTTGACCGGGATTTTCCCCGGTTGATGGCCTTTTCCCGGCAGCGATTTGAAACCGACGTCTTTTTAACGGAATTGAAACGGTTTGTGACCCGGCAGACGGAAAACAATCCGGGCCACGGTTTCGGTCATGCCCGGAAAGTAGCCCTGGATGCGGGAACGATCGCGGCGGTGGAGGCGGACCGGGCCTGTTATTCTTCCGGCAAAACCACCCATCTTGTTTTCCTGGCCCATTGTGCGGGGCTGCTGCATGATATCCGCCGGACGCAGAAAGATCATGCCGTGCAGGGCGCGGCCGCCGCCCGGGAAAAGCTGGAATCCGGCAACGATCAGCGCCTGGGAGAAAATGATATCGCGGCGGTCAGTTTTGCCATCTGCAATCACGAGGCCTTTAAAAACCGGCGCAAAAGCGATTCCACCCTGCAGATGCTTCTTTCCGGCTGTTTATACGACGCCGACAAGTTTCGCTGGGGGCCGGACAATTTTACCCATACCGTCTGGGACATGATTGAGATCGCCCCTCCGCCGCTGGGTAAATTTGTTTATCTTTATCCCCGGGCCATGGAATATATCGCGGCCATCAAAGCCACCTTTCGCACGCCGGTGGGGCGGGAATACGGCCCGCAGTTCATCGACCAGGGGCTGGCCATCGGCGAAGAGCTGCTTCAGGTGGTAAACGTCCGCTATGGGCACTGCTTGTAGAAAATTCGGATTACCGCCTTTCGGAAGTGGACCTGCCGATACCCGCTTGAAAGAAAACCCCGCCGATGATGGCGATGGCGGCACTGCCGAGAAAAAGGGGTGTAGCCGGGCTTTCCGGGGAAAAAGGGGCCGCTTCCACCAGGTCGTAACAGTAGCCGTTGATAAACACGCCCACCATCATACCCAGACCGAAGCTGACCGCGTTGTTCAGCGCCTGCCCGAAGGTTTTGCCGCTTTCCGGACTTTCGCGGTCGATATAAAGGATGCTGGCCATATGAAAGGCGCCGTAAGTGACCGCGTGAAGCAGCTGGGACAGCAGGATAAGCGGCGCCGAAGCGGCGAAAAACATCATGATCCAGCGTATGGCGGCCACGAAAAAGGCCACCACCAGGATATGTTCCAGGGAAAACCGGGAAAAGAGTTTGCGGGAGCCGAGCATGACGGTGATTTCCGCAATCGAGGCCAGGGCCCAGGCAAAGCCGATAAAGGTGGTGCCGAAGCCCAGGTTTTCCAGGTGAATGGAAAAAAATCCGTAATAGGTACCGTGACTGGCCAGCATCAGGAAGGCGCAGGTCAAAAAGACAAGAAAGGTTTTCCGGTTGGATTTGAAATCCGAAAGGTCGGTGGATTGTTCTTCTCCGCTTACGGCCGGCAGAAACAGTGATCCCAGGGACTGCAAAACCGCTCCGGCGAAAATCAGGGGGATAATGATGTTGATGGAATACAGTTCCGTGGCCCGGCCCAGGAGGGTGACCACGGAGATGAAACTGATGGTTCCCCAGGCGCGGATGCGGCCGTAGCTTTTTTTCTCCGGGCCCAGAATGTCCATGGCAAAGGCTTCCATAAAGGAAATCACCGGTGCCCGGAAAATACCGAAAAAAAACATGGCTGCCAGCATGAGCGAAAAGTCGGTGGTAAACAGGAAGGCGCACCAGATAACAGCGGCAACACTGTTGCAGAGGATGTAAATGGGTTTGCGGGCGTTAAAGCGGTCCGCCAGCATACCCCAGATCAGGGGGAAAATAACGGTGGTGACCGTGCGGGCGGAAAAAAGCAGGCCGATCTGAAAGCCGGAAAAATCCAGATGATAGCAATAGAGATTGAAAAAGGGCAGAAATATGCCCAGAACCCCGAAGAACAGGAAATACTGGGCGGTCAGGGCGGTACGGTAGTAGCGGGTATTTCCAGTCTGCACGCCGGCCTCCGTTTGGAATAAGACGGTATTGGGCTTGTTGTTCAAGGGGCAGCCGGGTCAGCGGCCGCGCCCGCAGTCATCTTGATTTTTCGGTTCCGGCAGAGATTGCTTGAATCCCGGACAGAATAATGAGATATAATGCAATTTGGCGTTATTGTAAATATTAAAAGTTGTAAGGAAACCATGGAGATGAAGCAACGGATGCCACACGGCCGGGTCGTCCGTTTGGGTGTGAGCCTCTTTCTGTTCGTGTTGGTCGCGGGCTGTGCCGCCTCTTCCGTAGAGACGCCGCGTCGTTCTTCCCAGTCGAAACCCTACGAGGTGTTCGGGCGGTGGTATGAGCCTTTGGCCCACTCCAGCGGATTTGTACAGTGTGGCCGGGCGTCCTGGTACGGGGGAAAATTTCACGGCCGCAAGACCGCCAGTGGAGAAGTGTATAACCAGTACGGGATGACCGCCGCCCATAAAACCCTTCCGCTGGGAACCTGGGTCAAGGTGGTCAATGAAGAAAACGGGCGCAGGGTAGTGGTGAAGGTGAACGACCGGGGACCGTTTGTTTCCGGCCGGATTATCGATCTGTCCTATACCGCCGCCAAAGAGCTGGATATGCTTGACGCCGGCACTGCCCGGGTTACGGCAATCGCGCTGGACGGGCCGGCGGGCGGAACCCCTGCGGCCGCGGCCGGCCCGGCCTGTGCCGACCCGGTTTTTCACTTTCAGGTGGGTGCCTTTCGCGAGCCGGAAAACGCCGAGCGGCTGAAAAAAAATCTGGAGCGAATTTACAAAAATGTTCATATTCAGGTGTATCCGGAAGGGGCAACGACTTTTTACCGTGTCCGACTGGGGCGATACACCTCCCGGGAAGCCATTGAGCAGGACCGGCCGCACCTGATGGCGGCGGGATTCGACTCGGTGGCCATTGTGGCCGAGTGCCCGAATCGTTCGGTTGATAAACAGGATAGAAAATAATGGCAAGACCGGAACTGGGCCGGGTCGTTTTTCTGGACCGGGACGGCGTGATTAACCGGGACGCGCCCGACTATATCAAAAGCTGGGCGGAATTTCAGTTTCTCCCCGGCAGCCTGGAAGCCCTGCGGCGTCTTACCGAGGCGGGGTTTTCCCTGATTCTCATCACCAATCAGTCGGCGGTCAACCGCGGCCTGATGTCTGTGGAGGCGCTGGACTATCTGTTTTACAAGTTGAAACAGGCGGTGGCGCATAAAGGGGGATGTATCACTGATATTTTCTACTGCCCCCATGTACCGGAAGACAACTGTGACTGTCGCAAACCCCGCCCCGGAATGATACGGGCCGCTTGTCGCCGCTATCACCTGGACCTTTCGGCGGCCTGCATGATCGGCGACAACGCCAAAGACATCGAGTGCGGCCGGGCTGCCGGCTGCGGCGCTATCATCCTGGTGCGAACCGGCCACGGGGTGCAGGCGGAGCGGGTTTTGCGAGAAAAGGGCATACAGCCTTCCTTTGTCGCCGCCGATCTCCTGGAAGCCGCCCGCTGGCTGATCGATTCCCGGGGTACGGATCCGGCGGCATGATTGTACTGGAAGGCAGTCTGGGGCGGATCCGGTTCCGCAACGAAACCACCTTTTACACCGTGGCCGAGCTGGCCGTCGCCAAACAGAAAAACCGGGTCACCATTGTGGGGGTGATGCCGGCGGTGACGCCGGGGCAGACCATTCGCGTAACCGGCTCCTGGGTCGCCCATCCCCGCTACGGCCAGCAGTTTAAAGTCAGCAATTATGAAGCGATTCTGCCGGCCACCGTGGAAGGCATCAAGCAGTACCTGCAATCCGGATTGATTCCCGGCGTGGGGCCGGCGCTGGCGGAAAGCATTGTGGCCTGCTTCGGGGCGGATACGCTTCAGGTGTTGTCCGCGGCGCCGGAGCGACTTACGGAGGTGGCCGGGGTGGGGCAGGCCAAAGCGGCCATGATCCGGGCGGCCTGGCAGGAGCATCACCTTCTGAAGGCGCTGATGGATTTTCTGCAGGCCAAAGGCCTGGATGCCGCTTACAGTTCCCGGATTTTCCGGGAATACGGCGAAGAGGCGTTGGAGGTGCTCCGGACCGACCCTTTTCGCCTGGCTGAAGATATTCCGGGTGTCGGTTTTGTCGTGGCCGATGCCCTGGCCCTGGACGCCGGAGAAAAGGCGGATGATCCCCGGCGAATCCGGGCCTGCCTGCTGCATCTACTGGAACAGAATGCCAACAGCGGACATGTGTTCTGTTACCTCCGGCACCTGGAAGAACGCTGTGAAACGCTTTTCCGGATTGCCTCCGGCGCGGTTGAAATCGCCTTGGAAAGTCTGGCCGCCGCCGGGGAGGTGGTCCTGCAGGAGATGCCCGGGCCGGATCCGGAGGTGACCATTGTCTATCCCGGCCCTCTGTACCGGGCGGAACACGGCATTGCCGAGCGTCTGCGGGGCCTGGCCGCCCTGCCGCCGGAAGCGCCGGCTGCGGATGCCGACCAGATGATGCAGCAGGTGGTCCGGCGTCTGGCCATCAAACCCTCGCGGGAGCAGATGACGGCTTTGGAAACCATGTTCGCCCACCGGGTGGTGGTCGTCACCGGGGGGCCCGGAACCGGGAAAACCACCCTGGTCCGGGCCATTACCGCGATTTATGAGGAGGCCGGGAAAAAAGTGGTTCTGACCGCGCCCACCGGCCGGGCGGCCAAGCGGCTGGCCGAACTTTCCCGGAAGGAGGCGCAGACCATTCATCGCCTGCTGGGTTACAGTTTCGGCGAAGATGTCTTTTTCCGAAACAGCGACAATCCTTTGCGGGCGGACGCCGTGGTGGTGGATGAAGCCTCTATGGTGGATATTCAGCTTTTTTATCATCTGCTGTGCGCTACGCCGGTGACCGCCATGCTGGTTCTGGTGGGAGATGTCTTTCAGCTTCCGTCCGTAGGGCCGGGAAATGTCTTGCGGGATGTGATTGATTCCGGGCTGCTGCCGGTATTTTCGCTGACGGAAGTTTTCCGGCAGGCGGCAACCAGCCGGATCGTGGAAAACGCCCACCGGATTCGCAACGGTCTTTTCCCGGAGCTGCCGGCGGTTGCCGCCCTGACACCGGAACTGGATTGCTGTTTTATTGAAGAAAGTGATCCCGGCGCTGTCGCCGTGCAGATTGTCAAGCTGTGCCGGCAAACCATCCCGGAAACCTTCGGGCTGGACCCTTTGCAGGAGGTGCAGGTGCTGACCCCCATGCATAAGGGCGAGGCCGGCACCATCAATTTGAATCAGCAGCTGCAAAAGGTCCTGAATCCGTCGTCGCCGGCCGTCAATGCCGGCGGAAGCGGTTTTCGCGTTAGCGACAAGGTCATGCAGCTGCGGAACAACTATGCCAAAGAGGTGTTTAACGGCGATATCGGCACCATTGCGGCCGTGGATGTAGGGAAGCAGGCTCTGACGGTGGACTATTATGACCGCCTGGTGGACTATGCCTTCACGGAAACCGAGGAGTTGTCTCTGGCGTACGCCATCACCGTGCACAAGTCTCAGGGATCGGAATACCCGGCCGTGATTGTGCCGGTGCTGACCCAGCATTATGCTCTGCTGGAACGGAATCTGCTGTATACCGCCGTTACCCGGGCCCGGCGCCTGCTGGTTCTGGTGGGCACGGAGAAAGCCATCGGCGTGGCCATGAAGAAAAACGCCCCCCGGCGCCGCCTGTCGCTTCTGGCCTGCCGCTTGAATCCGGATTTGGACCTGGCCGGTGATATCTGATTTTTTCTGATTTTTTTCTTGACCACCCCCGGCTAAATTGTTATATTGCTATTTAACTATATGGATCAGTGATTATGAAACAATTCATCAAAGCAACCAAAGCAATGGCCGATTCCAACCGGGTCAAAATTTTGAAAATGCTTCAGCATAAGACCATGTGTGTCTGCGAATTGAAAACCGCCCTGCAAATTGCCCAGCCCACAGTATCCAAACATTTGAAAATACTGCAAGAAGCTGGTTTTGTCGAATATCACAAAGAAGACCGCTGGGTAAATTATTATCTGGCCGACGGTCGGGACAATCCCCATGCGGCCCGTATGCTGGCCAATCTGCAGGACTGGCTGGAAGATGATCCCGAAATCGCGGCTCTGCGGGAGCGGTTGTCCTCCATTCGCCGGGAAGACATCTGCGGGCTGTAAGCCATATATTTTTTGCTCGGTTCATATCGTCTAAACTTTAAAACTGAAACGCTCAATTCAGGTAGGACTTTGTTTTAGCCCTCTCGACAGGAAAGGAAACAAATCATGCCGCAGACCGGTAGTAAGAGCACCATACTTTATCTGTGTACAGGCAACAGTTGCCGCAGTCAAATGGCCGAAGCCTGGACGAATCATTTGCAGGCCCATATTTTCCGGGCTTTTTCCGCCGGGGTGAATCCCGGCCGGGTGGATCCGCTGGCGGTGGAAGTCATGGCCGAAGCAGGTCTGGATATTTCCGGCCATGTTGCCAAGGGGATGGACACCCTTGAGCAACAGGATTTCGATTATGTGGTCACGGTCTGTGACCATGCCCGGGAAGCCTGTCCGTTTTTTCCGGGCAGTACGAACAGGATCCACCGCTCGTTTGAAGATCCACCGCGGCTGGCCGAAGTCGAGAGCGACGAAAAGAAAAAACTGGATCACTACCGGCGGATCCGGGACGAAATTCGTGATTTCGTCAATACCCTGCCGGAAGCGTTAAACGAATAGCAGAAGGCGGAATGTTTTTCCCCGGATGATTGCCCGGTAAAGAGGTTGTTATGACAGAACGTAAAAAGTTTATCTATCTCATTTTGATTTTTCTGTTTGCCTACCTGGTGCCGTTTGCCCATCCCCGGGTGAAGATGGCCATTATGGAGGCCTTTTTCATGCTCCAAGAATACGCCCGGGAGCATGTACTTTTGTGTCTGGTGCCGGCCTTTTTCATTGCCGGCGGCATTGCCGTGTTTATCTCCCAGGCCGCGGTGGTCAAGTATTTCGGGGCGGAGGCCAAAAAGATTTTGTCGTACGGGGTGGCTTCCGTGTCCGGAACCATCCTGGCCGTCTGCTCCTGCACCGTGCTGCCTCTGTTTGCCAGCATCTATCAGCGCGGTGCTGGCATCGGCCCGGCTATCGCCTTTCTGTATTCCGGGCCGGCCATCAACGTGCTGGCCATCATCCTGACCGCGCGGGTGTTGGGAATCGAAATGGGAATCGCCCGGGCGGTGGGCGCCATTATTTTCGCCATTGTCATCGGACTTGCCATGGCCGGGATCTACCGCAAGGAAGAGCAGCAGCGGCAGACCGGTGCCATGCAGATGCCGGCAGAAGAAATGCCCCGTCGGCTGTGGCAGGATCTGATCTTTTTCGGCCTGATGGTGATTTTTCTGGTGTTTGCCAATTGGGGTAAGCCCGCATCGGAGGAGGGCTTCTGGGCGACGATTTATGCCATCCGCTGGTATATCGCGGGAATCTCGCTGGTTTTGCTGGTTCCCGTCCTCTGGCGCTGGTTCCAGAAAGACGAGCTCAAAGAATGGGTCGGCGAAACCTATAACTACACCCTGATGATCATGCCCCTTTTGTTTGCCGGGGTCATGTTCGCCGGGTTTTTCCTGGGCCGGCCCACCCATGATGCCATTATCCCGTCCAAATACGTGCAGGCCATTGTGGGCGACAACCCGGGACAGTTTTTCGCCCTCACCGGCATGCAGCAGGGGGCGGCATACGAGTTCATCGCCTTGATCTGGCCGGTGTGGACCTGCTTTTTCGCGTCCGTGTCCGCGGCCTTCATGTATTTTGCCACGCTGACGGAAGTGCCGATTCTCCAAAGCCTCATGGGCTCCGGCATGGGCAAGGGGCCCGCGCTGGCCCTGCTTTTGGCGGGTCCGGCGGTTTCTTTGCCCAACATGCTGGTCATCCGCGGCATCCTGGGCACGAAAAAAACCGCTACCTTCATCGCCATTGTAATCGCGTTTTCCACGGTGTGCGGGCTGGTTTACGGGGCGTTGTTTGTATAAGGTGACAGGTGCAAGGTATAAGGTATGAGGTATAAGTTGTAAGGAGGTTGTATGGGAGAAACAGCAGACAAAAGCTGGAAAAAGCCTTTGTTAATGATTGGTATGATGATCATTGTCTTTACCGGCCTGGCGATGGCAACCGGCCTGTGGGTTTTCACGGCCATTCCCGTGGGCTTTTTGTTCGGGGTTTTCCTGGAAAAGGCGGATCTGTGCGGGGCATCGGCCTTCAGCGAAGTGCTGCTCATGAAGGACTGGAAAAAAATCGGCGGGCTCTGGGTGGTCATTGCGGTGAGCATGGTCGGTTTTGCCGTGATATCCGGGCTGGGCTGGGTCAGCCTGAATCCCAAGCCGTTTATCTGGGCCAATTATCTGGTCGGCGGGGTGCTGTTCGGCATCGGGATTGTGCTGGCCGGGGGGTGCGTCAGCGGCTGCCTGTTTAAATCCGGCCAGGGCAATATCAATTCCATGGCCGGCTTAATCGGTATTCCGCTGGGTGTAGCGGCTGTGAAATACGGACCGCTACAGGGATTTACCATGTACTTGGAAAATTTTATTGTCAAGGATGCCGGCGGCGGCCCGGTGACCCTGTCCTCGGTGACGGGGCTGCCCTATGGGGTTCTGGCCGTTATCATCGGCGCCATCACGCTGCTGGGGGCTTGGCGGATATGGCAGGTCAAACAAGCCCGTCAAAAAAAACAGACAGCTGTGATCAAGCAGGATATGCCTTTGCTGCAGCGACTGGTGCTCCGGAAATGGAAGCCCTGGCAGGCGGGCATAGCCATCGGCCTGCTGGCGATATTTGCCTACATGTCTTCCGCCTCCAGCGGGCGAAACTATCCCCTGGGGGTCACCGGCGGAGTGCTTAATGTCCAGGTCCTTTTAACGGATGCGCCGTTAAAACACGTTTATGCCTCGCCGGCGGTGGCACCTGCGGTTACGGCACCGGTATTCACCGCAACCGAGAGCTCCGCGCCGGCCAAGACAATCAAATGGTGGCTGGTTTTGGAGATCGTGGCCCTGGTGGCCGGCGCGGCCTTCAGCGCCCGATTGTCCGGGAAAACGCAATTTCGGCCCCGGCCGCCCGACCAGACGGTTATCGCCTTTTTTGGCGGGATTCTGCTGGGTACCGGCGCCGCCATTGCCGGCGGCTGCGTGGTGGGCAACATCATGAGCGGCTTTGCGCTGATGAGCCTCGGCAATGTCTTATTCGGCATCACCGTGGTGCTGGCCGCCTGGGCGACCACCTATTTTTACCTTATGGGCGGCGGGATTATGGAAAAATAATCAAATAAATGCAAACGATCAAACAACGATAAAGGAGGATTTCTGATGGACATCAAAATACTGGGCCCGGGTTGCCCGAAATGCAAAAAAACCGAAGAGATTGTGCGGGAAGCCGTGGCGGAATCCGGCGCGGACGCCGAGGTGACTAAAGTGACCGACACCATGGAGATTGCGGGCTACGGCGTTTTCGGCACCCCCGCCGTGGTAATCGGCGAGGAAGTAAAATCAGTGGGCAAGGTGCCCAAAAAAGAAGACGTCAAAAAATGGCTGGAATAAGGGAGTCAAAATGAAAATACAGCGTTTTGCTACAGGAGTTGTCATCGCTTTTGCTCTGGCGGTTTTTGCGATACTCGGCGGATGGCCGGCGGCGGCTGGAGAATCCGCCGGCCAGGGCGTGACGGTCGAGACGAAAGAAAAACCCCGGTATATCGCCTATTATTTTTACACCAGCCAGCGGTGCGGCGCCTGCTACCGGATAGAAGAGTGGGCGGAAACCGCCATAAAAAATCATTTCCGGCAGGAAATTGAAAACGGCCGGCTCGACTGGCGGACCGTCAACGTGGACAAGCCGGAAAACAAGCATTTTATCAAGGATTTCAATCTCTACACCAAGTCCGTGGTCATTGTGGAACAAAAAGACGGGGAAACGATGCGCTGGAAAAACCTCGAAAAAGTCTGGCGGCTTCTGCGAAACGAGGAAAAATACGCCGATTATGTCAGTGATGAAATCCGGTCATTCATGGAGAAAAGCTGATGGAACTGACCGCTCTTCCCATGATATCGGCCCTGTGGTTTGGGATCCTGACCTCGATCTCGCCGTGCCCGCTGGCCACCAACATCGCGGCCACCACCTTTATCGGCAGGCAGATCCAAACCCGCTACGGTACCCTGGTGGCCGGGGCGGCCTATACCGGCGGCCGGGCCCTGGCCTACATCCTGATCTGTTTTATCATCGTGGCCGGGCTGTTTTCCATCCCCGGGGTGTCCATGTTCCTGCAGCAGTACATGAACAAAATCCTCGGGCCGGTCTTAATTGCCGTGGGCATCCTTATTGCCGATATCATTCCCCTGCGCCTGCCGGCCTGGGGGGGCGGCAATTCGGCGTTTGTCCACCGGTTAAGCAACGGCGGCGCCATCGGGGCCATCTTTCTGGGCTTTCTCTTCGCCCTGGCCTTCTGTCCGGTATCGGCGGCCCTGTTTTTCGGCAGCGTCATTCCCCTGGCCTTGAAATTTGAATCCAGCCTCTGGCTGCCCCTGTGGTACGGCATCGGCACGGCGCTTCCCGTCATCGGCTTTGCCCTGCTGCTGGCCTACGGCACGCGGGCCGCCGCCGGTTTCGTCCGGGGGCTTACGGCCATGGAGCGCTATCTGCGCCGCCTGACCGCAGTCGTGTTTGTCGGCATCGGCATCTATTTCACCGTGACCTATACCTTCGGCGGTGCCATGTAAAGGAGATTACAAATGCTGCTCAAATCCTATGAAAAAACCATCTTCCGGCCGGAATGCAACCCCAGCTTCCAATCGGTGCACTGCATCGCCCGGCTGGATGAAGACGTCTCGGCCGCCCTGCCCTACTTGAATGCGGAGCTGGGCGGCACCCAGTATTTCAGGGATCCGCCGGAGATGATGCTGCACGTGCACGGCAAGATCATCAAGGTGGGCGCAACCGAAATCGCCATCAACGCCTTAAAAGACGAGGCCGAAGCGGATAAAATTCTGGAGTGGCTGAAAAACGAAATCAACCGGGTCTGGGCGGAAAAAGACACCATCACCCCCAGCGAGGAAAGCCGAAAAAAACCGCAGGTGTTTGAAATTTTAAAGCTGCTGCCCAAAACCAACTGCAAAAAATGCGGCCTGGCCACCTGCATGGTTTTTGCCGCTCAAATGGCCGAAGGCGGCCGCGGCACAGACGATTGCCCGGAACTCGATCCGGAAAGCAAAGAAAAACTGGAAGCCTATCTGGCCGGTTTCCGCTTTGAGTAAATCCGGACATAATAGCAGGAGAATAAATCAATGACCGAATCCACCGTTAAAAAACTGCCGCTTCTCGACCGGTTTCTGACCCTGTGGAT
>CAZWCS010000119.1:0-12671 GCA_964632805.1 uncultured Desulfobacterales bacterium
ACAGAAGGCCACTTCCGTCAGCATGGAGTGGACATTGGCGTGCCAGAAGATAAACCAGCCCCGCAGCGGCTGGCCGATGTCGATGGCCAGAATCAGTAGCGCCGAACTGTAGCAGATGAACCCGATGACCACCGCAAAATTGATGATGTTCTTCAGCTCATCCTTGCCCACCAGGTATTTCAGAAACCCGGTGAAAAAGGCCCCGCCGCCCAGGGCGATGACCGCCAGGTCCGCCCAGATCCAGAGGGCGAACCCGTAATAATCGTTCATGTTGGTCTGGTTCAGCCCCTTTATCCAGCACAGCAGCATGGCGTAAACGCCCCATACCAGGACCGCCCCGACGGCCAGCACAAACAGAATAAAAACCGGCAGCGGGCAGCGCTTCACTCCTTTGGGAAATAGTGCGGAATCCATAGAATATATACTCCCTGTAATATCTGGTTACTATTCTCCGTAATTATGATTCATCCGGGTCGGCCACGGAATTGTCCGCCTGCCGACGCACCCATGGTTTGCTGGACAGGTAGTAGACCTTGGGGTTGGTGCCCAGCCGCTCCAGAATCCGGAAAGCGTTGGGATTCCGGGGTTTTCCGCCCTTGTGACGGTCCGGTTCCACCATCTGATACACGGCGTGTTTTTTGTTGTTCAAGTCGCCGAAGGTAATGGCGCCGGCCGGGCAGGCCTGCGTACAGGCGGTCTGGTACTCGTCTTCGCGGAGTTCCTCGCGGCCATCCACGTACATTTTTTCCTTGGCCCGCTGGTAGCGGTGATAGCAGAAGGTGCATTTTTCCACCACCCCCCGCATGCGGGGGGAGACGTCGGGGTTCAGAAAACGCTTCATCCCCTCCGGCCAGACCGGATCATACCAGTTAAAGTAGCGGGCATGATAGGGGCAGGCGGCCATGCAGTAGCGGCAGCCGAAACAGCGGGTGGGAATCTGGCTGACCACACCGGTGGGCCAGTCATAGTCCGTGGCCACAGCCGGGCAGACGGAAACACACGGAGGATGCCCGTGGTCGCCGTCACAGTGCATGCAGGGCCGGGGCAGATAGCACTCTTCCGTGTCCGGAAAGGGTTTGCCGTTGGTCAGCTTGTAGACGCGCATCCAGGTGATGCTTTTCAGTTTGTCGGATTCGTCCTCTTTAAAGGGGACATTGTTTTCCGACATGCAGGCCACCATGCAGGAGCCGCACCCCGTGCACTTGTCAAGGTCGATGACCATCCCGAATTTGTGGTCTTTATCCTCTTGTTTCATCGAAAACCTCTTATATGTAAATTAGACTTAGGCGAATTTGGCGCGGACGCCCCAGGCCACATCCAGGCCGGTCACAGGGTCTTCCACCGGCGCAATCAGTTCATTGGTATTGACCCCTTTGCCGGCCAGATAATCGTCATAGGCGGTGTGTCCCAGTCCCCGGGGCATGGCCACAATTTCGGGGGCAATGCCGTGGGAAAGATGGACTTTCACCCGGGCTTTGCCGGCCGGCGTGGCCAGGGTTACCCGCTCTCCTTCGGACAGGTTGTATTGCCGCGCCGTATCCGGATTAACCGCCACCAGCACCTCCTTCTTCCGGATCACGTCATCGGAGATGGTTTTGAGCGCAAAGGGCGGCGTGCCCAGACTGTCTTCGGCCAGACGCATGGAGTCATAAGGTACCAGAACCAGCGGAAAAGATTTGTCTCCCTGCAGCGTGGGGGCGGGTTTGGTGGCCGCCACCACCAGGGGCATGAAATCCACGGCGGGGATCGCCGGATTCGGACGGGTGTCCGCTTGCTGCCAATAGCCCTGCCGGGAAAGCGTCCGCCATTTATCGCCCAGGCTGCGTTGCAGACAGTCGTCATAGTCTTTCCAGGGAAAGGAAGCGGCCACGCTGACGCCGGTTTTTCGGGCCAGGTCAATAATGATGTCGCCGGGGTGGCGGGTATTCGCCAAGGGTTTTACGACCGGCCGGGAGAGGGCCACCAGCGGATTTTTCATGCCGGCCGTTACCCGGACATCTTCTTTGCGTTCCAGGGGAGTAGGCAGCGGCAGGACATAGTCGGCCAGGGCCGCGGTTTCATCCAGATAGGCGGACAGACTGACCAGCAGCGGCACCTGCGCCAGGGCTTCCTGTACGGCCGTGGCGTTGTGCAGGGTATAGGCGGGATTGCTTTCGACAACAAACAGGGCCGAAATCGCGGCTTCGCCTTTCCGGTTGATCATTTCCGGCAGGCGGTGCACCCCCGTTCCGTCCAGACCTTTGGCAGTCAGGCCTTGGCGGGCAATGGTATCCAGCACCGGATCGGCCCACGGCATATCGCCCGGGGCCGGCTGGGTGGAAATGCCGCCCCGGCGGTTCAAGGCGCCCACCAGGATATTCAGGGTTAAAACCGCCATGGCTTCCCGTCCGCTGACCGGCTGCCGGCCGTTGCCCCGGCCGCAGACCGCTACCGGATTGGTCGCCTTGGCAAAACGCCGGGCCAGCTTTTCAATGGTGGGTTCGTCAATACGGGTTTTGGCGGCTACCTTGGCAGACGTATAATCTTTGTTCAGCAGTTCCTGAAGACGTGCAAAGCCGTGGCCGGCTTCGGTGATGTGTCGGTCGTGCAGATAGTCGCGGATGATAATCTGGGCCATGCCCAGAGCCAGGTCGGCTTCCGTTCCGGGATAGATCGGAATCCACTGATCGGCTTTGGCGGCGGTGTTGGACAACCGGGGCTCCACCTGAACCAGGGTGGCGCCCTTCTCTTTCCAGCGGCTGTGGGCCTTGAGCATCCGTACCGGCGACCCCCAGCCGTCAAGCAGACCGCTGGAAAAACTGACCACAAAACTGCTGTTTTCAAAATCAAAGCCCAGTGGTGCGGCCCGGCCCAGCAGATTTTTAACCGCCAGTTGCTGGGCATCATCCTGGGCGGGCACGGCCAAAACGTTGGGGGAACCGCAGGCGGCAAGAAAACGCTGCAGCAGATGCGCCGTGATGTTTTTTTGTTCCGGCAGTATGCCGGCAATGGTATGGGCCTTGCCGGTATTGCGGAGCTGCCGGATTTTTTCTGCAATTTCATCCAAAGCAATATCCCAGCTGATGGTTTTCCACTGGCCGTTTTCTTTTTTCAGCGGTTTTTGGACCCGCCAGGGACCATAGAGAAGTTGCAGCCCCGTGAGTCCCAGGGCGCAAACACTGCCCCGGTTCACCGGGTGTTCGGGCTGCCCCTCAATTTTTACCGCCCGATTGCCGATTTTGCGGACCGAAAGGCCGCATCCCCCGGGACAGAGCGTGCAGACGGTGTCTTTATAGGAAGCAGCGCCGTCCGGCGGAACCGGCACTTCAATGGGCAGGTACCGGAAATTCTGCGACCAGATGGAAACATCGTCCATCAGTTTAATGGGCAGCGGGGTCAGCGCCGTTCCCACCGCGCCGCCGGCTACCAGGGACAAAAAACTTCGTCTGTCGATCTTCATAGAATTTTCCTCATTTATATCGGAATTGGGATTCCCTCCGGGCCGTTTCCGGAGTCTGAATACCGTGTTCTCCTTTTATTATTTATGGCATTGAAAGCATTCGCCCTGGCTGCCCATCTGCTCTTTATGGCAACGGGCGCAGTCGTCCATTTTCATGCTTTGCCAGACGTGGTCTTTGAAAAAGCTGATACCGGTCAGCTCTTTGCCCCAGATGTCCCGGCTGTATCCGGTCAACCGGTTTTCTTCGTAGGGTTTCAGGCTGGTGGAGGTTTCAATGGGGCCGTGACATGTTTTGCAGGCCATCTCCGCCTTGACCACATGGGCGGCGTGGGAAAAGAAGACACAATCCGGCTGGCGGGAGTAAATCAGCCAGGGGACCTCTTTGCCCTGGGCGACATAGTTGTCGACAAAATTCAGCTCGGCTTCAGTGTTGCCGATGGGGTACTCGTGGCAATCGATACATTCGTTCAGGGTGGGTACGCCGGAAAAGGTGCCGTCTTCCCGGAAATAGTGGCAGCTTTCACAGCCGTTATAGACTTCGTACATATGCAATTCGTGATTGAACTGAACGGGCTGTTCTTTTTCGCTGTAAAGCAGTTCCGGAAAAATGACCCAGCCCACAATCAGCATCACCACCAGTCCGACAAGAAACGCCAGAATAACGGCCAGGAGGCCCCTGTCCTGGGAAAGGTCTTGCGCGCCATGCTCATCAACGGTTTCTGTGGCCGCATTTTTTAGTTCGCTCATGAAAACTCCGTAATCTTATGTTTACTGTTTACAAAAACGGTCCGCCATGGGTGGTAACGGTTTTCGCTTTCCTGCTGAAAAGAAACGTTTTTTCATATCATCCTGTTTTTGTCAAGAAAATTTGGGAATTTTTCGGCCGGAGCGAATCCGGCCGAAATCGGGCAGCGGTCCCGGCTGCAAAAAGGTTCCTGCCGGTCTCCGGGAATGCCGGCTAAAAATTGACGAGAATGGCCATGGCCAGAGTCCGGTCCGTGGTTTCCAGGTCCTTGGGAACCGGTTCGTTGTCATAATTGATGGTATAACTGGTCTTTAAGGAGATGACATCACTTAACGCGGTGGTCACGGCCGTCTCGGAATTGACGGCGTAATTGTCGCTGTCCTCGCAGTCATGCAGATATTCCAGGGACTGAGAAAAGCGGGTTTTTTCGGTAAAGGTATAGGTATATTTGCCAAACCATCGTCCGCGCACATATTCCGAGTCCGTATGGTCAATATAGGACTCCGAAACGTAGTCCAGACCTCCTTCCATACTGAGGTGGTGTTTCGGGGTTTCCAGAAAAACATACCCCAAAGCCGGGCCGCAGTAGTAACGGTGATCAATCCCCGCAAATTTGTCCCGCAGCCATCCCCCATAGAACGCCGTAAAAAAACGCTCGGTCTGGGCGTACTGGGCCCGGACCTCCGAGGTATAGCGCTCGGCGGTCCGGTCTCCATCGGTTTTGCCGGTGAGCGCCGCCGCCGACCATTCCAGCTTGAGCTTTCTGGCGACCTGCCAGGTCAGGCGGTTTTTCGCTGACAGATTGGAAACTTCCGTGTTACCGCCGGTTTCCACGTAGGACAGCTCGGTTTCATTGCTCCAGGATTTTTTTTCTTTTTTCTCCTCGGCGCCGGCGGCCCCGGCTGCAGCCAGAAAAAAGACCAGGGTGAAAAAAGAGACGAAAAACTTCATGATTTTTTCCTTTCTCCGGAAGCACTGGCGAAAATCAGAGCTGATCGGCGATAATCCGTAGTCCTTCCAGCGTCAGATTCGGTTCTACCGCTTCGATGGTTTCGCAAACTTCGGCAATGAGGGCGGCCAGGCCGCCGGTGGCGATGACTTTTTCCAGGGCGGGCTGTTCGGCCTGCAGGCGGTGGACCAGACCGTCCACCAGCCCGGCAAAGCCGTAGATCAGACCGGACTTGATGCTGGCAGCCGTGTCCGACCCCACCAGTTGTTCGGGAGGGGTACGCAGATCCACCCGGGGAAGTTTGGCCGCTTCCTGAAACAGGGCTTCTGCGGAAATGCTCAGCCCCGGCGCGATAAGGCCGCCCCGGTATTCCCCCTCGGGGGAAATCAGGTCAAAGGTGATGGCCGTACCGAAGTCGATAACGATCAACCCGCATCGGTAACGGTGATAGGCGGCCACGGCATTGACCACCCGGTCGGCCCCGATTTCCGCCGGGTTGGCATAGGAAACGCGAATTCCCGGAACGGTGGCGGCATCAATCCAGCGGGGCGACAGAAAAAGATGCTTGCGGCAGAAAATTTCGTAAATCCGGTCTACGGGCGGAACCACCGAGGCGATCACCACTTTGCTGACGGCTTTACCACTCACCCCGGCCGCCGTAAAAAGACTGCTGATCAAAACCCCCAGCTCATCTTCGGTAATTTTCTTATCCGTACGCAGGCGCCAGTCGTGGACCAAGCGCTCCTGCGCAAACAGCCCCAGAACCGTATTGGTGTTGCCCACATCAATAACCAGCAGCATGGGGATCTCCTTGTGCTTTCAGGGTGTCAATCAGGGTGGCCGTAACCACGGCCTCGGCCACGTTATGAACCCGGAGGATGTGTGCGCCGGCCAGAATGGCGGCGGTCAGCACCGCCTGGGTACCGATCTCCACTTCCGGACTGTCCGGCCGGGGTTCGGAACCGGTCGCAACGGCCAGGGTTTTGCGGATAAAGGCTTTCCGGGAAAGCCCCACCAACAGCGGCAACCCCAGCTGCGTCAACCGATCAATATCCCGCAGCAGGAGGTAGTTGTGCGTTCGGGTTTTGCCGAATCCGAAACCGGGATCTATGATAATTTTCGAGCGGTCAATGCCCGCTTTTTCCGCCCTGTCCGCGGCGTCTTGCAGAAAATCGGCGACTTCGCGGGTAACATCGGCATACACCGGGTTTTCCTGCATGGTTTTGGGGGTGCCCTGCATGTGCATCAAAATGGCCGGCACCCCGGATTCCGCCGCCAGGGCGCTCATGGCGGGGTCTATGCGGAAAGCGCTGATATCGTTAATAATCGAAGCGCCGGCCCGCAGGGCCGCCGCCGCTACCCCGGATTTGGTGGTGTCAATGGAAATAGGGACGGGAATTTCCCGGGCCAGTTGCTCGATAACCGGAATGGTCCGTTCGATTTCTACGGCCTCGGAAACCGGTTCGGAAAAGGGGCGGGAGGATTCCCCGCCGATATC
Organism: uncultured Desulfobacterales bacterium; assembly: GCA_964632805.1. Lineage (GTDB taxonomy): Bacteria > Desulfobacterota > Desulfobacteria > Desulfobacterales > Desulfosudaceae > CAZWCS01. The sequence goes on from CAZWCS010000119.1 coordinate 6,632, forward strand.
GATAATATCGGCCCCGTCGGCGACCATTTGCCGGGCCCGGGCCAGGGCCGCCGCCGGGTCGTGAAACCGGCCGCCATCGGAAAAGGAATCGGGAGTGATGTTCAGCACCCCCATGATGCAGGTACGTCTCCCCAGAGTCAGGCGGCGATCTCCCCAGGAAATTTCGTAGGTGCGCATGGCGGGCGGCTCAGATTTCGTTGGGATTGTTGTCGTCTGAGGCTGAGGAGGGGTCTTCCGTTTCCGGCGGGGCCTCCGGAGAGGAATCCGGTGATGCGTCGGAGGGGGTTGCGGCCGGTTTTTCGACCGGTTCTTCCTCCGGCGGAGGCGAGGCCGGAGACCAGAGCTTTATTCCCGGGCGCAGGGAACGGATAAGATCATCCAGCTCGGCCCCCAGGACGGTTTCTTTGTCCAGCAGCATCTCGGCCAGCTTGTGCAGAATGTCCATATTTTCACTTAAAATGGTTTTGGCTTTGACATAGCTGGCGTTGACAATCCGATTGATCTCTTCATCGATTTTCCGGGCGGTTTCTTCCGAGTAATCCCGGTGCTGGGCGATTTCCCGGCCCAGAAAAACATGTTCGTCACTGGTGGAATAGGAGAGCAAACCCAGATTTTCACTCATACCCCAGTTGCGGACCATTTTCTGTGCCAGATCGGTAGCCTGCTTGATATCACCGGCGGCCCCGGTGCTCATCCGTCCGAAAACCAGTTCTTCGGCCACCCGTCCGCCAAAGGAAATGGCCAGTTCGTTCTGCAGCTGGTCCTTGAACTTAAAGTCCCGTTCTTCCGGCAGAAACCAGGTTACCCCGCCGGCATTGCCGCGGGGGATAATGGTGATTTTATTGACCTGATCGGTTTCGGGCAGAAGCCGGGCCACAATGGCATGGCCCCCCTCGTGATAGGCGGTAACTTTGCGGTCCTCTTCCCGCACGATTTTGGATTTGCGTTCCAGCCCCATGTAGACCTTATCTTTGGCGTCCTCGAATTCGAGCTGGCTGACTTTCTTTTTGTTGCGCTTGGCGGCATACAGGGCGGCTTCGTTGACCAGGTTTTCCAGGTCGGCGCCGGAAAATCCCGGCGTTCCCTTGGCCAGGTTGGTGGCGTCCACATCCGTGTCGGCCGGAATTTTTTTGATGTAGACCTCCAGAATTTCTTTTCTTCCCCGGATATCCGGCAGCGGCACCACGACCTGCCGGTCAAACCGTCCCGGTCGCAGCAGGGCCGGGTCCAGAACATCCGGGCGGTTGGTGGAGGAGATCAGGATGACCCCTTCGTTGGATTCAAACCCGTCCATTTCCACCAGCAATTGATTGAGGGTCTGCTCCCGTTCGTCGTGGCCGCCGCCCAGACCGGCGCCCCGGTGCCGGCCTACGGCATCAATTTCATCAATATAAATAATACAGGGGGCGTTTTTTTTCCCCTGCACAAACAAATCCCGGACGCGGGAGGCCCCCACGCCCACAAACATTTCCACAAAATCCGAGCCGCTGATACTGAAAAAGGGGACGCCGGCTTCCCCGGCGATGGCCCGGGCCAGAAGGGTTTTGCCCGTTCCCGGCGCCCCGACCAGCAATACGCCTTTGGGAATGCGGCCGCCCAGGCTGGTGAATTTCTGCGGATCCCGCAGAAAGTCGATAATCTCCTCGACCTCCTCTTTGGCTTCACTGATACCGGCCACGTCGGCAAAAGTGACTTTGGTGGCCTCGTCGGACAGCAGGCGGGCCTTGCTTTTTCCGAAGGAGAGCGCTTTGCCGCCGCCGGTCTGCATTTGCCGCATGAAATAAATCCAGACGCCGATCAGCAGAAGCATGGGCAGCCAGGATATCAAAGCGGACAAAAACAGAGAGGTTTCCGCCGGCGGTTTGGCCTCGATGGCTATCCCTTTGTCCCGGAGGGTGCTGATGAGAGTGGTGTCTTCGGGCGTATAGACCTTGAATTTTTCCCCGTTGACATTGGTGGCAATCAGGGTGCGTCCTTCGATCAGTACTTTCCGGATACGATTGTTTTCCACTTTGGCCAGAAAATCGGTGTAGTTGATGGGAACTTCCCGGTAATGCTGCTGGTTGAAAATATTGTAGAGCATGACCATCATCAGGATGATGACAATCCATAAAGCCATATTTTTCATAAACTGATTGTTCAAAAAATCCTCCCTGTTCAGATTTTACGGGTTGTGGATTTTATTCCGGCGGGCGGTTGCATCCATCCGGAACAATATTAATTTATTGTAAACTATCATTGCCCCGCTGAAAAGCAAGAAAAATAAAAAATGCCCGCGCTCATTTCCGGCCGGGCGATTTCTGCCCAAAGGCCCGGAAAGTGGTCGGTCCTGCGCTGTCGAAAAGTATAAATCGATCCCAAATCATGTTTTTGTCGGGCATAACCCGTTTGATGCCGTTTCAAACGCTTATGGAGGGAAAGCCTTGTTTTATGTTCATTTTTTGCTTGCAATTGTCGGAGTTGGTCTATAATATAAAAAATTTTTAAGAAAACAGGTTTGGAATTCGTGATCCGGATGCCTGTATTTTCCCCGGCCGGAGAGACGGATGCGGTATTATGGCTGGTAAGCAGCGGGAATAAATAAATAAGCGCAAGGAGGGTGACATAGCTAAGAAGAAGCAGCGCATAAATGTCAACAGGGACATTAAAGCCAAGGAAGTCCGTTTGATCAGCTCTACCGGAGAGCAGTTGGGAATTCTTCCCATACATCAAGCCTTGGCGGCGGCCGGAGATGAGGGTCTCGATCTGGTGGAAGTTTCCCCCTCAGCCGACCCACCGGTCTGCAAAATTATGGATTACGGGCGGTATCGCTACGAGCAGACGAAAAAAAGCCAGGAAGCCAAAAAGAAACAGACCACCGTTCACTTGAAAGAAGTAAAAGTCCGTCCCAAAACGGATACCCATGATCTGGAAACAAAGATAAAGGCCATTCGGAAATTTCTGGAGCGTAAAGACAAGGTCAAGGTGACCGTTTTTTTCCGGGGCCGGGAAATCACCTTGTCCAGCATGGGCCGGGATTTGCTGGAGGATATCCGCCAGCAGACGGAAGATATTTCCACGGTGGAGTTTGCACCCAAGTTTGAGGGGCGAAGCCTTTTTATGATCCTGGCGCCGAAAAGCTGAGACTGCGGATTTTTCTGTAGAGAGTTTGACAAGACAGATTTCCGCGTGTCAGGGTTCTTTTTCAATATTTTTAATAATTTTATGACGTTAAGGAGTTTTGGCAATGCCGAAAATCAAAACCAACCGGGCCGCGGCCAAACGGTTTAAACGCACCAAAAGCGGCAAATATGTCTATTCCAAGTCGCATGGCAGTCACATACTGACCAAAAAGACGCGCAAACGGAAGCGGACTTTGCGAAAAGCACATATCTGTGACAGCACCAATACCAAAGAGTTAAAACGGCTTTTACCGGGTTTGTAAAAAGGGGCCGTATCTGGAAAGATTTCCCTGAAAATTATCAAGACGGCCCGGTTGTTGTTTGTTTGAAGGAGAGATGTAATGCGAGTAAAAAGAGGCGTTAAGGCCAGAAAACGTAGAAAAAAGGTTCTTAAGCTTGCCAAGGGGCACCGGGGTGGCCGCAGCAAACTTTTCCGTACGGCTGCCAGTTCCGTGGATAAAGCCCTGATGTATGCCTACCGGGATCGCCGGCAGCGAAAACGGGATTTCCGGCGGCTCTGGATCGCCCGGATCAATGCCGCGGTACGAAGCAACGGGATGAACTACAGCAAGTTTATGCACGGCTTGAAAAACGCCGGCGTGGAGTTGGACCGCAAAGTCCTGGCCGATCTGGCGGTTTCAGATCCGAAAGGATTTTCCCAGGTAGCCGGTCTGGCCGCGGAACATCTGTAACCTGTAGGCGTGCCGGAAAACGATACGTGGCCGAAACCATCGAAGAAATAAAGGCGCGGGCGCTGGCGGAGATCGAAGCGGCGGAAACAGAAACGGCGCTGCAGACACTCACAGTGAAATACCTGGGCCGTAAAGGGGAAGTGACCCGGTTTTTGCGAACGGTTTCGGATCTGCCGCCCGAGGAGCGGCCCGCCGCCGGAAAAGCCGCCAATGAAGTCAAAGTCCTGTTGCAGAAGGCCCTTGATGCGGCGGAAGAAAAGATCGCCCGGCAAACGGCCGGGGAAAACGCCATAGACGTATCCCTTCCCGGCCGTCCATTGGAACGCGGCAGCTTACATCCCATCACCCGGATCAACCGGCAGATCTGTGACATTTTCGGTCGTATGGGCTTTGATATTGCCGAAGGGCCGGAGATCGAGACCGATTATTACAATTTCGAAGCGCTCAATATCCCCCGGCACCATCCGGCCCGGGACATGCAGGATACCTTTTATATTTCCGAGGGGGTCGTTCTGCGCACGCATACCTCCCCTACCCAGCCCCGGGTGATGGAAAAGCAGGCACCGCCCGTTCGCATCATTGCTCCCGGCAAGGTCTACCGCTGCGATTCCGACGTGACCCATACCCCCATGTTTCATCAGGTGGAAGGACTGCTGGTGGATCGCAAGGTCTCCTTCGGCGACCTGAAAGGAACCCTGACGGTGTTTGTACAGCAGATGTTTGACCCGGAAACCACCCTTCGTTTTCGCCCCAGCTATTTCCCCTTTACCGAGCCCAGCGCCGAGGTGGATATCCGCTGCGTGGCCTGCCGGGGCACAGGATGCCGGGTCTGTTCGCAAACCGGCTGGCTGGAAATTCTGGGGGCCGGCATGGTGCATCCGGCGGTTTTTGAAAAGGTGGGTTACGACACCTCCCGTTATACCGGATTTGCCTTTGGCATGGGCGTGGAACGCATCGCCATGCTCAAATACAATATTGACGACACCCGAAAATTTTTTGAAAACGATATCCGGTTATTAGGACAGTTTTAAAATGAAAGTCAGTCTCAGCTGGTTAACCGAATATGTCCCGGTGGATATGCCCCCCGGCGAAATTGCGGAGGCCCTGACCATGGCGGGGCTGGAAGTAGAGAGTGTGGTTGACCGTTACGACTGGCTGGAAAACGTTGTCAGCGGCCGGGTGAAAAGCGTACGGCCGCACCCGGAGGCCGACCGGCTCCAGCTTTGCGAGGTGGAAGCGGGGGACGGCCGGTTGCTTTCCGTGGTTTGCGGCGCCCCCAATGTTTCGGAAAACATGGTCTCCGCCCTGGTGCTTCCCGGCACGGAACTGCCCGGCGGAATGGTGGTTCAGAAGAGCAAAATCCGCGGTCAGGTCTCCGAAGGCATGCTTTGCAGCGCGGCCGAACTGGGGCTGGGAGAAGACGCCGCCGGCATCATGGTCCTGGACACCGCAGTGGCGCCCGGCCGGCCCCTGCGCGAAGTGCTGTCGTTGTCCGATCCGGTGTTTGATATCGATCTGACCCCCAACCGGCCCGACTGCCTGAGTATCATTGGCGTGGCCCGCGAGGTGGCCGCCTTTTCCGGCGCAACCCTCCGCCGGCCGGAAGTCACCGTGGAAGAAACCGGTGAAGATATCACCGAACTGACCGCCGTTACCATTGAGGCCCCGGAGTTGTGTCCGCGCTATGCCGCCCGGGCAATAACGGATATTGCCGTCGGCCCCTCCCCGTTCTGGCTGCGGGACCGGCTTCTGTCGGTGGGCCTGAAACCCATTAATACCGTTGTGGATATCACCAATTTTGTCATGATGGAAACCGGCCAGCCGTTGCACGCTTTTGACCTGGACCGACTGGCGGACAACCGGATTGTCGTTCGCTGCGCCGGGGAAACGGTCTCCTTTACCACTCTGGATGAAAAGGAACGGAAGCTGGCCCCGGATATGCTGATGATCTGCGACGCCGAAAAACCGGTGGCGGTGGCCGGAGTGATGGGCGGCCGGAACTCGGAAATCAGTGACCAGACCACGCGGGTGCTGATCGAAAGCGCCTGTTTTAAACCGGCCAGCATTCGCAAAACCGCCAAGCAGCTGGGGATGAGCAGCGATGCCGCCTATCGCTTTGAGCGCGGCGTGGATCCGCTGGGAACCGTGGCGGCGGTGGACCGGGCGACCCAGTTGATGGCCGCGCTG
>CAZWCS010000120.1:0-12454 GCA_964632805.1 uncultured Desulfobacterales bacterium
AAATTCTATTTTTCTGTGATTTTTTTCACTTAAAAGAGCAAAATAACGGGGGGCAGTCTAAATCTCTACCTGTGATCAAGACACGCCCCCTTAATCTCCGCTTTGCTCATCAATATATTTAATAAAAACAAGTTGATTTGCCAAAAAACAACAAAATTATTCTGGTTGTGCCCACAATGACAACAAAAAAGACAAAACCAAAAACCAAAAATAAAACCAAAACACCCGCCCCCACTCCCAAATCAGCCAACAATTTTCATCCCGGTGACCTCGCGGTTTACCCCGCCCATGGTGTGGGCCGCATTGAATCCATCGAAAGCCGGGAGATCGGCAAGGATATCCAGGATTTTTACATCATGAAAATTTTTGAAACCAACATGGTCATTATGATCCCGGTCAAAAATCTGGATACGGTGGGGGTACGGGACATTATCGCCAAAAAGGAAATTCCCAAAATATATGAAGTGATCAAACAACAGGATGAAATCACCCCGCTCGATAACCAGACCTGGAACCGCCGCTATAAAGATTATATGGACAAAATCAAAACCGGTTCGCTATACGGAGTGGCCGAAGTATTCCGGGATCTCTTTCTGCTGAAATTAACCAAAGATCTTTCTTTTGGCGAACGCAAACTCCTGGACATTGCCCAGAATCTGCTGGTCAGCGAACTTTCCATCGCCAAGGGAACCGAAGAAACCTCCATTTTCTCTGAAATCAAATCTTTTTTCCCTTCAACCCAACCGCAACATGCCGGTGGATGATAACCGTATTTTTCTTACCGTTGAGACCGGCCACACCGGTTTTCGTTTCGATCGCTTTGTGGCTTCCGTCTGCGAGTGTTCCCGCAGCCAGGCCAGTACCTGGATCCGGAACGGATTTCTCCGTCTTGACGGTGCCTGCCGGAAACCTTCCACCCCGGTTACCGCCGGCGCAACGGTCACCGGACATCTTCCCGCCGATCTTACTCTGCGGGTTTTACCCGAGCCCCTGCCACTGAAAATTCTCTTTGAAGATGAATACCTTCTGGTGATCAACAAACCGCCGGCAATGGTAACTCATCCGGCGCCGGGCCATACCGGCGGCACCCTGGTGAACGGCTTGCTGCACTATTGCCCCGCCATTGGAACGGTGGGCGATCCCCTTCGGCCCGGCATCGTCCACCGGCTGGACCGGGACACCTCGGGCGTCCTCATGGCGGCCAAAACCAGCGCTGCTCTGGGGGCACTGTCCGCCATGTTCCAGACCCGGAAAATCGCCAAAACCTATTTCGCCCTGCTATACGGGAAAATGAAAACGCCGAACGGGCGGATTGCCCTGCCCATTGGCCGGCATGCCAGGCAGCGCAAAAAGATGACCTCCCCGGGCATTAATCCGCGGGAAGCAGAAAGTCTCTGGAAGGTACGCCGGGAATTTACCGATGCCAGTCTGGTGGAAATCCGCATTATAACCGGCCGGACGCATCAGATTCGCGTGCATTGCGCCGCCTTGGGAAAACCGGTGGTGGGCGACCGGGTGTACGGCGGGAAATGGACCAAAAAAAAAAAGCATTTTGCCGGTGCGGAAACCTTTGCCCTCCTGCAGTCCGCACCCCGGCAGATGCTTCATTCCTGGCGGCTGGCGTTCACTCATCCCGTAACCGGCCGGTCGATAATCCTGACCGCTCCCTTACCGCCGGATTTCATCACGCTGCTGCGTCAACTCCGGTCACTGTCTTCCTCCTCCCGCTCATAAATCAGGAGAATATGCGCCCCCAAGCGTCGAAAATACCCCCATGTTCAGATTTCCGGGGAAGCGGTTTTCTTATCAAACCCGGTCAGGGTCTGGTTTAACTGGTCCGCCAGGCCGGACAGGTCCTGGGCGCTGGAATTCACCTGCCTGCTGATATCCAGGACCTCTTCACAGATTGTATCCAGGTCGGAAACCACCTCCGTAACATTGGAGGAAAGCATGGTGGTATTGTCGATGTTTTCCGTGGCCCGCTTAATTCCGGTTGCGGCCTGATCCACATTGGCGGAAATTTTGTTGATCGAGCCCAGCTGGCTGTCGATAGCGGTAGCGTTGGTGGAAGCGATTTCATAGATATTGGCAATATCCCGGGATACCTTCTGAATCACCTCCACCGTTTCGGCGGTGGTGGACTGAATCAAGGCGATCTGTTCGTTGATATTTTTCGTAGCCCGGCCGGCCTGGCCGGCCAACTGCTTCACTTCCGCCGCCACCACTGCGAAGCCTTTGCCCGCTTCTCCCGCCCGGGCGGCCTCAATGGTGGCGTTTAAAGAAAGCAGATTGGTCTGGCCGGAAATATCCGAAATGGTTTCCGAAACACCACTGATCGCGTCCGCCGCCTGATCCAGCTTCTGCACACTGTCCGAGGCCCGCCCCACCAGGGGCACCGCTTCATTCACCCGGCTGCGCACTTTTTGGGAGTTTTCCGCCATCTGCTGGATGGTCGTGTTCATCTCCTGGGTGGCCGTTTCGGCCAGGCCCACATTCACCGAGGACTGCTGGATCACCTCGGCAACCTGCTCCATACTGGCGTTCATCTGGCCAACCGCGGCCGACACCTCGGCGGCAATCATTTTCACCTTTTCCGCAATCGCATCCACCACGGCGGACATCTTGTCGGACAAAGACAGCAAGGCCGCCGAAGAAGTGGTGACCAGTTCCGATTTTTCAGCAACACCTGTGATCAAAAACTGCAACTCGGCCAGCGCCTCATTCAGCTTGACCTGGTTGAGAAACATATTAAACCGGAACCGGTCCACTACAAATCCCAGCGCCAGCCCCAGAATATAGGAAATGACCAGATTGTTCAGGCTGTACCTGGTGGCCATGGAACTGATATCGGGTTCGTAAATCAATACGGCACTGACAAACAGAGCAATCGAGACGGCATAGAAGGTGACAATGGTGCGGAACAGAAAAGGCCCGGCAATAATAATCAGAATGAGAATCTGCAGGCCGGAGACATAGGCGGCATCATCGGCAATGCGTCCCGTAAAAAAAGAACAGGAAAAAAACGCAAACACGACCAGCAGGTATAGCAGGCCCAGCCCCCTTCCCTGCAACCGCTCGAAAAAAGAAGCGATAAAAACATAAGCGCCGGCCAGCATCAGGCCCAATCGAAAATAAAACAACCCGGGAAATTCCGGATGCAAAACCGGATCAATACGAAAAGCGAAGTTGATCCAGGCAACCATGGCAATAAACCCGATGGGTTTTTGCAATACCCGGGCCTGCTCACACAAACTTTCCACAAAACGGTCGTGGTATTTTCTCCGCTCTGACCGATTGAAAATTTTTTTCAACAACTCGCCGTTGGCGGTAACCATGGCCTGCCCTCTCCCTTGCCGACTCCCCGTCCTCCTCTTTTTCCGGGGAAGTATGTCAAACTGTAGATGATAGTAAGCAGTTTTCCGAATGTAAAGAAAAAAACAGACGACTGGCACAAGCCGATTGCTTGGGAAAAATCCTTGACTTTTTTCCTTACCCCCGTAAAATATTGAACCATATTCAGTAAGTGAATATGATTATGTCAAATAATAGTCTGTTTTTAATTACTATATGACCAAAAAAGGAGGGGTTATGGAAACAGACCGATTCTGGACCCATTCTTATGATCCGGGAATAACCGATCTGGATCCGGCACAATGGGAAACCACCTATGTCGAGGCAATTCAACCCACTTTTACCACCTACCGGGACAAAGCGGCCTTTGTCTTCATGGGCGTCTCCGTCACTTTCGGTGAACTGGACGCGTATGCCAACCGACTGGCCAATATGCTTCTGGACAGCGGGCTGAAAAAAGGAGATGTCGTCGGTATCAACCTGCCCAATATTCCCGAATATGTCATCGCCTGGCTGGGTATTCTGCGCGCCGGCTGCGTGGTTTCCGGGGTGTCCCCCCTGCTCTCCGCGGACGAAATGCGGCATCAACTCCAGGATTCTCAAGCCAGAGGGCTGATCACCCTGGACGCGGTCTTTTCCCGGACACTTCAGGATATTATTGACGATCTCGCCGACCTGCGGGTTATCCTGGCTGCCAGCGTGGGTGGTTTTCTCCCCGCCCCGAAACGGTTTCTGGGCAAACTCCTGAAAAAAATCCCCTCCGGATCGGTCACGCCCGTAAGCGGTAAAACCGTAATGAAAATCGAGAAAGTCATTAAAACCGGGGCGTATTCCGATACCGCCCCGGTTGTCGACCTTTCCCCCGACGACACCGCTTATGTCCAGTACACCGGCGGCACCACCGGGGTGCCCAAAGGCGCCATGCTGAGCCACCGCAGCGTAGTCGCCGATCTGCTCATTGTCCAGAACTGGCTGAACTGGGAAAGCGGTCAGGGACTGGCGCTGTCCGGCTTCCCCTTTTTTCATATCGCCGGGCTGTTTTTCAACAAAAACTGTATTTACCTCGGCTGGACCCAGGTTCTGATTCCCAACCCCCGGGATACCGACCACATCTGCAGTGAAATTGAAAAATACAAGCCCACTGCCCTGGTCAATGTCCCGTCCCTGTTCCAGATGCTCATTGCCAATCCCCGCTTCAAAGATCTGGATCATTCCAACTTGGAATTCTGCATTTCCGCGGCCTCCCCTTTCCCGGAAGAATCCCAGCGGGAACTGGAAAAAATCGTCGGACCGGGAAAGCTCCTGGAGGTGTACGGTATGACCGAGACCTCTCCCCTGACCGCCATGAATCCCGCCCAGGGCACCAAAAAACTGGGGTCCATCGGCCTGCCCCTTCCCAACACCGATATCCGGCTCAAAGATCCCGACACCAATGAAATCGTCCCGGTTGGCAAACCCGGCGAAATCTGCATCAAAGGCCCGCAGGTGATGAAGGGCTACCTCAACCGGCCGGAAGAAACCCGCAATACCATCGACGAGGATGGTTACCTGCATACCGGGGATGTGGCCATACAGGATGAGCAGGGATATCTCCGGATTGTGGACCGGACCAAGGATATGATCATTGTCAGCGGATTCAAAGTCTACTCCCGGCGGGTGGAAGAGATCATGTGCGAGCACCCGGCCATTGATATGCTGGCCACAGTGGGCCGTGCCAATCCCGACCGGCCGGGATCGGAGATGGTGGAAGCTTACGTAACCCCCGCGGCCGGCCATCCCCTTGCCCAGGACCCGGAAGCACTGAAAGAAGATATTGCCCGGTTTGCCAAAGAAAAACTGGCCCCTTATGAAGTACCCAAAAAAATCCACCTGTTGGAAGAAATGCCCATGACCACCGTGGGCAAAATCGACAAAAAGGTACTGCGCAAACAGCAATCACAATAGGTAAAAATCCGCATGACTTCGGCGTAAGTCGGGTCATGCGGATTTTATACAATACATACCGCCGGGGAAACGGGCAAAATCCCTGTCGCCCGAAATCGAAACCGCGCAAAGCGGGTTTTATTTGGCCCCCATCTGCTCCATCGCCTGGGATAACCGCATCTGCGCCTTCTGAACTTCAGGATCCTCCATGTAGCCCATCAGCTTCATCATGGACTGGGAAAACCGCTGACCGGCGGCCTCGGATTCGGCGCGGACCGCCTCCAATTCTTCCGGGACTTCCTCTGAATTCCGCAATTCCGGATATTTTTTGCTCAGCTCTTGCATTCTGGGCGCCAGTTCCTCTACCGCCTCGGCCATTTCATTCAGCGCCGCAGCGGCTTCGCCGGAATCCTTCACGGTTTCCATGGCACTGGAGAAATCCTCCATGGCCGCCACAAACTGTTCGTTAACCGCAATCACGTCATCATATTTACCGCCGCATCCCGCCATAAAACCGGCCAGAACAAGCCCCAGCCCGGCCAGCAGCAACCACCGCTGCGCCTTTATTACCGTCATTTTGTTTACCTCCCGATTACTGGTTTTTCTTCATTAATGCCCATACAGATGCAAGCACAGAAATTGCAGCATATCCCCCTCGCCATCAAAAGGCAACGGATTTTACCGCTCATTTTCCGCTCCCCCCATTTCCTGCAAAAACGCCTGATAACCGGCCAGGCAGGACTCGGCCTCCCGGCGGGTGGAAATCTGTTTGAGGGATTCCCGAAAACGGGCGCCGTAGGGCAATCCCCGGGTAAACCAGCCCAAACGGCTGCGCAAAATACGACATCCCTGGAACTCCCCGTAATGGGCAATAACCGCTCGCAGATAGCGCAGCATAACCTCGAACCGTTCCGCCAGCGAGGGAGCAAACGGCTCCTTTCCGGACAAAAGATGGCCAATCTCTTTCAGTATCCAGGGAGACGACACCGCCGCCCGCCCGATCATAACGGCATCACAACCGGTCTCCGTCAGCATCCGCAGGGCTGATTGGGAAGAATCGACATCCCCGTTACCGATGACGGGTATGGAGACAAGCTGTTTCAGCCGGGCGATAATCCGCCAGTCCGCCCGGCCGGAAAATCCCTGGGTGGCGGTGCGGGGATGAATGGCAATGGCCTCCACACCACATTTTTCCGCCACCACCGCCAAACGCAGCGCGTCCTCTCCGGTGGCCTCCCAGCCACTGCGCATCTTGATGGTCACGGGAATTGCCACCGCCTGCCTTACAGCGGACAGAATGTTTGCCGCCCGCTCCACATCCTTCATCAGAGCCGCTCCCGCGCCGGTTTTCAGCACCTTTCTGACGCTGCAACCGAAATTGATATCCACGATGTCGGCGCCAGAGGCCTCCACTTTTGCCGCCGACCGGGCCATAATATCCGGATCCGCGCCGAAAATCTGAAACGCCGCCGGTTTCTCCGCCGGATCACTCCGCAGCATTGCCTCGGTTTTCCGGGATTTATACACCAACCCGTTGGCGCTGATCATCTCCGAGTATACCAGGGAACACCCGTTCTCTTTGGCCAGCAGGCGAAAGGGAAGATCGGTGATACCGGCCAGCGGCGCCAGCACCACGGGATTGGTCAGCTCGATGCGGCCGATTTTCATGTCATCCCCCGGTTCCGCGCCCCCCCGCCGGTGGGGTGGGGTTGGCATAACAGAAAAGACAGTTATGAAAACAGGGGTGCCGCTTATAATCGCCGATATCGACAGATTCCCGGCAACCACAGCCGGCGGCAACCCGCTGTCCGGAATCTTTGCGAACCGACAGTCTTCCCCCGTCACAGGCCACAAACAAATCATTGGGAACGCAGGAACCGGCCGCAACCGTCGACTCCGGCGGCAGGGCGGCCAAGACCTCCTTTTCACAGCAGATCTGCAGCGTTATCCCCCGTTTTTGTAGCTGTTGTTCCATTTTCAAAATGATTTCCCGCCGTTCTTCCAGCGGCGGCTCGACAAAGGCCAGATCCGGAACGGCGGCCGCGCGACGTTCAACTTTCCGGTAGATATCCATAAAACTGGTGACACAACGGGAAACACCGCAGGCAGCGGCGGCATCGGCGATGCGCGGAAAATCCGCCAGATTGTTGCAGCGCGCCCCGCCCCCGATCCGGTAAAAACAGATGGGGTCAAATCGCCACAAAATGCGCCGGGCTTCAAACCGTCCGGCCAGCGCCGCCAACTGTTGCAACCGCTCGGCAAGGGGCGGAAGACAGGGCTCCAGCATAGGATTTGTCGAATTGATCGTAAAATGAAAAAACAGATGATAACCGGCCCGGACGAGACGCTCGCCATAACCGCCATCCAGAAACCGCCCCATGTCCTTGGACCAGAAGACAATGGTGTGCACCTGCGCCGGATCGGCCGGAACAATTTTTTCCCGGCCATTATACGGATTGACAACCACGAACCGGCCGCTTTCTATCCCCGCCATAAACCAGTCCATATAAAAGGCCGGGATGTCGGTCCGCCGGGAAGCCGACAGAACGGTTTGCAAAGGGAGGTTACCGGTCATGGAAAACTATTTTTGCGGGGGAAAAGCGGGAAAGGAAATCACTTCCGCGGTCTTTTTGCCGGCAACCGGCGCCTGCTCTTCACCGTCTTTCTTGGCCGCAGATTCCGTTTCTGGCGGCCTTGAGGGGGCTTCGATTTTCTCCAGCCGCATGGATTTGCCCTCCATGGTAAACACCGTACCGTTGATATACGCCTCCCGCAAAATCCAGGTCACGGTTTTCAGGGGAACCGCCAGAATCAACAGGGTCACCTGAAACCACTCCGGCTTGGGGTCGGCGGTAATATGCTCCACCCGGGCAAAGGCCAGGGGCATTTCTTCCATATATATCAGAACAATATCATTTTCCAGCGTCATCACTACCTCCAGAATACTCCTTTTTATCGCACTGCGCCGGCCCCTGTCAAGACCGGGAAAAACCCTTGACATTCCCGGACCGGAATTCTTATATCAGGATATGCTGACGGAATTTGAAAAACAGGTTATCGCCGCCATCCAGGGAGATATCCCGGTTACCGAACGACCCTACCAGGTTCTTGCCGAAGAGCTGGAAGTATCGGAAGACCGGCTCCTGTCAACCCTGCAGGCGTTGGCGGCGCGGGGCGTTATTCGGCGCTTCGGCGCCACCCTGCGGCATCAGCAGTCGGGCATTACCGCCAATGCCATGGTGGCCTGGCAGGTGACGGAAGCCGCCGTGGAAAAAACCGGCCAAATGTTTGCCGAAAACGATGCCGTGACCCACTGTTACCGGCGCGACCCCATGCCGGACTGGCCCTACAACCTTTATACCATGGTTCATGCCGGAGACAGGGACACCTGCCTGGAACTCACCCGGAAAATGGCGGAAGCCGCCGGAATAACCGAATATACCGTCTTATTCAGCCAGCAAGAGCTGAAAAAAACCTCCATGCAGTATTTCGACGACGAAGAGGATTAACCGGGGCGAATGAAAAGAAAAAAAGCGCCCCATATTCTCGGCGTCAACCCCTGGATACACGATTTCGCCGCCTATGATTTCTGGTCCAAACCCCTCGGCCTGCTTTCCCTGCTGGCCGTTCTGCGGGAGCACGGGTACCGCGTCTCTTATATTGACTGTACGGACCGTTTTCATCCCCGGATGCCGGCCACGAACCCATCCTCCCGGCACGGCCGCGGGGCTTACCGGAAAAGACCGCTTTCTTCTCCCGCCGGCCTGGAAGCCGTTCCCCGCCGGTTTTCCCGCTATGGAATCGACCCGGAATGGCTGCGCGCCGATCTGGAGTCTCTCTCCCCACCGGATCTGGTGCTGGTCACCTCCATCATGACCTACTGGTACCCCGGGGTGGAAGAAACCATCGCCGTTATCAAGCAAATCTTTCCGGACGTACCGGTTGCCCTGGGCGGCGTTTATGCCGCGCTCTGTACCGGCCATGCCCGCGCCAACAGCGCTGCGGATACGGTCACCACCACCATCTCCGAAAAAAACATCCTCGAATTTGTCGCCGCCCGGACCGGTTATCAACCCGGCCTCCGTTTTGATCCCGACCAGCCGGATACCTGGCCCTATCCCGCCCACGATCTGCAACATCAAATATCCTGCGTACCGTTGCAGACCTCCCGGGGCTGTCCGTTTCACTGCCCCTATTGCGCCTCCTGCTATCTCGATCCCGTAAGGATCCGGCGCAGCCCGGAGGCAGTGGTAAAAGAAATCGCGCACTGGCACAGGGTCCACGGTATCCGGGATTTCGTTTTTTATGATGACGCCCTCCTGGTGGACGCGGAAGAACACTTTCTCCCCCTGGCCGAACAGATCCGCCGGTCTTTGCCGGGGCTGCGGTTTCATACGCCCAACGCCCTGCATATCCGGGAAATTCATCAAGAAACAGCCCGCAAAATGTACCGCTGCGGATTTGAGACGATCCGGCTGGGGCTGGAAACCGCCTCTTTTGTCAACCGGGAAATTTTTGATAACAAAGTCACCCGGCAGGAGTTTGCGCGGGCCGTGACCTGCCTCCAAGAAGCCGGATTCCCCGCCGGCCGGATCGGCGCTTATGTGCTGGCCGGTCTTCCGGGACAGTCCCTGGAAGAAGTGATCACTTCCCTGAAACGGGTGGCAGCAAAGGGGATCACCCCGATCCCCGCCTATTATTCACCGATTCCGCACACCGCTCTCTGGGAAGCGGCCGTCGCCTGTTCCCCCTACGACCTGGGAAAAGATCCGATTTTTACCAACAACGCCCTTTTCCCTTGCCGTCCCGAAGGCTTTTCCTGGGAGGCCCGCTCCCGCCTGAAAGACGTATCGATCCCGGCCCGAAATGGAACCGGACAGGGGGATTGAATAAAGAACCGGCGGCGCCGGACATTTTCACCAGACGCCTTTCCGGTCATCGCGAGCGACCGCCGGGAACGTGGCGCCCCCTGCCTGCAGTGCCTCATAAGGCCGACCTTTTCCATCCCTTTTGGCATTACCTGCTGAACAAATGACCGCCTTGGGGGCCGGTTGTCTGCCCGGGATGATCCTGCGGCAATCCCATCAGACCCTTTTACCCGGTTGTATTCTGTGGTACGGTAGCATCAGAACAGCAGGGTGACGGGGGTAAACATTTTTGTGCGGATATTCAAAAAAACAGGGAATATATACATGTATTTACAACCGCAAACCGAAAAACGTATCCGGCAAATCGTGCTGGGATTGGCGCTGCTGGCGGGGCTTTACGCCCTGGCCGGCTTTCTTATCATCCCCTTCATCGCTGAAACCGTTGCCCCGGAAAAACTCAGCCGGATACTGCACCGGCCGGTACAAATAGCCGATGTTTCGCTGAACCCTTTCTCTCTGGCCCTTTCTGTCAAGGGACTGCAAATACAAGAGCCGGATCAGCCGGACCGCTTTATCGGCTGGGACGAACTTTTGGTGAATATAAACCTCGTTTCCGGTCTCAAGCTGCAACCCGCCATATCCATCATCCGGCTGACCCGGCCCTGTGCCCGAATCGTGCGCCGGGCGGACGGGCGGTTTAACTTTTCCGATCTTTTGCCCGGCCCGCCGGACAAAACGGTCGAACGCTCCACCCAAACGCCGCCTTCCGCAGCGGAAAACAGTTTTTTCATGCCGGCCATTGACCAGATTATAATCATTCAAGGCCGGATAGAGGGCATTGACCGGGCCGTCTCAGCTTCCGGAAAGCCGGTTGCCATGACCCTGGCCGGTATTGATCTGACCCTGCAGGATCTGTCGCCGAACCAGAAAAACGCCGGGCGCCTGGCCTTGTCCACCCGGGTGAATGATACCGCGCCCCTCGACCTGCGGGGCTCCCTGCGGCTGAACCCGCTGCATGCGGATACCCAGCTGAAAATCAGTGATATTGCGGTTGCCTGGGCGCAACCCTATCTGCCCGAATCCCTCCGGCTGAATCTTGCCGGCGGCAAACTTGCGCTTTCTGCGGACATCAAATTTGGCCTGGATGAAAAAACCGGTCTGCGCGCCACCGTCAGCGGCCGGACCCGATGCCATGATCTGACGGTGACAGAAGAAGAAACCGGCGGCACCCCCCTTCTCCAGCTGACCGCCTTGTCTCTGGAAGGCCTGGAAATCGGGTATAACCCTCTTCATCTCCGGCTGGACCGGATGATCATCGACGGTCTGACCCAGCAGATCACAATCGATCCCAGTGGCCGGATGAACTGGGACCGGGCCTTTGGCGGTTCATCCGCGGAAACAGCGGCCCGGGCGGAAAACACTTCCGTTTCCGGCGATTCCCCGGGCGATTCCCCGGGCGATTCTCCGGGCGATTCCCCGGGCGATGACCTGCCGGCCGCTGAAGCTGAAATCCCGGGGGATCCGGAAAAATCCTCCCCGTCCGCGCCAGACCACCTGGTTCCTTTTCCGGTTGAAATCGGGGAGGTCGTTCTCCGTCAACTGGCCATCGATTTTACGGACCAATCCATCGCGCCTCCCTTTGCCACCCGCCTTTCGATTGCAAAAGGCAATATCCGGGGACTTACCTTCCCTTCTTTTACCGGTGCCGATTTCCACCTCGCAGGAGCGGTGGAAAAACATGCGCCGTTCTCCCTTACCGGCAAGATCAACCCTTTCGCCGCAGACCTGTTGCTGAACACCTCCCTGGACCTGGAAAACATGGAACTCAGCCCGTATTCCGCTTATGCCGGCAAATTTATCGGGCAAGCCATCTCCAAAGGCAAACTCCACCTGAACCTGGCCTGGCAGATAAAAAACAGAAAACTGGAAGCCGAAAACAGGATACGCCTTGATCAGTTTACCCTGGGACGAAAAGTGGACAGCCCGGATGCCGTCCATCTGCCGGTGGAACTGGCCGTGGCCCTGTTAAAAGACCGGCAGGGAAAAATCGCGCTGGATATCCCGGTTACCGGCAACACGGATGACCCGCAATTCTCGGTGGCCGGACTGGTTTTGCAGGCCCTGAAAAACATTGTGGTCAAAGCCGCCGCTTCGCCTTTTGCCCTGGCAGGATCGCTGGTAGACGGCGGGCCGGAAATACAGTTCCTTGTTTTTGATTATGGCCAATCTTCTTTGTCCCCCCGGGCAGAAAACAAACTGGACACCGTGGAAAAACTGCTTTACAAGCGGCCGGGGCTGGGCCTGAACATCAC
>CAZWCS010000121.1:0-12241 GCA_964632805.1 uncultured Desulfobacterales bacterium
TTCTTTGTCATACCGGGCTTGACCCGGTATCCAGTTTTTTTACTTACTTAATTAGGCGTAGACTCCGGGTCAAGCCCGGAGTGATGACTTTTTACGAGTCTGTCAAATTTTTTTCAAAAATTTTTTGGAAAAAATGGGATCTGAAAAAACCCGCCGGAATTCTTTTTCCGTTTTACCCTTTTGCGTCCGCTCCGGTTGCGTCACTGTTGGTTGACAGCTTTTTTAATGGCGGAAGTGGCCAGTTCGTCCGCTTTTTCATTTTCCCACACTCCGGCGTGGCCTTTGACCTTGATCAGTTGTAAATCGGAAAAATCCGCCATGATCTGTTTGATGGACTGGATGAGTTTCTGGTTTTTCCGGGCTTTCCAGTTTTTTGTCAGAACGCCGGCGGCGTAGGCACTGTCTGTGAAAAGGCGGACCGGTAGGCGGTTGTTCTTTATTTCGCGCAGAGCCACCTGGATAGCTGTAAGTTCAGCGATATTATTGGTGGCCTGACCGATATAGGTGGATATCTGTTTCTCATTTTCTTTGTAAAGCATCAGCACGCCGATTCCGGCCGGGCCCGGATTTCCGGCACAAGCGCCATCGGTAAAAACAAAGATGGCGGTATCGGCCAGTTGTTGTTTGACCGTATCAATGATTTCCCGGTCCCCGTTGGTTTTTCCCCGGTTGCCGCGGGGGCGTTTGGATGCCCGGGCCGTTTCCGGGCGCTTTTTTTGCTTTTCTAATTGACTGAGCGGCTGGACATTAACCGGGTTCACCCAGTATTCGTAGTCCTGGTTGCGTTGATATTTAATCCGGACTTTGCCGTTTTTAACAACGGGCCGGTTCTGGTCGTCAACTTCCAGCCAGACCTTGTTGCCTTTAAACGCCATGCGTTTCCAGTCGATATTGTCGTTGCCAGTCAAGTCGGCCTCTTGTAAATCCTGTTTTCGAAAAGGGCATGGGGCCTTTTTACACGGCCCTGCAGGGGCCGGAATGAGGCGGTCAATAGAACGGCTGGTCTTTTTCCCGTTGCCATTTAAAATTTATCCATAAAGATAATAATCGCGGCTGAGTGCCTGAAACTCCTGCAGCTCCTTATGCCATGAAGCTGCCATTTCTTCCGGCGGTTCACCTGCCGTCAGACGCCGGCGTATGGCGGCATCGCCCGTAATCAGATCAATGGGGAGGATTTCATATTCGTACTCATAAGGGGGCTCCCGCCAGGCGAAAAAATCCTGGTGAAGGGTCAGCAGGGTCTGCAGCAGTCGTAATGTTGTGGTGTAGGGAGCAAATTGCCGGGGAGACAGCGGGTGAATCTGGAAGCCGTAACAGGCCCGGTTCCGCCATTTCCCCGAGGTCGGTTCAAAAATCGCCGGGCGCAGGATCGCGCCGGGGAACGGTTCCGGTCCCAGATGTTGCAGCACGGAAAAGATATCTACAAACGGGGCGCCACAAAGCTCAAACGGTCGGGTGGTACCCCGGCCTTCGGAGACATTGGTTCCCTCCCACAGTACCTGTCCGGGATAGACGATGGTGGAAACGGGTGTCGGCAGATTGGGTGAGGGCGCGACCCAGGGCAGGCCGGTGTCTTCGTGGAACATCTCCCGGCTCCAGCCGGCCATGGGGACCACCGCCAGTTCGCAGCCGATACCAAAGGAATCGTTGAACAGCCGGGCCAGTTCGCCAATGGTCAGGCCGTGGCGCATGGGAAGGGGGTAGCGGCCGACAAAGGAGGCGCAGGCGGGAACCAGTCGATTCCCCTCCACGTCCAGGCCGTTGATCGGGTTGGGCCGGTCCAGCACCACCACCTGTTTGTTGTGGCGGCGGGCCGCCTCCAGGCAGTAAGACATGGTATAAATAAAAGTATAGACACGGGTCCCCACGTCCTGAAGATCGATCAGCAGAGTGTCGATGGGCTCCAGCATGGAGGCGGTGGGCATACGGGTGGCGCCGTAAAGACTGTAAATAGGGATGTTCAGTACCGGATCCCGCATGTCTGCGGATTCCACCATATTGTCCTGTTTTTCCGCAAAAAATCCGTGCTGC
The DNA here is from genome assembly GCA_964632805.1 of uncultured Desulfobacterales bacterium. GTDB lineage: Bacteria > Desulfobacterota > Desulfobacteria > Desulfobacterales > Desulfosudaceae > CAZWCS01. Next base: position 2,032 of record CAZWCS010000121.1, read on the forward strand.
GGAGCATACAGGGCCCGGAGACGGCCTGGAAAGATATTGTGGAGCAAATCCCGGCTGTGGCGCAGCCGGTGATCCACCGAGGCCGGGTTGGCCAGCAGCCCCAGACGTTCTCCCAGCGGCCATTGGCGTGGCGAGGCGGCCAGTTGTTCCATGCCGGTTTGCATCGATATCCGGAATCCCCTGTTGAATTTGGTTTACAAATGGTTCCCATCCATCCATAATTGCACATTATGGATGAACATTCATTTATCATATTGTGAGAAAAAAAGAAAGGCCGGTTCGCATCGGTCCGTACGGTTATGAAAGTCAATTGCCCCGATCACGTTTTGTCCGTTACGCCTTATTTGCCGGGGAAACCACTGGAGGAGCTGGAACGGGAGTACGGCATTGCAGACTCCATTAAGCTGGCTTCCAATGAGAATCCTCTGGGGCCCTCTCCTCTTGCGCTGGCGGCCCTGAGCCGGGCTGCGCAATCCCTGCACCGGTATCCGGACGGCAGCAGTTATTACCTGGTCCGGAAACTTGCGGAAAAAACGGGGCTGGCGCCGGAAAATCTGGTTCTGGGAAACGGATCCGATGATATCATCGGTATGATGGGCCGGGCGCTGCTGGTTCCCGGCGACGAGGTGATTTTGCCGCAGCCGGCGTTTGCCATGTATGAAATTGCGGTTCGTCTGGCCGACGCCCGGCCGGTGTTTGTGCCTCTGGTGTCCCGGGCGATTGATCTGGAAGCCATGCGGGCGGCAGTCACGGAAAAAACAAGGCTGCTTTTTCTGACCAACCCCAATAATCCCACAGGTACGGTCTTTTCTGCGGACGCTTTCCGGCGATTTTCTCAGTCCCTGCCGCCGGGGGTAATCGTGGTGGTGGATGAAGCTTATATCGAGTTTGTCCGGGATACCACTGCCGCGGACATGTTGGATTTTCTGGATAATGAACGGCCCCTGATCGCTTTGCGGACTTTTTCCAAGGCCTACGGTCTGGCCGGAATCCGGGTGGGATACGGTCTTATGCCACCGGCGATCGCGGAGATATTGAACCGGGCGCGGCAGCCTTTCAACGTGAATGCGCTGGCCCAGGCTGCGGCCCTGGCCGCCCTTGATGATGGGGATTTTCTGCAAAAAACACTGCGGACCGTGCATGAAGGGCTCGATTTTCTGTATACCGAACTGGACCGGCTGCAACTCGATTATTTTCCCAGCCAGGCCAATTTTTTTCTGATCGATGTCAAGGGTGATGCCCAGGCGGTTTTTACCGCTCTTTTGCAGGAGGGCGTAATTGTGCGGTCCATGGTCTCGTACGGATTTCCCACCTTTATCCGGGTAACTGCGGGCCTTCCCCGGGAAAATGCCCGCTTTATTGAGGCCCTGGAGAGGGTATTGTCATGAAAGACCTGGTGATTACCATCGACGGACCGGCGGGGGCCGGGAAAACGACGGTCAGCAAAAAACTGGCGGAAAAATTGGGATACCGTTATGTAGACACTGGTGCCTTGTATCGGGGGGTGGCCCTGGAATCACGGGCACAGGGCATTATGGCCGATGATGATGCGGGTTTGCGGGAGTTGTGCGACTGGCTGTGCCTGGAATTTGTGGCCGGCCCGGATGGTTGCCGCCTTTTTTCCAATAACACCGATATTACGGACCAGATCCGGACACCGGAGATCAGTATGCTGGCCTCGGCGGTTTCCGCCCGGCCGGTGGTGCGGGAGTTTTTGTTCGATGTCCAGCGACAGATGGGGAAAGAAAAACGGGTTGTTTTTGAAGGCAGGGATATGGGCACGGTGGTCTTCCCGGAAGCGGACGCCAAATTTTTTCTGGAGGCGTCGGTGACGGAAAGAGCCCGGCGAAGGTATGCAGAAATGGCCGGCGGAAAGGATGCTCCGACGCTGGAGCAAATCGCCGCTGACATATGGCGCCGGGATTATAATGACAGTAACCGCAGCCAGGCGCCGTTGAAAGCCGCTCCGGACGCGGTGGTCATAGATTCTACCAGCCTTTCCATCGAAGAAGTCGTACAGCGGATGTTGCAACATGTTCAGTCCCGGATGCAATGACTGTTTTCCCTTTCCGGCCGACTCATCTTTCCGTCTGTTTTTTTGTTCTGTTTTCGAATTTTTTGGGGTGATTATTCAGTTTTTATTTGCTTTTTGCCGGTGGCGCTGATAAGGTTAGAAAATTTTTACAGCCTGGTGGCTGTATAAAGTGATTAAATTTCAGGTTAAGGGGGTTTTTTTTAAATGACAGAAAACGTAAGGGAAGACGTAAAACAAGAAAATTCTTTGGACGGCACTGTCCAGCCGGAAACTGCTGCGGATGCGGCACCGGACGAGGGGGGTGACGAGGAGTTCGGCAGTATGGATGAACTGATGGCGATGTACGAAGACAGCCTGCGTCAGTTCACCGAAGGAGAAGTGGTAACCGGTACTGTCATCGCCATGGATAAGGATTCCGTGCTGGTGGATATCGGCTACAAATCCGAAGGCGCCATTACACTTTCCGAATTCAAGGATGAAACCGGCGAGATGAACGTCAATATCGGTGACGATATTGAGGTGATGATTGAATTCTGGGACGAGGAGATGGAAACCCTCGTCCTTTCCAAGGAAAAAGCGGTCAAGGTAAAAGTCTGGGAAGTGATTAAGGACGCCTATGATAATGACGGTGTTATTGAGGGCGTGATTGTCAGCCGGGTCAAAGGGGGGTTTTCGGTAGACGTGGGCCTGCAGGCGTTCCTGCCCGGATCCCAGGCGGATCTGCGGCCGATCCGCAATTTTGATGAGATGGTTGGCCAGACCTACCCGTTTAAGGTGTTGAAATACAATCGCCGCCGGAACAACATTGTTCTTTCCCGGCGAGTCTTGCTGGAAGAGGAATTAAAGGCCAAGCGGGCGGAAGTTCTCAGTACCATTGAGGTTGGCCAGGTGGTGGAAGGTATTGTGAAGAACATTACCGAATACGGCGTATTTGTTGATCTCGGGGGTGTCGACGGCCTGCTGCATATTACGGATATTTCCTGGGGCCGGGTCCGTCACCCGGCGGAGTTGTTTTCCATCGGCGATACCATAACGCTTAAAATTCTTTCCTACGATGCGGATAAAAAGAAGATTTCCCTGGGTATGAAGCAGTTAACACCGGATCCCTGGACACTGGTCAAAGACAAATACCCAGTGGGCAGCAAAGTACTCGGAAAAGTTGTCAGTTTGACCAATTACGGAATTTTTGTGGAACTGGAAGAAGGGGTGGAAGGCCTTATCCATGTCTCGGAAATTTCCTGGACCCGGAAAATTCGTCATCCCTCCCGGGTGGTGAACGTAGGGGAGGAAGTGGAAGCCGTGGTCCTGGATATTCAACCGGACAATCGAAGAATTTCTCTGGGTATCAAGCAGATTGAGCCCAATCCCTGGGATCTGATCGGGGAGAAATATCCGGTGGGCACCGTTATTGAAGGAAAAATTAAGAATATAACGGAATTTGGCATTTTTATCGGTATTGATGACGATATTGACGGGCTGGTTCATATTTCCGATATTTCCTGGACCAAGCGGATCAAGCATCCTTCCGAAATTTATAAAAAAGGGGATGTGATTCAAGCGGTGGTTCTGGAGATTGACACCACCAACGAACGATTTTCCATGGGAATTAAACAACTCCAGGATGATCCCTGGACCAGTGTGAAAGATCGTTATCCGATTGGCACGAAGGTGGTCGGGCAGGTAACGAATGTGACCGATTTCGGCATTTTCGTGGAGCTGGAGGAGGGCATCGAAGGGCTGGTCCACGTCTCGGAAGTCAGTACGGAGCGGATCAAGACGCCGGTTGGTCTCTACAATGTCGGCGATGAATTGACGGCCCGGGTGGTCAATGTCAATGTGGAAGACCGGAAAATCGGGTTGTCCATTAAACGTTTGGAAATGGACGATGAGAAGAGCCTGTTGAAAGATTATGTAGACAAGTCCCGCCCCGCCACTTCCGCCTTTGGTGAAATTCTCCGGGAAAATTTGCAGGAAGGCCTGGCCGCCAGGGTATCCGGAGAGGTAGACACTGCCGAAGCCACAAGGGTGGATACCCCAAGTGCGGAGACGGAAAGCGTCGATTCCGGCGATGCTGAAGACTCCTCCGAGGCGGCCGCCGCCGCATCAGCGGAAGAAGAACCGGCTGTTGCGGACACCGCAGAAGCCGCCGCCGAAGAAAAGGGCGCTTCCACGCCGGATGACGATGCAACATCAGCGGAAACACCAGGGGAAGATGATGCGGATGTGGATGATTCCTGACTTTTATTGTATCTAACGACAGGGTTTTTATGCGTTTATCAACCGGCAGTCGGGACCGCGGAGGTTTGGCTGCCGGTTTTGTTTTGATGGGGAATGAACCGGCTTGTGGAGGTAGAGATGTTTTCCAGACGACATCCGTTTCTTTTTTTTATCCTTGTTTTTACCGCGATTGTATCCAGCGGTGTGATCGTATTATCTGCGCTGTTCACCGTTGTTTCGCGGGATAGCCATTTTATCCGGGGGAAAAAAGTGGGGGTGGTGGAGGTGACGGGGGTTATTGCCGAATCCCGGCGTATTTTGGAGAATTTGAAAGATTTTCGCGAGGATCCCTCGATTCAAGCCATTGTCATCCGGATCAACTCCCCGGGAGGAGCGGTGGGGCCGGCCCAGGAAATTTATCGGGAAATTCGCAAAACATTACCGAAGAAGAAAACGGTGGCTTCTTTATCCTCCATGGCGGCTTCCGGCGGTTATTATATTGCGGCCGCGGCCGACGAGATCTTTGCCAGTCGCGGCACCATTACCGGCAGTATCGGGGTAATTATGAGTTACACCAATCTCCAGGAACTTTTTGAGAAAATCGGCCTGTCGCCGGTGGTTATCAAGAGTGGGGAGTACAAGGATTTGGCTTCTCCGGTGAAAAAGATGAGTGAACAGGAAGAGCAGATTTTGCAGGACTTTGCCGAGGAAATTCATCAGCAGTTTATCCGTGATGTGGCCGCAGGAAGGGGGCTTGCGATAGAAAAGGTGGAGGCGCTCAGTGACGGCCGCATCTATACCGGAGAGAAAGCCAAATCCCTGGGACTCATCGACAGTTTCGGCAATCTTTCCGATGCCGTCGAGCGAGCGGCTGAACTGGCCGGTGTTAAAGGCAAAGTAGTACCGGTCTATCCGCCGGAAAAGGATCGATTTTCTCTGCTGGAATTTCTGCTCGGCACCTCTTTTCAGGAACGAATCGATATGCTGCTGAAGAGAGAGGGATTATTCGGGGGCTATCTGTATCAGCCGGGAGAATGACCGGTTTCCGGCAGGTGGAAGTTTCGCCGGAACAAGAAGGGTATGGAAGGCTTTGATTTCTACCAATCATTGCGGCGTTTCGTCCGAACATATCGAAAAAATTTTTTGGGTCGCCGCTTATGTCTTGGTGGTTGCTCTTTTGCTGGCATCTGCGCGCGGCGATTTATGGTTTGATGAAATATGGTCTCTTTCGTTTGTTCAAAGCGCCACCTCCTGGTGGGATGTTTTTACCCGCCTGCATCATGATAACAATCATCCCCTGAATAGCTTGTTTCTTTATTTTTTCGGTCTTCACCAGCCCTTTTGGGTTTACCGGCTTCCCGCTGTTTTGGCAGGTATCGGCTCGATCCTGCTGCTGGGGAAAATTGCCCGGCGCTGGGGTTCGTTTGAAGAAGCGGCGGTAGTCCTAGTGGCGGGCATGGCCTATCCCTTTTTGTTGTATGGGTCTGAGGCCCGGGGATACATGCCGGCAATATGGTGGGGACTGTTGTCCTATGTGATCCGGGAAGCATGGCACCGGAAGCGGCATTGGGGCCGTCTGCTTTTGTTGTGGATGACAATGATACTGGGAACGCTTTCCCATTTTACCTTTATTATCCTGTTGTTATCGCTTTTTTTTCTCGGGGTCTGGGAGGAGTTTATGGCGCCCGCTACCCGTCTTCGGAAAATCAGGCGTCTGACGGTTTGTTGGTTTCCCCCCTTTCTTTTTTTTGCCTGGTTTTACTGGTTTTTTTCCCGGGATATGATTATTGGAGGCGGACCGGTTGTCAACAAAGGGGACGTTCTGTGCCGAATGGCCGCCATTCTTGCCGGTACCCCCGAGATTGACGGGATACCGGTGCTTACGTTTATCGGGATTATTCTGGTGATCGTTGCCGGTATCCTTGTCATGTATCGGGAGGGGGAACGCTGGCTGTTTTATTGTTGTGTACTTCTGGTCGTTCCGGCGCTTTTTTTGCTGCTGGTCCGTTCAGACTATTTTTATTTTCGGTACTTGACGCTCTGTTTCCCCTTTTTTTACCTGCTTGTTGCCTATTTGCTGGGCAAATGCTACCGCCTTCTATCGGGAGGCGGCAAATGGGTCCCGGTGATTTTTATTGTGCTGCTTATCGCCGGGCATTTCACCCGGGTGGGGCCCCTGCTTGTCCATGGGCGCGGAAATTACCGTTCGGCAGTAAACTACCTGGCGGAAAATTCTTCGCAGAACCCCATAACCATCGGCAGCGATCATGATTTCAGGAACCGGCTGCTGCTGTTTTTTTATGCCCGCCGTTTGTCTTGCCGCCATCAATTTCGATATATTCCTCAAGAGAATTTGCGGCGGGAACCGCCGGAATGGTTTATTGCCCACACGCAGGACGCGAGGCGCGTCCCTCCCCGGAAGATTGCCGTTCCCGGAGGGCGGGCGTATCAGATAGAAGGGGTTTATCGCTCCTGTCCGGTGTCCGGATGGAACTGGTTTTTGTATCGGCGTATCGTATAATCGAAAAAATGAAAGCGGCGGCCGGTGAACGTCTCAGAAAAAAAGAAAAGCAAGACAGCGTGGCCATTGCCGGCCGGGATAGATAGAGGAACCGCCGGGCGAAAATTTTTTCTGGGTGCCCTTCTGGCTGTTCTGACGGTGCTGGTCTATCTCCCCTCAACCCGGTGCGGGTTTATCTGGGATGATGATTGTTATGTGACGGATAATCAGTGCCTGGAATCGACGGAGGGGTTGAAACAGATATGGCTGAACCTTAAGACGAATAAACAGTATTATCCCCTGGTTTTTACTAGTTTCTGGATTGAGCATTTTTTTTTCGGTCATCAGCCGCTTGTTTATCATTTCAACAATATTTTGCTGCATGCGGCCAATGCGGTTTTGCTGTGGATGATTCTGGGGCGTCTCCGGGTCCCTTTTGCCTGGATTGCGGCGGCAGTGTTTGCGCTTCACCCCATTAACGTGGAAACCGTCGCCTGGATAACGGAACGCAAAAATCTTCTGTCCGCTTTTTTCAGCGGTTTTTCCCTGTTGGCTTATTTTCGCGTTTTTCCCCCCGCCGAAAGACGGGATGGGACGGCGGACTTTGTATCGGAGACCGGCCGGACAGCTTCTTATTTTTTGTCTTTGGCCTTTTTTTCCTGCGCTTTGTTCAGCAAAACCGTGACTGCGGTTTTGCCGGTGGTTATTCTCATTTTGTTCTGGTGGCGGAAAAAGCGTATCGAGTCCCGGCAGTTGTTGACGCTGCTGCCTTTTTTTGTTTTCAGCGGGCTGGCGGCCACAGTTACCATCGTGCTGGAAAAAGGGCATGCAGGTGCCTGCGGTCCTCCCTGGGACCTGACTTTTGTGGAGCGTATACTGATTGCGGGACGGGCGCTGTGGTTTTATGCGGCCAAGCTCTTCTGGCCGGATCGGATGATATTTATTTATCCCCGTTGGTCAATTGATGTTTTTTCCGTGTGGCCGTATCTGTTTCCGTTGGGGTTTATGGCCCTGCTGGCTGCGCTCTGGTGGGGGAGAAGGCGGCTGGGACGGGCGCCTTTGGTCGCCGTTCTGGTGTATGCGGTTATTCTTTCGCCGGCGCTTGGTTTTATCAATTTTTATCCCATGCGCTATTCTTTTGTGGCCGACCATTTTCAGTATCTTGCCGGAATCCCTTTGGTGGCAATGGCTGTGGGGGGGCTGGGATATTTCAGCAGTCGCCGGGGGAAGGACAAAACATGCTGTATTCGGGCTTTATGCCTCGTGCTTCTTCTGGTTCTGGGCTTTCGGTCGTGGCAGGAGCAGGGGAAATTCCAATCGGCCGAAACGCTCTGGAAGGACACTCTCGCCAAAAACAAGAATTGCTGGATGGCCTGGGTGCATATGGGGAACATTCTGGCCATGGAGAAACGGGAGGTCGCCGCAGCGGAGCAGCATTTCCGGACCGCCCTGGAAATTGCGGAAAATTTTGAGGCGCATATCAATCTGGGGCATATTCTGGAAGCGCGCGGCGCTTTTGCAGCGGCGGAAGACCATTATGAACAGGCCCTGAAGCGCTTGGCCGCCCTGAACTATCCGGGCCGGATGGCGAAAGTTTATAAAGACCTGGCGGAAATAAATGTTAAAAAAAGGGATTATGGGAAAGCAGTGCTTTATCTTTCCCGCATGGCCGAGATCCGGCCCGAAGATCCGGACGTTCAATATTTTCTGGGTATGTCCTGCTATGCCTTTGGCGATAGCGCTGGTGCACGCAAGGCTTTTAAACGGGCTTTGTCCCTGCGGCCGGAGCATGAAAAAGCCGCCCGTATGCTGCGGCGCCTGGATGCCGCCAAGAAAAATCTTTGAAGCCGCTTCCCGGTGTCTTTTGTTCAAAAGAGAAAAACACTTTATATTCTGAGCGGTTCGAAAAAGGCGGTTTATCTGTTCGATAAAAATTCGCTGATATCGCCCAATCCTTCTCGAATGACTTCCGGGCTGTCGTTCATCAGGGCGATCACGCTGGACGGCCGGGAAGGTACCGGCCCGCCGTCGATGACAATGTCGACCTGTTTCCCGTAATAATCGTGGATAAAGGAGGGATCATCGAAAGCCGTTTTGTCCGGCCGGGTGGCCGTGGTAGAAATAATGGGGTTGCCCAGCTCCCGGACGATATCGAGACATATCTGATGATCCGGAACCCGGATGCCGGCCGTTTTTCTTCTGGATACCATGGTTTTGGGCAGGGATTTGGAACCCTCCAGAATGAAGGTGTACGGGCCGGGGAGCAGACGTTTCATGGTTTTATAGGTGTAGTTGGAGACCTTGGCATACTGGCTGATGTTTTTCAGATCGCAGCAGATGAAGCTGAAAGGTTTGGTCCGGCGTCGCTGTTTCATGGCGTAGATTTGTTCCACGCTTTTTTTGCAGGTGATATCGCAGCCAATGCCGTAGAAGGTGTCGGTGGGATAGGCGATAATCCCCCCTGACCGGATCGTGGCCACCACTTTTTCAACAAGCCGTTTCTGTGGGTTGTGGGGATTAATTTTTATCAGCATTGGTTATTATGTCCGCAGTGTTTTCCGATTTTTCCCGTTGCCGTATCCGGTGAGCCGCCGGGTTCAGCAAAAAGATAAAATAAAACAATCCGAACCGGGAAGTCAAACAGTTTCCCCGCCCTGGGGTTGAATTAAAGCGGGGCGGCAAATAAAAGATTGTCAAACCGAACCGTGTTTGTTATGGGAATAGGAACGAAAATATATCCCAGGGGCTGTTTATTATTTTTATTTAGTTATTACAATCGGTTGTGTGAATATTTGCCGGAGGACCGTCAATTATGAAATTAGCTCCCGAAGAAGCGTATTCCTTTGATGATGTTTTATTGATTCCAAGCTATTCCGATGTATTGCCGGAAGACGTCAATACCTCCACATTGCTGACGCGAAATTTGCCGTTGAATATTCCCATTGTCAGTGCGGCCATGGATACGGTTACCGAAGCGGAGACGGCCATCAGTATGGCCCGGGCCGGGGGGATCGGATTTATTCATCGGAATATGAGTATTGCCGACCAGGCGGTGGAAGTGGGCCGGGTAAAAAAGTCTGAAAGCGGGATGATTGTGGATCCCGTTACCACCCGGCCGGATGTGCCCATTGGGGAAGTGCTGGGTGTGATGCGGAAATTCAATATTTCCGGGGTACCGGTCACCAGGGATGATAAGCTGGTCGGCATTGTTACCGATCGGGATCTGCGATTTGAAACCAATCTGGAAAAAAAGGTTTCAGAGGTGATGACCAGCAAAAATCTGATTACCGTTTCGGAGGGCATTACCCTGGAAGAGTCCAAGGAACTTCTGCATGAACACAAAATTGAGAAATTGCTGGTAGTGGACAAGGCCGGCGGTCTGGTCGGGTTGATCACCATGAAAGATATTGAAAAATTGAAGAAATATCCCCGCGCCAACAAAGACGGGCTGGGGCGGC
>CAZWCS010000122.1:0-12207 GCA_964632805.1 uncultured Desulfobacterales bacterium
TGCGGGTGGGGGCGGCTGTGGGGGTGAGCCGCGAGACCGGAGAGCGTGCCCAGGCCTTGATTGATGCCGGAGCGGATGTACTGGTCATCGATACCTCTCATGGTCATTCGGAAAATGTGATCAAAACGGTAGAGATGTTGAAAAGCAGTTTTTCGGCAGTAGATGTGATCGCCGGAAATGTCTGTACCGCCAAAGGGGCCGAGGAGCTGATCGCCGCCGGTGTCGACGGCCTTAAAATCGGGGTGGGGCCGGGCTCGATCTGCACCACCCGGATTGTGGCCGGGGTGGGCATGCCGCAGTTGACGGCCATCATGAACTGCAAATCCATATCCAATAAGAGCGGGGTGCCTTTGATCGCCGACGGGGGGATCAAGTACTCCGGAGATATCGCCAAGGCCCTGGCCGCCGGGGCGCACAGCGTGATGATCGGCGGTTTGTTCGCCGGTACCGCGGAAAGCCCGGGAGAAACCATTCTCTACCAGGGCAGGAGTTATAAAGTTTACCGCGGTATGGGATCGGTCGAGGCCATGAAAGAGGGCAGCCGGGACCGTTATTTTCAGACGGAAGAGCTGGACGAGGCACATCTGGTGCCGGAGGGTATCGTGGGACGGGTTCCCTACCGCGGCACAATATCGGAAAACATCGTGCAGTTGATCGGCGGCTTGAAGGCCGGCATGGGCTATGTCGGCTGCCGGACTGTGGACGAGATCCGGGAAAAAGCCCGTTTTGTCAAGATCAGTGCGGCCGGTTTGCGGGAAAGTCATGTTCATGACGTCATTATTACCAAGGAAGCGCCCAATTATCGCCTTGATTGAGGTTGACCATGGCAGCCAACGATGCACCAGCGCGGTTTGTTCATCTCCATGTCCACACGCAGTACAGTCTTCTGGACGGCATTATCCGGCTGGAACCGCTGTTTGAGCGCGCTCGCGAATATAATATGCCGGCGGTGGCCATTACCGATCACGGCACGATGTTCGGCGTGGTTCATTTTTATAAGGAAGCGCTCAAGGCGGGAATTCAACCCGTTATCGGCTGCGAATGTTATCTGGCCCCGCGGGGTATTGCCGATAAAACGCCCGCGGATCATGAGGGTCTGTCACATCTGGTACTGCTGGCGGAAACCGATGAGGGCTATCACAATCTTTGTCAATTGGTCACCATCTCCCAGCGGCAGGGTTTTTACTATAAGCCCCGGATTGATAAGGCGCTCTTGCGCCGGTATGGACGGGGATTGATCGGTCTGTCCGCCTGCCTGAAAGGGGAGATTCCGAAATTGTTGCTTCAGGACAGGCAGGAAGAAGCCGATAATGCCGCGCGGCAGTATTGCGACCTTCTGGGGGAAAACAATTTTTTTCTGGAAGTCCAGAACAACGGCATTCCCGAGCAGGAGACCGTTAATAGGGCCTTGCTGGACATGAGCCGGCGGCTCTCGATTCCGCTGGTGGGAACCAACGATTGTCATTATCTTGATCCGGAAGACAGTTCCGTGCACGAACTTTCGTTGTGTCTCCAGACCGGCAAAACCATCCATGACGACGACCGTCTGCGGTTTGAAACCGACCAGCTCAATTTCAAATCCGCCGGGGAAATGTGTGCCTTTCTGGAACCTTTCCCCGCAGCGGCCGCCAATACCCTGGCCATTGCTGAACGCTGTCAGGTGACCTTTGACTTTCACACCTTTCATTTTCCCTGTTTTGAAACCCCCTCGGATAAGAGCGTGGAGGATGTGTTTACCGAAAAGACACGAGCGGGGTTTGAAAAAAAGTGGCAGCAGATCACGGCGTCCGGTAATCTTTGCGCCGGGGAGGACGTTTACCGGGAACGGCTGGAATACGAGATCGGTATTATCGTTGAAATGGAGTTTCCCAGTTATTTTCTCATTGTCGCCGATTTTATCGAGTACGCCAGGAGCCGGGACATTCCCATCGGTCCCGGACGGGGATCGGCCGCCGGCAGTCTGGTGTCTTACTGCCTGGGGATAACGGATCTGGATCCCATCGAACACGGTCTGCTGTTTGAGCGCTTTTTAAATCCGGAACGGAAAAGCATGCCGGATATTGATGTGGATATCTGTATCAACGGCCGGGAAGAAGTCTTTCGGTACCTGAAGGAGAAATACAGCCACCCGGACGATGATGAGGAGTACGTGGCCCACATCATTACCTTTGGTTCCATGAAAAGCCGGGCTGCCGTACGCGATGTGGGACGGGTACTGGATATCCCCCTTTATGAAGTGGATAAGATTGCCAAGCTGATACCCAACGACGCCAAGGACCTGGATGATGCCCTGCAAAAAGAGCCCGCTTTAAAAGAAATGATTGAGTCCCGGCCGGAGTTCGGTGAGTTGATGCGGGCCAGCCGGGTACTGGAAGGTCTTCCGCGGCATGCCTCCAAGCATGCTGCCGGGGTGGTGATCGGTGACCAGCCCCTGGCCCGGTATCTGCCGTTGTACCGGCTGAATGAGGAGATGGTCACCCAGTTCGACATGAAATGTGTGGAGGCCATCGGACTGGTCAAGCTGGATCTGCTGGGGTTGCGCAACCTGACCGTAATCAATGATACCCTGACGCTGATCGGCAAACAAGGGCTGGAAGTTCCGGATATTTCCCATCTGGATATGTCGGATGCCTTGACTTACAAACTGCTTGGCCGGGGGGATACGACCGGAGTGTTTCAGCTGGAAAGCCCCGGCATGAAAGAGTTGATGGTCAAAATGCAGCCGGAAACCTTTGCCGATATTACCGCCCTGGTGGCCCTGTACCGGCCGGGTCCCCTGGGCAGCGGTATGGTGGAAGATTATGTGGAGTGCAAACATGGCCGAAAAGCGGTGAAATATCCGGTGGCCGAGTTGGAGCCGATTCTGAAGGAGACCAACGGCGTTATTCTTTACCAGGAGCAGGTCATGCGGATCGCCCGCGTACTGGCCGGCTATACCATGGGCAAAGCCGATGATTTGCGCAAGGCCATGGGAAAAAAGATCGCCGAAAAGATGGCGGAACACCGCTCTTATTTTGTCGAAGGAGCGGTGGCCAAGGGTTTTGCAGAAAAAGATGCGGAACATATCTACGGGCTGATCGAATATTTCGGCGGGTATGGCTTCAATAAATCCCATAGTGCAGCTTATGCCTTGATTGCCTATCAAACGGCCTATTTGAAAGCGCATTTTCCGGTGGCCTTTATGGCGGCACTGCTGACCAGTGCCATGGTGAATCCGGATAATGTGGTCAAATTTATCGCTGAATGCCGCAAAAGCAATATCGAGGTATTGCCGCCGGATATTAATGACAGTGAAAAAACCTTTACCGTGGTGGAGGGGAAAATCCGTTTCGGTTTGCTGGCCGTCAAGAATGTGGGTGAAGCCGCCATCGAAGCCATTGTGGCGGAACGGCACCAGAATGGGCCGTTTGCCTCGCTGTTTGATTTCTGCGAACGGGTCAGCCTGACCAAGGTCAATAAAAAGGTGCTGGAAAGCCTGGTGAAGTGCGGTGCTTTTGATTCTACCGGTGCCGCCCGGGCACAGATGATGGCCGCTGTTGAGGATGCCCTGGCTTACGGGCAGACCATTCAGAAGGAACGGGCGGATACGCAGCTGTCCCTGTTTGACCTCGCGGGCGACTGTTCGCCGGTTAACGAACCGGCCTTGCCGGATATTGCTGAATGGCGGGAAAAACAACGGCTGGTTTTCGAAAAAGAGGCGCTGGGTTTTTATATTACCGGTCATCCCCTGTCCGATTATCAGGATACCTTGAGCAAATTTGTCAATGCGGATGCGCTTACGATCCAGGATATGGATGATAAGGATCATGTTATTATCGGCGGGGCGCTGACCGCAGTGAAACGCAAGCGGACCAGAGCCGAAAAGTCCATGGCCATTGTTCGCCTGGAGGATGTCTACGGAACGGTGGAAGTGGTCGTTTTCCCCCAGGTATACGAGATGGTTCGGGATATTCTGGTAGAAGACGCCCCGGTGCTGGTGGAAGGGCGGCTGGCGAAGTCGGAAACCGCGTTGTCCCTTCATGCCGATCGGGTGGTTCCGATTGATAAGGCTGCCGAGGCTTGGCAGCCGGTGGTTCATTGCACCGTGAACACCGCTCGGACCGACCGGGACGGGTTGTTGCAGTTGAAAACCCTTTTTGACGCCCACCCCGGAAACTGTCACGGTTTTTTGCATCTGGTGGAGCCGGAGGGCCGGAAAACGACCCTGGTCCTGCCGGAAACATTGAAGCTGGCCGCCGGAGAGGCACTGCGGGACAGTGTCACCGAGCTGTTGGGATACAAAGCGATTTCTGTCAGTTGCAAACGGTTGCCCGGTGCAGATCAGTGGGGGCCGCCCCCCAGAAAAACCGGAACGGGGGCTATTACAAAAACAATAAAAATTTTTCCAGAAAATAATGGGTCGCTGCAAAGATGATGACCGGAACCGAGTTCAGGAAGGAGTCGGTTGATTTCTGGATGACAGCCTGTCCGGGCGGACGGGGCCGTTTGGTATGCAGCCGCCGGCCGGATCGGCGCACTATCGGGAAAGGATTGAAAACGGATGGAGATACCGCTTCTGGATCTGAAACAACAGTATGCTGCGATTAAGGCGGAAGTGCTGGCAGTAACCAAGGAGGTTTATGAAAGTCAGCATTTTATTATGGGGCCACGGGTGGCGCAACTGGAAGAAGAAATTGCGGACTACACCGGTGCCCGGTATGCGGTGGGCGTGTCTTCCGGAACGGATGCCCTGCTTGTTTCTCTGATGGCGGCCGGGGTGGGGCCCGGGGATCGGGTGATCACCACGCCTTATACCTTTTTTGCCACTGCCGGATCCATTGCCCGGGTGGGCGCGACCCCGGTTTTTGTCGACATTGACAGCGATACCTACAATATTGACGGGCAGCGTCTGGAACAGTTGCTGGCCGGTATGCCTGCTGATCAACTTCAGCAGTGCCGGGCGATTATGCCGGTCCACCTTTATGGTCAGAGTGCCGACATGGAGGCGGTCTGTGCGGTAGCGGAAAAATACAACTTGCTGGTTATCGAAGATGCGGCCCAGGCTGTCGGTTCCGAGTATCGGGGGAAACGGCTCGGCACCATTGGAGATTTCGGCTGCTTTTCCTTTTTCCCCTCCAAGAATCTGGGCGCTTTTGGCGACGGGGGGCTGGTGACTACCAATTCCGCAGCGTATAATGATCTTTTACGGAAGATCCGTGTTCACGGGGCGGCCCCCAAGTATTATCATGCTTTAATCGGCGGGAATTTCCGGTTGGATGCCCTGCAGGCCGCCATTGTTTCCGTTAAGTTGAAATATCTGGATGACTGGACGCGGCGGCGGCAGGACAATGCGGCCCGCTACCGGGAAATGTTCACCCGCGCCGGATTGGACGACGGTTGGGTGAAACTGCCGGCGGAAAGCCACTCCCGTCATATTTATAACCAGTTTGTTATTTCCCTGGCAGAAGATCGGGACGGGCTGATGGCGTTTTTGAAAGATAGCGGTATCGGCACCGAGGTTTATTATCCGGTTCCTCTCCATCTTCAGGAATGCTTCGCCTATCTGGGATACCGGGCGGGAGATTGCCCGGTGGCCGAATATGCCGCAGCGCATACCCTGGCCCTGCCCATTTATCCGGAACTTACCCCGGAGCAGCAACAGTATGTGGTGGACACCATCGCCGCCTTCCGCTCCCGCTCCGGTGCAAGTTCCGGGTAAAATAAGCGGCGGACGACAATAAAAAGAAGCAAAGCAAAGGAAGAATCAGACCGGTTCAATCCATCCGTCCGGCGCGTCGGCCCGGCCGTATTGAATATCGGTTAAGGCGGTGAACAGCTTTTTGGAAAAGGGGCCGGCCCCGCCGTCACCAATGGGAACCACCTGCTCGCCGTACTTGATTTCTCCGACCGGAGAAATGACAGCCGCCGTACCCGACCCGAAGACTTCCTGCAGCCGCTCCTGTTTCCGGGCTTCAATGACTTCGGCGATGTCCACCTGCCGTTCGGTGACCTTCATTCCCCAGGTCCGGGCCATCTGAATCACCGAGTCCCGGGTGATGCCGGGAAGAATGCTGCCGTTTAAGGCCGGGGTGATCAGTTCGTCGTCAATCAAAAAAAAGATGTTCATGGAGCCTACTTCTTCCACATAGCGCTGTTCCACGCCATCCAGCCAGAGAACCTGGGTATAACCTTCCTTATGGGCCACTTCCGTGCCGTAGAGACTGGCCGCATAGTTGCCGGCGGTTTTGACCGCGCCCACCCCGCCGCGAACCGCCCGCACATATTCCGTGGAGACCCAGATTTTAACCGGGTCAAAACCTTCGGGATAGTAGGCCCCCACCGGCGAGAGAATAATGGAAAAGCGATAGGTGTGGGAGGAGCGCAGCCCGATATAGGGATCAGTGGCGATGACGAACGGCCGCACATACAGGGAGGTCCCCGTCGCCGAGGGTACCCATTCTTTTTCAATCCGCAGCAGTTGCTTCAGATATTCCAGAACCAGGGTTTCATCAAATTCCGGGATACACAGGCGCCGGCAGGAGTCGTTCAAGCGGCGGAAATTGTCTTTGGGGCGGAACATCTGGATTTCGCCGGCTTTGGTACGGAAGGTTTTCAGCCCTTCGAAAACCGCCTGACCGTAGTGCAGGACCATGGCCGCCGGAGAAAGGACAAACGGTCCATGGGGTTCGAGGCGGGGCTTGTGCCACCCCTGTTCAGGGCTGTAATCCATGTTGAACATATGATCAGTAAACACGGTCCCAAAAGCAAGCTCGGAATCCTTGGGATGCGGTTTGAGATCGCTGGTCGTGGTGATGGATAACTCCATGGTTGATGCCTCCTGTAGGCCGCATTATTTCTGTGAAGAAGATTGGTCCGCCGTCATGTCCCATAACATCAGGCCGGTGGTCTCGTCATATATTCTTTCCAGGGCCGTCCCGTCGAGTTCCCGGATATACATTTCTCCGGCAAAACATATGGTTTCGGAAAAAAGATGGCCGCCGAAGGTGGCCCCGCTTTCTTCCGCCAGGACGACATGGGCGTGAACAAAGGGACGGCCGTCTTTTACGGAAATATTTCCCAGGCCGGAAAGAATTTCCAGATGGCCTTCTTTCTGAAAGGTCACATATACCTGCTGTTTCTGATCATAGGTGCCCAGGGTCACCGAAGAGACCGCGCCGATCAGGGAAAAGGTGCCGGTCATGATTTTTTCCCGGGCGCAGAAATCTTCTACAGCGGTGACGATATCCCGGCCGTGGGGCAGGCGCCCCAGAAATTCTCTTTTCGCAGAAAATGTTCGCGCTGTCAGCGTTTCCATGACAACCTCCCGGTTGTGTTTGAATTGGGAACAAAAGATTAACTTTATAGAGATTTAGAGAGAAAATCAAGATACACCGAAAAAAATGTCGCCCATGCTGTTGTGAAACCGGGCGTTGTGATATAGTAAAAAAATACGAAAAACGCCCGGAGTTTTGAAAGGAGTACAGACAAAAATGACCGATGCCACGAAAAAGGCCGATAACGCGCTGGCCGATATTACCCCTATCCGGTTTGGACTGGATGACACCTTCACCTTTGCATGCCATCCCGGGGTGCCCTGTTTTACCCGGTGCTGCCGGGGGATCAATATTATGCTTACCCCCTATGACATTGTCCGTATGAAAAATCGTCTGGGACTTTCTTCGGAAGCGTTTCTGGCCATTTATACCCAACCCCGGCTGCTGGCCAAAACGGATTTGCCGGTGGTTACGCTGAAATTGCTGGATGACGACCAGCAATCCTGCCCCTTTGTCCGGGAAGACGGCTGTCTCATTTATCAGGACCGGCCCACTACCTGCCGGTATTATCCCCTGGGGGTGGCCTCTTTAAGTCATAGGGAGGAAAATATTGATCCCGGCGGAGAAGGCTTCTATTTTTTTATCCACGAATCGCACTGCCGGGGGTTTGAGGAAAAAAAAGAATGGACTGTGGAGGAATGGCGCCGGGATCAGGGGGTGGATATTCATGACGAAATCAACGCGGAATGGACGGATTTGCTGGTTCGCAAGCGGTCGTTTCCTTCCAGCATCATGCTGACGGAGAAAGCCAAGGAGATGTTTTTCATGGCCTCCTATGATATTGATCGATTCCGGCGTTTTGTTTTTGAAAGCAGTTTTCTCAGCCGGTACAATATCGATGAAAAAACGCAGGCGGAGATTCAGTCCGACGAGGTGGCGCTGTTGCAGTTTGCCTTTAGATGGTTGAAATCAATCCTGTTTAAGGATGAAAAGGGTGCCCGGAAGCCCCTGGATATCGATAAGAACCCGTAAAAGGGCGGTGACACATGTTCTGTCCCCAGTGTAAAGCGGAATATCGTCCCGGTTTTGTTAAATGCGCCGATTGCGGTGTGGATCTGGTGCCGGAATTGCCGCCGGATCCAGAGCAGGAGCCGGTGGAATGGGTGGAGGTTCTCTCGACGTATAATTCCGGTGATATTGCTTTTTTGAAATCTCTTCTCGACAGCGAAAATATTACCTACTATTTTCACGGTGAGCATTTCAGCGCCATGGTATCCCTGGTTCAACCGGCCACCCTCATGGTAGACAGAGCGCAGCTGGAGGTTGTGAAAACGCTGTTAAAAGACATCCAGTTAAATTTCCGCGGGATTGCCTCGGACGAATGACAGGCCGTCTACTTTTCGTAGGTCAGGTGTTTTCGGAACTGCGGATCATGCAGCCGTTTTTCCATATCAATATCAAACCATTCGGCCGCCGGTGCAAACAGTTCAGGGGTAGAGGTGTACACGCGGCGGGCCGCCGTCAGCAGATGTTCCAGACCACTGGGGGTCATTTTTCCCAGTGGCTGCCGGCAGCCGCCGGCCGGCAGCCCCAGAAGCGCCATGAGCGTTTTTACCGGCAGCGGGTTCCGGGCCCGGCAGGATACCGGGCCATAAGGGGTTGTTTCCGGCGTGGTAACCGTGACCAGTTCCAGCAGGGGTTGCAGGGCATCCGCCAGTCGGCGGGCCGTCTCAATATTTCCTTCACAGGCGGCGCTCACCATCTGTGAAATGGCCCCGGGAAAAATGTTGGCGTAAACCGAAATGACGCCGCAGGCCCGGATCTGCGGGTCGGTGATTATCTGAAAGGTAAGGTTGTCATCGCCGGAAAAGATCTGGAAATCTTCGCCACAGCACTGGCGGGTGCGCCGCATGTTGGCCAGGTCGGCGGTGGCTTCTTTGACGGCGCTGATGTTGCCGAATTTTTCCCGGGCCTGGGCGATGTCTTCCGGCAGCACCTGGGCGCCGGTACGTCCCGGAATCACATAAGGGATAACGGTGAGATCCGGGAAGGTCCGGGCCACCGGTTCCAGGTATTCCTTGCGGATTTCCAGCGAGCTGGGGCCATTATAGTAAGGGTCCACCAGCAGCACAGCCTCGGCGCCGGCTTCGGCGGCATGGGTGGTAGCTTCCAGGGTTTCGGCGGTATTGTTGCTGCCGGTTCCGGCGATACAAATGGCTTTGCCGCGGACGCTTTCCGCGATCCGCTGGGTTACCCGGTTGTGCTCTTCCCATCGCAGCGTGGGGCTTTCCCCGGTGGTCCCGGCGGCCAGCACCCCGGCCACCCCGTTTTCCACCTGAAAATGCACCAGTTGCACCAGCCCTTCGTAATCAACCGCATCCCCGTCAAAGGGGGTGATGATCGCTGTGTAACAGCCCGGTCTCATAAATCCTCCTGTCTTTCCAAAGGAAATTAACGAAATATTGCGTTTTTGATATCACACAAAATCCGGGATGACAATTGAAAATAAGGGGAAAGCATTCTCAAGGCCGCCCTCCGGGGATCCCTGCAGAAGCGTCCGGGGCAAAGGGGGTACCGTCGCCTGACCGCCGCCGATATTTGAAAATTTTACTTGACAATCATTCCCCTTTTACAGATATAATATACATTTTATGCAAACAGGAAAGTTATAACCGAATGCTCGTGGCAGAGATTCGTTGGAGGTAACTGCTGGAATGGCGCAAACGGAAGATATACAGATACAGGACCAACTCGAACAAATGCGGCAGTCGGTTCTGGCGGACCCCACCTGTGGTGTCAGTCGTTATAATTACGCCTTGGCACTTCTGGCCCGAAACCGCTTTGCCGAAGCCCGGAAAGAGCTGGAAGAAGCCGTCAAGTGCAGTCCTACCCTGGCGGAAGCCTTTGTGCTGCTGGGCGGCATCTGCATGGAAGAAGATGATCTGGAAGGTTGTCTGGACTATAACCGGAAGGCGGTGAACGCCCGGGAAAATTTTTCCCAGGGTTACGGCAATATCGGTTTTGTCTGCCTGCAGCAGGGCAAGATCAACGAGGCCATTCAGGCCCTGGAAAAAGCAATTGCCATCAATCCCCATTTTCTGCAGGCCTATACCAATCTGGGGAGCGCCTATCTCATGCAGGGGCTGGTCGACAAATGCATTGAAATCAATAACAAAGCCCTGGCGCTTGAACCGTCCTTTGCCGTAGCCCACAACAACCTGGCCATTGCCCATCTGGAGAAAGGGGAAGCCCCCCAAGCCGTGGCGCATTGTGATCAGGCCGAAAAACTGGGGTATGAAGTGGCCCCGGAGATCAAAAAAGAGATTGATTCCTTGCGATAACACTGGTAAACCAATAAAACTTGCCAGCGAAAAGGGTATGACAATAATGATGATATCCGTTGGAAAAAAAGCGTGTGAGTGTTGCCGCGAGCGGCAGAATACTATTATTACATTAATGGAGGTAAACAATGGCAAAACATGAGACTCCTTTGCTGGATCAGCTTGAGTCCGGACCGTGGCCGAGTTTTGTGGCTGACCTCAAGCAGGAGGCAGAGGCAAGAGCAAAAAATGAGAAAAACGTTGAGTACCAGATTCCCCAGGATGTGGTAGAAGACCTGCTGGGCGTTCTGGAGCTTTCCTATAAAGACAAGGAAACGCACTGGAAGCATGGCGGCATCGTGGGGGTGTTCGGGTACGGCGGCGGTGTAATTGGTCGGTACTGTGACCAGCCGGAACAGTTCCCGGGCGTGGCCCATTTTCATACCATGCGCGTCAATCAGCCCTCCGGCCATTTCTATACCACCGAGTATCTGCGGCAATTGTGCGATCTCTGGGAATTCCGCGGCAGCGGTATCACCAATATGCACGGTTCCACCGGCGACATTATTTTTCTGGGGACCACCACCCCGCAGCTGGAAGAAATTTTCTACGAGATGACCCACAAACTGGATCAGGATCTGGGCGGTTCCGGCTCCAACCTGCGGACCCCCTCCGATTGTATCGGTGAGGCTCGTTGCGAATATGCCTGTTATGATACCCAGTCGCTGTGTACCCATCTGACCCTGGAATATCAGGATGAACTCCATCGCCCGGCTTTCCCGTATAAGTTCAAGTTTAAATTCGATGGCTGCCCCAATTGTTGTGTGGCCTCCATTGCCCGGGCCGACCTTTCCTTTGTGGGAACCTGGCGGGATGATATCCAGATCGATCAGTCCGCGGTAAAAGCCTATGTGGACGGCGAGTTCCCGCCCAACGCCGGTGCCCATGCCGGTCGCGACTGGGGTCCTTTTGATATCCAGAAGGAAGTCATCAATCTTTGCCCCACCGGTTGCATGAAATACGAGGGCGGCAAGCTGGAGATCGACAATGAGAACTGCACCCGCTGCATGCACTGCATCAATGTTATGCCCCGGGCCCTGAAGCCCGGTAAGGAGAAAGGCACCAGCATTCTGGCCGGCGCCAAAGCTCCCATTCTTGATGGTGCCCAGATGAGTACCCTGCTGGTTCCTTTTGTGAAAGTGGAAGAACCGTACGATGAAATCAAAGAGGTCATCGAAAATGTCTGGGACTGGTGGATGGAAGAAGGCAAGAACCGGGAACGGCTGGGCGAATTGATGAAACGTCAGGGATTCCAGAAGCTCCTGGAGGTTACCGGACTGGAAGCCATCCCGCAGCATGTGCAGGAACCGCGGCATAATCCCTACATCTTCTGGAAAGAAGAAGAGGTTCCGGGCGGTTTTGAAAGAGATATTACAGCATTCAGAAAGAAACATCAGAGATAAAAGGGGGAAAGAGTTATGGCTTTTATATCTTCTGGTTATAATCCAGACGAGCCGATGAAAGATCGAATCACCGATATCGGCCCCAGAAATTTTGCAGATTTTTATCCGCCCGTAATTGCCAAAAACAAGGGCAAATGGTCTCACCATGAAATCCTTGAACCCGGCGTTCTC
>CAZWCS010000123.1:0-11742 GCA_964632805.1 uncultured Desulfobacterales bacterium
AAACCATGCTGGGAGACACCGGCCTGGCCGTTAACCCGGAAGACGAGCGCTATCGCGGTGCTGCGGGGAAAATGGTCCGGCTGCCCCTGACCGAGCGCCGGATCCCGGTGATTGAAGACCGCTATGTGGACATGGAATTCGGCACCGGCGCCCTGAAGATCACCCCCGCCCATGATCCCAACGACTTTGAGATCGGCCGCAAGCACGGCCTGGAAACCTTGCAGGTCATCGACGAAAAGGGGAAAATGACCGAGGCGGCGGGACGCTTTTCCGGCCTGGAACGCTTTGCGTGCCGCAAGGCGGTGGTGGCGGCCTTGAAACAGCTGGGCTACCTGGTCAAGATTGAGGATTACACCCACAGCGTGGGCACCTGTTACCGCTGTCAGACGGTGGTGGAGCCCAATCTGTCCAGGCAGTGGTTCGTCAGCGTCAAACCCCTGGCGGAAAAAGCCCTTCAGGCGGTAAAAGACCGCCGCACCCGGATCATTCCCGCCAACTGGGAAAAAACCTATTTCGAATGGATGGAAAATATCCGCGACTGGTGTGTCTCCCGCCAGATATGGTGGGGACACCGCATCCCGGCCTGGTATTGCCGGGAATGCGGCCGGGAGATGGTGGCCGAAACCGCTCCGGAGACCTGTACCGCCTGCGGCAGTGGGGATTTGCGCCAGGATGACGATGTTCTGGATACCTGGTTCAGCTCCGCGCTCTGGCCCTTTTCCACCATGGGCTGGCCGGAGCAGACGTCGCTGCTGCAGACCTATTATCCCACCAGTGTCCTGGTGACCGGTTTTGATATTCTTTTTTTCTGGGTGGCCCGCATGATGATGATGGGGCTGCATTTCATGGACGACGTGCCCTTTTATGATGTATACATCCACGCCCTGGTGCGGGATGAAGAGGGCAAAAAGATGAGCAAGTCCACCGGCAACGTCATCGACCCCATCGAGGTAATTGACAAGTACGGCGCGGATTCCCTGCGGTTTACCCTGGCCGCCTTTGCCGCCCAGGGACGGGATGTGAAATTGTCCGAAGCCCGGATTGAAGGCTACCGGCATTTTATCAACAAATTGTGGAACGCCGCCCGGTTTGCCCTGATGCATATCGATCGGGGCGATACCGGCCACGGGTTTCCGGATATCGATCTGGCCGACCGCTGGATTCTCTCGCGGCTGGCCCGGGTCCGGCAGGAGGCGGCCGCCGCCCTGGACGCCTACAAGTTCAACGAAGCCGCCGGGGTGTTGTACCAGTTTGTCTGGCACGAGTTCTGCGACTGGTACCTGGAGGCGGTCAAGCCGGCCCTGTACGGCAGGGAAGGAGAAGCCCGGCAGGAAGGTACTCGCCGGGTGCTGTGGACGGTGCTGCGGGACATTCTGATTCTGCTGCATCCTTTTGTGCCGTTTGTGACCGAAGAAATCTGGCAGACCCTGCCCGGCACGGAAGGCTCGATCATGCGGGCGGTTTTCCCGCTGGACGCGGACACCGCCGGCGCCGTCGCCGAAGACCTTTCCGCGGAAGCGGACATGGATCTGGTGATGCGGGTGATTACCGGCGTGCGGAACATCCGCGGCGAGATGAACATTTCTCCCTCCACCACCCTGGCAGTGCAGGTGCAGGCGGACAGTGAATCCGTCTGCCGGACCCTGGAAAAAAACCGGGCCGTCATTGAAAATTTGGCGCGTTTGGAAGCCTTGACCGTCACTCTGCCCGGGGAAAAGCCGGCGGTCGCGGCCACTTCCGTGGTGGGGGAAGCCACGGTTTTCGTCCTGCTGGAAGGGGTCATCGATTTTGACAAAGAACAGGCGCGGCTGGAAAAGGAGTTGCACAAACTGGCCGATGATATCACCGGGGCCCTTAAAAAACTGGACAATCCGGATTTCCTGGCCAAGGCGCCGGATCATGTCATCGAAAAAGTCCGGGCCGGCCATACCGCCTGTTTGGAAAAACAGGAAAAACTCCAGGGCAATCTGGAGCGGATCCGTCAGCTGCAATAACCGCGAAAAAGGGAAAAAGTTATGGATGTTTCCCGGATTATCGAAGCCGCCCTGCAGGAAGACATCGGCAGTGGAGATATCACCACCGACAGCCTGATCCCTGCGGAGGCCGCAGGCCGGGGGGAGATTGTGGCCAAAGAACCGCTGGTTCTGGCCGGCCTGAAGGTGGCCTGCCGGGTGTTTGCCTTTCTGGACCCGGATGTCATTTTCCCCGTTTGCCTGGCGGACGGCGAGGCGGTGGATGCCGGGGCCACCGTGCTGGCAATGTCCGGCCGCCTGGCCGCCCTTTTAAAAGGGGAACGCACTGCCCTGAATTTTCTCCAGCGGTTGTCGGGAATTGCCACCCTGACCCGCGACTGGCTGCAGGAACTGGGGGATTCCCCGGTGAAACTGGTGGATACCCGTAAAACCACCCCGGGCCTGCGCGCTCTGGAAAAATACGCGGTGCGCGCGGGCGGCGGGAGCAATCACCGTCTGGGACTGTTTGACGGGGTGCTGATTAAGGACAACCATATTGCCGTCTGCGGCGGCATCACCGAAGCGGTGACCCGCGTTCGCGAGCGGGCGCACCATTTGCTGAAGATCGAGGTGGAAGTGGCCGATCTGGAGCAGGCGGCCGAAGCGGTGGATGCCGGCGCGGATATTATCATGCTGGACAACATGGACCCGGAAACCATCCGGGCGGCGGTTTCCCGCATCGGCGGCCGGGCGCGGGTGGAAGTGTCCGGCACGGTGACCCGGGAAAAGCTGAAGATGCTGGCCGCCACCGGGGTGGATTTTATCTCCGCCGGTGCTCTGACCCATTCGGCCCGGGCCGTGGACCTGAGCATGCGTATTGCCGATGAAAACTGAAGCCGGGTCTTTATCAATGAACAAGCGGCTGCACTGCCGATCAAAAGCCAATGATACCACTGCGCGACTCCAATCCGTCCCGGAACTATCCCGTTGTCAATAATCTGATTATCGGCACCTGCATTGCCGTCTATCTCATGGAGATCAGCGCCCCCGGCGGCATGGCCGGTTTTATTCAGGCCTACGGCCTGGTACCGGCCCGGTTGCATCCCTTTGCCTTTTTCTCCTTCATGTTCCTGCACGGCGGGTTTCTGCACCTGTTGTCCAACATGTGGTTTCTGTTTATTTTCGGCGACAACATTGAAGATCAACTGGGACCGGTGCGCTACCTGGTATTTTATCTTCTCTGCGGCCTGGCTTCGGGCCTTGCCCATCTTCTGCTCAATACCGGCTCCCCGGTTCCCACGGTCGGGGCCAGCGGTGCCATTGCCGGGGTTATGGGCGCCTACCTGCTTCTGTTTCCCCACGCCCGGGTGCTCACCCTGGTGCCCCTGATTTTCATTCCCTTTTTTTTCGAGGTGCCGGCG
Organism: uncultured Desulfobacterales bacterium; assembly: GCA_964632805.1. GTDB lineage: Bacteria > Desulfobacterota > Desulfobacteria > Desulfobacterales > Desulfosudaceae > CAZWCS01. The sequence continues at coordinate 3,374 of CAZWCS010000123.1, forward strand.
GTGTTTTTTCTGGGGCTGTGGTTTGTCATGCAGTTGCTTAATGCCGCCCAGACTTCGGCCGGCGCGGCGGGGGTGGCCTGGTGGGCCCATGTAGGCGGGTTTGTGGCCGGTATTGTTTTTCTGCGCGTGTTCAAGCAGGTGCCCGCCCGGGGGATAAGCGACAATTTCAAGCAGATGACGGCCCGCAAAACTTCCCCCCGCCTGCAGGTAATCCGCCCGGGGGGCGGCAGCCATGATCCTCACCTCTACGGGCAACTGGTCATTACCAGCGAAGAGGCCGCCGCCGGAACCACCAAGACGGTGAACATTCCCTGGGGCTTTCATTCCCGCCTGTACCGGGTAATTGTGCCGCCGGGCACCAGGGCGGGCGCCAAACTGCGGTTGAAAGGGCTGGGCAAGCGTTTGCCCGACGGCACGACCGGCGATGTCTTTCTGAAGGTGATCTGCAAATGAAACATATCCGCAATTTTTCCATAATCGCCCATATTGATCACGGCAAGTCCACCCTGAGCGACCGCTTTATCCAGCTGGCCAACCTGGTCTCCGAGCGGGATTTCCGGGACCAGCTGCTGGATTCCATGGACCTGGAGCGGGAGCGGGGCATTACCATCAAGAGCCAGACCATCAATCTGCCCTACACCGCCGCAGACGGGCAGACCTACCAGCTCAATCTGGTGGATACGCCGGGACACGTGGACTTTTCCTACGAGGTTTCCCGGGCCATTGCCTCCTGCGAGGGGGCTCTGCTGCTGATTGACGCCAGCCAGGGGGTGGAGGCCCAGACCGTGGCCAATCTCTACCTGGCCATGGAGCACGAACTGGAGATTATCCCGGTTATCAACAAGATCGATCTGCCGGCCGCGGATGTGGACCGGGTCATGGAGCAGATCGAAGACGACCTAGGACTGGATTGCGAAACCGCGCTCAAGATCTCCGCCAAGAACAATATTGGCATCGAGGATGTCCTGGAAAGCGTGGTGCAGCGGATCCCGCCGCCCCAGGGTGACGCCCAGGCCCCCCTGCGCGCCCTGATTTTCGACTCCATTTATGATGATTACCGCGGCACGGTGGTTTACTTCCGGGTTTTTGACGGCACCCTCCGGGCCGGGGACGAAATCCGGTTCATGTCCAACCAGGCTGTTTACAAGGTGGAGGAAGTGGGCATCTTTCAACTCCAGCGCAAGCCGGTGAAAGCGCTTTCCGCCGGCCAGGTGGGCTATCTTATTGCCGGGATCAAAACCGTCAGCGACACCAAAACCGGGGATACCATCACCCTCAAGGCCAATCCCTGCCAGTCGCCCCTGCCGGGGTTTGAAGAGGCCCGGCCCATGGTCTTTTCCTCCATGTTTCCCATTGCCTCCGACGAGTACGAGGAACTGGCCGTGGCCCTGGAAAAACTGAAATTAAACGACGCCTCCCTGATTTACGAGAAAACCTCGTCGGCCGCCCTGGGGTTCGGGTTTCGTTGCGGTTATCTGGGGCTGCTGCACCTGGAGATCGTACAGCAGCGCCTGGAGCGGGAGTACGACCTGTCTTTGCTGATCACCGCGCCCACGGTGCGCTATGAAATCGTCAAGCATGACGGAACTTCCCGCTTTATCGACAATCCCGACGAATATCCCGATCCCACCCATATCGAAACCACCCGGGAGCCCTTTATCCGGGCCTCCATTATCACTCCCGACCGCTATATGGGGGCCATCATGAATCTCTGCATGGAGCGCCGCGGGGCAAACTCCACCTACCACTACCTGACCGGCGACCGCATGGAGATGATTTTTGCGCTGCCCCTGGCGGAAGTGGTCTACGATTTTTACGACCGCCTGAAAACCGTCACCCAGGGGTACGGCTCCTTTGATTATGAGCTCAAGGACTACCGGGATTCCGACCTGGTCAAGCTGGATATTCTGGTCAACGGCGAAAAAGTGGACGCCCTTTCCCAGCTTGTCCACCGGGACAAGGCCGTGGAACGGGCGCGGCACGCCTGCGAACGGCTGCGGGAGGAAATTCCCCGGCAGATGTTCAAAATCGCCATCCAGGGCGCCATCGGCGGGCAGATCATCGCCCGTAAAACCATTTCCGCCCTGCGCAAGGACGTTACCGCCAAGTGCTACGGCGGCGACGTGACCCGCAAGCGCAAACTGCTGGAAAAGCAGAAAAAGGGAAAAAAGCGCATGAAAACCGTGGGCAAGGTGGCCATCCCGCAGTCGGCCTTCCTCGCGGTCTTGAAGTCGGATGATAAGTAGTTATTATACTGGCGATCGAATTCTCTGCGCCTGCAAAGGGGGAATGAATGCTCAGGCACTTGCCCTTAAATCCTGCTATAGACTTAATCTTGATAGTATTATTCTTCCCGGGTTACTTCGTTAAAGATTGAGTTGTGTAGCGATGGCCTTGCTGACAGCTTCCATTTCAGTATTTGAAATAGATCCTGCCGAATTGATCAGCCGCTTTTTGTCTGCTGTAGTCGTTTGATCTGCCATCGCCCTGGCCTTTTCCCCACGAAAGGTCACATATGCTTTACTGGGGTAAAGTTTATCAACCCTGCTCGTAATGGGAACGACTTGAACTCTTCTGTTCTAACAGGGTTTTTTGCATCGTGGTTTCCGGTAAGTTTCATTCGTGTTTTCTGTGGTGTATAACCGAACGGCGCATCTGCCGGTGGGGAGCGCCGGCAAAACACCGTGAAGATGCGGGCTGTCTTCTCACTGTCATGTTGATCGGATCCATTTCAAAGCTGTGCTGTATCGGGTTCATTCATTTCCGCCTCCTGAATAACGGCTGCTGATCAGCCACGGAGGTTTTTGCGTCGGCTGTATTCGCCTTGTTCGGTTGTTTTTCTTCTAAAAAGCTGAGGATTGCTTGGAACAATACCTGAGATGCGAAATGATGACCATGGACCGAAAAATGATTTGCATCGTTAAATAAGGAGACATTTTTCTGTTTTTCATGAAATCGCCTGAAAAATGGCAGTAAATCAATAGCAGCGATGTTGTTATCTCTACAATACTTCATTATTTTTTTTTGTGGCTGATCTGTTCTCCGGTGGCTAGTAAGCTGGAACTGGTATGGTGCTATCACGACCAATAAAGGAATATGCTTATTAACGGCAATTTTGTTGATATCGCCTATTTCAGATAGCGTTAATGCCCATGCGGATTCTATCTCATGGCTGATTCGATCCGACGCCAGTTTTTTAACCTCATATTCTTGCTGGTTGCGTCCCCGTTTTATTAATAGCCGTATTATTGCTTCATAAGCTCTTGAATTCCTTATAAGCCAACCATTAATTCCAGGAATCATTTTTCTTGTATCCACCCCTAAGAAGGTGTTGTCTCCGCCATAATGGGCGAAGGACGAATATCTTTCAACCACATCATTCAAGCAGAACTGTAATATTATCATATCAGGATTTAGATATATCCCATATAACTGTAAATAGCGGTGCTGTTGAAATGTTGAGTATCCCGGTACGCCACTGTTTATTACTTCATATGTGTGATCAGTATTTTGATTCAGCATCTGTTCCAGCAAGCAGGGATAGATTTTTTCTTTTGCATTGATGCCATCACCCCATGATATTGAATCTCCTAACAACAATATTTTTTTGTCGGCATTTCGATTCAATGGCGCATCGCGGAATCCCAGCTCGTTTGTCGCCAGCGGTCCTTTTACATGTCGTCGCAAACGCCAACCAAGATCATTGTCTTGTACGATAAAACCGGGTTTTGCCCGACTGGAATCAATATGCGGAGGAAAAATTCTGAAAAAAGACTCTACCAGCAGTAATACGGTTAAAAGGGGTATAAGTGAAAACAGTATCGTTCTGGCAATCTGAATCGTTTTTTTCGATTTCATGTCGTTTCCGCCACTAACCGAACCGAACGGTGCACCTGCTTGTGTAAAGCGCCGGCCAAACACCGGTGCGAGTGAGCAGAAAGATGTGTGCCGGGCACGGCCCAGGTTCTTAAGATGAGTTGAATATATCAGGATATTATGTGTCCGGCAAGGCTTGGAGCCAGTCTGATGGAGGCCAGGGATGCAGCAGTATGGCAAGCACGGTTTGATCTTTTTGATGAGGCTGTTCATGCGACGCAGAATTTTTTTCCGGTCTTTTGCCGGTGTGCTATAGTGAAAGGCAATCATCCGGGGAAATCATCCGGGGAAATCATCCGGGGAAATTGTCGAAGGGCAGCGATTGAACTTCAAAACCGTTTTTAAAGAAATTATCGGGTTTCTGGAACAGGCGGCCATTCCGCATGCCCTTATCGGGGCTTTTGCGCTCAAGGCCTATGGGTATGTGCGGGCAACCGGGGATGTGGATTTTATCGTTGCCGCCCCCGCCCGGGAAAAAATTATTACCTGCCTGGAATCGCTTGGTTATGAAACACTTCACCTTTTTTAAATACGTATTTCAGCCCGCCTTCAGAAAGATCAGGCAGGCGCCGGCGAACATGAGCAGGGCCCCGGTGAACCGCACCGGAATGTTTTCTTCCTTGAAAACCAGCGCTCCGTAAATGATGCTGAAAAGAATGCTCAGCCGTTTGATGGACAGCATGTAGGCCGCCTTGGTCATGGCAATGGCAAAGCCGTGGCTGATAATGTGCAGGAACATGAACAGGCCTACAATCGCCCCTTTCCCGGGACTCTGCCGGAAGGTCGCCGGCCGGATTTTCCCCCGGGCGCCAAACAGCAAAATCATGATCCCCGTCAGCACAATGAAAAACCACACCTGGAAAAACAGAGCCGACGAATGGACGATGGCCAGTTTGCCGGTTACTGCGGAAAAGCTGAATAAAAAGGCCACAATGAACATCAGCCAGGAGCCGGTTTCCCGGAAGACCGCCCGCAGCGGCGCCCAGAAGGAGCGGTTATTCAGATCGATATTCAGAACGTAACTGCCCACGCAGACCGAGGCGATCCCGGCCAGGCCCCAGCGGTCCACCGTTTCTCCCAGCAAAAAGTAGCCGGTGCCGATCATGAACACCGGGGTAAAGGCCAGGTAGGGCACGGTCAGTGACAGCGGCGACAGCTTGATGGCTTTCATATACAGCACCAGGGGGACAATGGTCAGGGGAATGCTGCCGATAAAGGCGATATAGAAGGTTCTGTCCAGCGGCGGGATGTCCATAAACGGGATACAGAGCAGCATCAGCGGCAGGGCGTAAATCAGGGGATAGAGTATCATTGCGTAATGGCTCAAATGGGAAAACCACTTTTTTACCCCCGTGTCACAGGAGGCCACCGCCAAAGCCGTCAGCAGGGACAGAAAAAACCAGGTCATGGTTGCACTCTTTTGTTTTTATGGCTGGTTCCAAAACTGCTATCATGCCGCAGGACGGTGGCAAAAGTAAAGAATCTATGGGAAAAATATTTTTTTGCTGCGCTTGTTCGAATCTTATTTTTTGGTTTTGTTCACCGCTTCCGACCGGTGAACGGAAGCAATCGTTTGACGGAAAGCGGCTGCTGCGGTATACTGTAGTAAGTAAGAGTATGGTTGCAGTCATTTTCCATGCGATATACCCGGCAATGGCGCCGACGGAACCGGAATGCGAAGACCTCACCAGGAACCGGAAACGAATATGAACGAGCCGTTTGCACACATCGTCCGTCAGATCAGCCGGGTTGTGCTGGGGAAGGAAGCCCAGGTGCGGCTGGCCCTGACCTGTCTCTTTGCCCGGGGGCATCTTCTGATCGAGGACCTGCCCGGCATCGGCAAAACCACCCTGGCCAAGGTTCTGGCCCGTTGCCTGGGCTTGCAGTTTCAGCGGGTACAGTTTACCAGTGACATGCTGCCGGGGGACATCCTCGGGGTATCCATTTTTGATCAACCGAGCGGCTGCTTTCATTTTCACCGCGGCCCCATATTCACCCAGGTTCTGCTGGCCGATGAAATCAACCGGGCCACCCCCAAAACCCAGAGCGCCCTGCTGGAGGCCATGGAAGAGGGGCAGGTGACCTTTGAAGGCAAGACCCGGGTGCTGACGCAACCGTTTTTCGTCATCGCCACCCAGAATCCGCTGGAGTATGCCGGCACCTTTCCCCTGCCCGAGTCCCAGTTGGACCGGTTCCTCATGTGTGTAGAACTGGGGTATCCCGACCGGCCGGCGGAAAAAAAAATATTGCAGGGGGAAGATCCCCAGAACATTCTGGCGGCCCTGGAACCCTGCCTGCAAGACGGCGGCGTAACGGAAATTCAGGAAAAGGTGGACCGGGTGCACACCTCGGAGGCCTTTATTGACTATGTTCAGGAAATTCTGCATTTTACCCGCACTTCTCCCCATTTTCACGTGGGGCTTTCCCCCCGGGCCGGCCTGTCCATGTCCCGCGCCGCCCGTTCCTGGGCCTGTTTGCAGGGCCGGGATTATGTTCTGCCGGAAGATCTTCAGCAGGTCCTGCCCTGGGTGGTGGGGCACCGGCTCCGCTCCGGGGAAGACCGCCTGGAAATTCCCAGAGAACAGTTGCTGGATTTATTTGCGGAAATCCCGGTACCGCTGTGAACCCGCCAACCGAACGCCGGAAACGATTTGCGCGCAAAACCGTGTCTCAACTGCCGGTAACGCTGAATCACCGGCATATTTACATTCTGCCCACCCGGCATGGTTTGTTGTTTTTCGGGGTGCTGCTGGCCATGTTGATCGGCTCCGTCAATTACAACAACAATCTGGGTTTTTTGCTGGTTTTTCTGCTGGGCAGTATGGCGTTGATTGCGCTGTTTCATACGCACCGGAACCTGGCCGGCTTGCGGATTTTGTCGGCCGCGGCCCGCCCGGTTTTTGCCGGGGAGACGGCGGTTTTTGAATTTCTGGTGGCCGGGCAGCAGCTTTCCCGGAAGGCCCTGGTTTTTTTACTGGAAAAAGACCGGAAGAGGACGGTCGAGGTGCCGGCCGGAAAAGAGATGCGCGTTCCCGTGAAGACCGTTGCGCCGCGGCGGGGGATGTTTACCCCCGGCCCAATTACCGTGACCACCCGGTTTCCGCTGGGCCTGTTTTATGCCTGGTCCCGCCTGGACCTGGCGCTTTCCTGTCTGGTGTACCCCCGTCCGCTGGCCGGCCCCTTTCACCTCCCGAAACAGACGCGGGCCGGGGACGGTGATGAGGGGATCGGCGACCGGCACGGCGCTGACGATTTTCTGGGGCTGAAAATTTACCAGGCCGGTGATCCCGTGCGGCAGATTTCCTGGAAGGCCTTCTCCCGCGGGCAGGGGCTGTTCATCAAGGAGTTTGCCGGGCACGGCCGCCGCGTGGTGGTTTTTGACTACGAGACGATACCGGGGGCGGATACGGAGGAGAAGCTTTCCCGGCTGTGTGATCTGATCCGCAAAGCCGCCCTGGCCAATTTTTCCTACGGTCTGCGCTTACCGGAAACCTTTCTTGAGCCGGACCGGGGTGAACAGCACCAGCATCACTGCCTGAAAGCCCTGGCCCTTTTCGGTACGGGATCGGTCCGGCAATGAATCCGCGACGCCGCTATATTCCCGCCCTGGTGGCCGCCCTGATGGTCTCCCTGCTGCCCCACGCCGTTCGCCTGCCGCTGTGGGTTGTTCTCTGGTGCGCCGGTATGTGGGGATATCTGCTGCTGTCTCTGCGCCGAAGCTGGCCTCTTCCCGGCCGGAAAGGGCGGCTTGTTCTTTCCGGAATCGGTCTGGGAGGACTGCTGCTTACTTTCCGCAGCCGCCTGGGACCGGAGGCCTACCTGGGGCTGCTGGCGATCATGGCCGCCTTAAAGCCCTTTGAAAGCGGTACCCACCGGGACCGGATGGTGACGGTGTTCATCGCCTATTTTATTATTATCAGCAGTTTGCTGCAGGTGGAGTCGCTGGCCGTGACCCTGTATATGTTTTTATCGGTTCTGGTCACCACCGCCGCGCTGGTACGGATTAACAATTCCGTCAGCACCTATGGCGCTGATTTGAAGTTTGCCGCCCGGATTATGGGGCAGGCGCTGCCCCTGATGATCATCCTGTTTCTGGTTTTTCCCCGTCTGCACGGGGGTCTGTTCGGGGTGTGGCAAAGCGGCACGGCCCGGACGGGATTTTCCGAACGACTTTCTCCCGGCAGCATTTCCCGCCTGGTGGAAAACGACGAGGTGGCCTTCCGGGTGGAATTTGCCGGCTCCTTTCCGCCGGCGCACCAGCTTTACTGGCGCGGTCTGGTTTTTCAGGAGTTTGCCGGCGGCAGCTGGTATCGGACAAGCCGGATACCGCCGCTGGCCACCCCCGTGTCGTGTGAGAATCCGGTGGAATATACCATTATTCTGGAACCGCATTACCGCCGCTGGATTTTTTCCCTGGACCGCCCCGCTGTTTCTCCCTCCCGGTGGATTATGCTGCGGCGGGATTATACGATGCGGGCCTGGCGTCCCCTGAC
>CAZWCS010000124.1:0-11708 GCA_964632805.1 uncultured Desulfobacterales bacterium
TGCCCTCGTAAAAGTCGTCACTCCGGGCTTGACCCGGAGTCTATGCATAATTAAGGAATTGAAAAAACTGGATACCGGGTCAAGCCCGGTATGACAAAAAAGCTGTTTTCCGACTTTTTCGAGGGCATCATTTTTGACAATTTATGTCTAACACGCAACTCGGTAAAGCTTCTTGACAACCCTTCAATTTCATATTATGCTATCATTATGAATGCATAATTTGATGTCATTATGGCGGGGTACAACCATGAAAACGGTTACGATCAGAGGGCTTGATCCGGATCTGCTGGAAAATTTGAAACGAACAGCAGCGAAACAGGAAAAAAGCCTCAACCAGTTTGCCCTTGATATTCTCAGGCAGCGTATGGGCCGCGGCAAAGAGAAGAAGTATACCCGGGAGTATGACGATCTGGATCATTTGTTCGGCCGCTGGACTGCTGATGAATTCAAGAGCATTCAGGGCGCGATAGACAGGGCCAGACAAGTTGACGAGGAACTCTGGCAATGAGAAAGGTGTTGATTGATACAAACATCTATTCATTGGCCATGAAAGGGGACGCCCCTGTCGTTCAGACGTTACGAAAAATTGATCAAATCGGATTTTCAGCAGTAAGCATTGGAGAGCTTTTTTCCGGTTTTAAAGCCGGAAACCGTGAACGTGAAAACAGAGAAGAGCTGAATATATTTCTTGATTCGCCACGGGTTTGGGTCCATGCCCTGGATGAAGAAACAGCCGATTTCTATGCCACCATACTGAACAATCTAAAAAAGGCCGGTACGCCCATTCCCACCCCAATTCCAAACAATAATATCTGGATTGCTGCGGTTGCCTTTCAGCACGGGTACAAACTGTATTCCAATGACAAGCACTTCCAGCTTATCCCCGGGCTGGCCCGAATAGACAGCCAACCCTGAACAAATGGCAATCTTGATCATTCGCGAAGCGACGACTCCATACGCAGCAGAACCTGTCCTACGTCATTATCGAGGAGCGAAGCGACGCGGCAATTTTGACCATAACCAAAGCGACGACACCCCTTAAAACTTTAAACCTCTTAACACTTAAACCTGTATTTTTATCTTTATATTAGATACAAATAATACTTTATTTATCTTCATTTAAAAGATAAATTATACTCATGCAAACCATTCTTGACCAACTTATCGCTGATTTTCAAGAAAGAGATCTGCCGGCCTTAACACCGCGGCAAACAGATTTACCGTGGCTGCCGGGAAAGATTGACGCCGTTATCGGCATGAGGCGTTCCGGCAAGACCTGGTTTTTGTATCAGAACATGGCCCGGCTGATCGGTCAGGACGTCCCGCGCGAATGTCTGTTGTACCTGAATTTTGAAGACGAACGTCTGCTTCCCATGACGGCATCCGATCTGACGCAGATACCGGCTGCTTTTTATCGCCGGGCACCGCATCTGAAAGACGAGCAGTGTTATTATTTTTTTGACGAGATTCAGAATATTCAGGGTTGGGATCGTTTTCTCCGGCGTTTGCTGGATACGGAAGATACCCATATCTGCCTGACCGGCTCATCCGCTAAACTGCTCAGCACCGAAATTGCCACCAGCCTGCGGGGTCGCGCACTGGCAACCGAAATTTTTCCTTTCAGCTTTGCCGAATCCCTGGAACATGCCGGAATCGGACAGAAAGACACCAAACCGCCGGGGGCAAAACGGCGGGCACTTTTAGAAAACCGGTTTTATGCCTATTTGACGGTCGGCGGCTTTCCGGAAGTCCAGAATATTGAAGAACACTATCGCATCAGTGTACTGCAGAACTATCTGGATGTGGTGGTATTAAGAGATCTGGTGGAACGTCACCGTCTTTCCAATACGGTCCCCCTGCGCTATATGATTCGACATTTGTTAAACGCGCCGGCCGGCCTGTTCAGTGTCCAGAAGTTTTATAACGACCTGCGTTCTCAGGGGATCCCCTGTGGAAAAAACACCTTGCACGAGTTCCTGGATTATCTGACGGATGCCTACTTGCTCTTCCCGGTTTGCATTCATACGGATTCCGAACGTGCCCGCATGGTCAACCCTCGAAAAGTATATGCCATCGATACCGGTCTGGTTCGGGCCTGTTCCCGCAGGATTACACCAAACTGGGGCCATTTGCTGGAAAATTTTGTATTTATGGAACTGCGCCGCCGTACGGTCGACATTACCTACTATCGCACGGCAAAGGGCAGGGAGGTGGATTTTTACCTCACTGACCCGGACGGCGCCTCCCGCCTGATCCAGGTCGCGACCGAAATAAAAGAGGAGAAAACCCGCCGCCGTGAGCTGGCCGCACTAACCGAAGCCATGACGGAATGCCGTCTTTCGGAAGCAACCATCGTGACACTGGAAACAGAAGAACATCTAAAAACGGAAGCAGGTCATATCCGCGTCCTGCCCGCCTGGAAATGGGCCCTGCACATACAATAATGAATTCGATTCACATAACCACCTAAACCCTAAAACCCTGAAAACTAAACCTTCGCAAAGCAGCCTATGTAAATTGTAAAAGCAATTGACAATTTGCATAAAATATGTTTGTTTCCAAGCATGATACCTCGTGAAACACAAGAAATCCTTCAGGAACAATTAAAAGGTTTTCCAATTGTGACCATCACAGGTCCGCGTCAATCCGGAAAAACCACGTTAGCTAAAGCGGTTTTTCTGAAAAAGCCTTACTTCTCCTTTGAAGACCCCGACACAAGACAATTGGCTCATGATGATCCCCGGGGGTTTTTGAGTCGGGTGCCGGATGGGGCCGTTCTGGATGAAGTGCAAAGGGCGCCGGAGATTTTATCTTATCTGCAATCACACGTGGATGCGGTCGGTCGTATGGGGCTTTTTTTGCTGACCGGGTCACAGCATTTTGGCTTAATGTCCGGGATTACACAATCATTGGCCGGCCGAACCGCTTTTATTGAGTTGTTGCCTTTTTCGGTTACCGAGCTTGAAGGTGGCGGAATAGCGCCTGCGGATTTAGATACCATGATGTTTATGGGGGGCTATCCCCCGTTGTATGATCGCCGGTTAACCCCCGGCCTCTGGTTCCCGGCTTATGTTACGGCATATGTTGAACGTGATGTACGGCAATTGCTTAATGTCCAGGATCTGGATTCTTTTCAACGTTTTTTGCGCCTTTGCGCCGGCCGCAGCGGGCAGCTGCTGAACCTCTCCTCTCTGGCCAATGATTGCGGTATTACCCATAATACAGCTAAAGCCTGGATTTCAACTCTGGAGGCCAGTTATGTACTGTTTCTGTTACGCCCTCATCATGCCAATTTTCGAAAACGGCTGGTCAAAACGCCCAAGCTTTATTTTTATGATACCGGATTACTCTGCTGGCTGCTGGGTATCCAGGAAACACCGCAATTGATCACACATCCACTCCGAGGGAGTATCTTTGAGAATTTTATCATTTCGGAGTTAACAAAAGCACGTTTAAACCGGTTGCTTAATGCCGGGTTTTATTTCTGGCGGGACAGCAATGGAAATGAGATTGATCTGATTATTGATCACGGCGGTTCTTTCATACCGGTTGAAATCAAATCCGGCCAGACCGTGAACCGTGATTTCTTCTCCGGGCTGGAACGCTGGATGGCACTGGCAAAAGATCAGGCCCGTTTGCCCACGCTGGTTTACGGCGGCAAAGAAAATATGACCCGGCAGGGAACCCGGGTGTTAAACTGGCGCAACCTTCATGATGTAATTAAACCCTTAACCACCTAACCACTTAACCGCCACCTGTACCCTAAAACTCTAATATTTTAAAACCCTATCCGAACAAAATTACATTGACACTTGAAAATTACATGATATTTTAAAGTTAAAATTTTATTTTCATGTAGAGAGCGGATACCGGCTAATGATAAAACGAAGGCTTAATTTACCAACGGCGGGCACAGAAACGTTTTTTTTATGGGGCCCCCGCCAAACCGGTAAATCGACTCTGCTGAAAACGGTCTACCCGGATGCGGTCTGGATTGACTTATTAAAGGCTGAGGAATTTCGTCGTTATCTCAACAACCCGGAGTTTCTCCGGCAGGAATTGCCCCAGGAGGGGGAAATGCCCTTTGTGGTTATTGACGAGGTGCAGAAACTTCCTGAACTATTAGATGAAGTCCATTGGCTTTTCGAAAATCGGAACGTGCAGTTTGCCTTATGCGGCTCAAGTGCCAGAAAAGTAAAACGCGGTTCCGCCAACCTTTTAGGCGGCCGGGCGATACGCTATGAACTGTTTGGCTTTAGCGCCACGGAGCTTGGTTCTGATTTTGATCTAACCAGAATACTGAATCATGGATATTTGCCGCGGATCTATCTCTCAAAACAACCGGAGCGATTGCTCAATGCCTACGTGGCCAATTACTTGAAGGAAGAGATCGCCGCCGAAGGAATGGTGCGTAAGCTGCCCGTCTTTTCCGACTTTCTTAATATGGCGGCACTTTCAGATACCGAACCGGTTAATTTTTCTACCATTGCCCGCGATTGCGGTGTTTCCAGCCAGACGATCAGGGAGTATTTCCAAATTCTTGAAGATACTTTGCTGGGCCGGTGGTTGCCCAGTTTTCGAAAACGACCGAAAAGGCGGGTGGTGGCATCGGCAAAATTCTATTTTTCAGATGTAGGAGTCGTTAATTTTCTTGCCAAACGCGGAAAACTTGAGATCGGTTCAGAATTGTTCGGCAAAGGGTTTGAGAACTGGTGTTTTCATGAGCTTAACGCGTATAACATGTATAATGAAATATCAGCCGTGTTTTATTATTGGCGTCTCGCCAGTGGGACGGAAGTTGATTTTATCATAAATAATATGGACGTAGCCATTGAGGCCAAGGCTTCCAGAAAAATAACGGATAATCACCTCAAAGGGCTTAGATGCCTCAAAGAGGACCATGCTGATATCAAACGAAGAATCGTGGTCTGCTGTGAGGACAAACCAAGAATCACCACCGATGGAATAGAAATTATTCCCGCGGTAAAGTTTTCACAACTGTTGTGGCAGGGAACGCTGTTCTAACCGCCTAAAACCACCTAACCACATAAAACCTTTCAATCCCAAAGTACCCCATTTACTTTAAAGTGTACTTATGATATATAAGAGTACATTAACCAGTAACCAATCATATGTGCAAAAGAGGCAGGCAAATGGAAATAAATGTTAAAGAAGCCAGAAACAAAATCAGCTCACTGCTTGATCGAACGCAAAAGGGCGAAGAAATTTTGATTTTACGGCGTGGTAAAAAAGTTGCCCGACTTGTCCCCGTGTCCGATTCAAAAAAGCGCCTGCCCGACCTGACCGGTTTCAGATCGTCAATTAAGGTTAAGGGCAATGCTTTAAGCCAGGAAATAATCGACGGTCGCACCACGGAGCGCTACTGATGATGGTCTACTTGGACACGAGCGTTCTCGTTGCTTACTATTGCCCGGAGACGCTGAGTGAACGGGTCCAGAAGCTGTTAAGTGAACAGACGGAACCGGCCCTGAGCTTTCTTTGCCAGGTGGAATTAACCTCTGCCGTAGCAAAAAAGGTAAGAGCAAAAGAGGTAAGCAGTGAGGATGGAAACCGTATCCTGGCAAAATTTACCTCGCATGTAGATACCGGGCTGTTTCAGATAATATCTATTGAAGACTATCACTGGCAATTGGCAAAAAATTGGATCGGTCTGTTTACAACACCGTTGCGTACGCTGGACGCACTTCACCTCGCCATTGCCGCGAATGAGGAAATACAGTTGATCACCGCGGATAAAGCGCTGTTCCAGGCAGCCGAGACACTCGGCGTGAATGCCGGTCTACTTATCGCCCCGGATTAGAAGATATCGGCCGGGGGGGCATACCTGGCGCCGTCATCCCGGACCCCGGAGACTGTGTCGTAATTCGTTATTTTCTGCAAAGTAGAGGATGGACGGGTGCCACGGGCGCGAGAGCTTGCCCGTGTTAAAAACGGGTGTCTCAGAAACCACCCACGGGCAAGGCCTGACGGCCTTCGCCCGTGCCACCCCTCAAACGAAAGGAAAACTGCGGTGCGCCCCGGATGTAAGATGTTTTATTCGTTTTTTGATTATGACACAGCCTCCCCGATCCGGAATCCGGAATAAAATGCGGCAACACCTCAGTCCGTCATTACCCGGCTCCTCTTTTTCGTCATTACCGGGCTTGACCCGGTAATCCAGAATAAAATTGACCCAAAACCCTTTGCGGCAATTCTTTTTTTGCTATAATAAAAAATTTACAGGGAAGGTGGGTTTTTTTGAATAATTTCAGCCAAACCCTTCGTTTGTAACCCTAAAGGCGGAGCTGTATCCGCAAACCACCGCCCGGCCGTATTTCGTACCAATGCCCAAGATTCCCACGTCGCTGCGCTCCTCGGAATGACGTATGTATGGTCTGTCGGTTGCTCGGAATGACGTGATGATGTGCAGCCGTTCACCGGTATGTCCGTGGAGACCGGCCGCCCTTACACCACGTCATCGCGCCGCGGACGGCCGCTCCTATCCTACGTCATCGCGAGGAGCGAAGCGACGCGACGATTTTGACCATAAGCAAAGCGACGCCTCAACCCAAAACCCAACATCTAAATCATGCAAAAATATTCTAAAATCTATATCGCCGACCACACCGGCCTCGCCGGCTCCGCCATCCTGCGGAAACTTAAATCCGAAGGCTATCATAACCTGGTCACCCCGGACACCGATCCGGGGTCCAGAAAAGATTAAACGATATACTTCAGTCATGTAGTACAACCCTTAACCCCATAACACCTTATAAGTAACTTCACTAAAAAGGTCTGGATAGCCACAGTTACTTTTGGGACTGGATTCCGGGTCAAGCCCGGAATAACCACGCTTAAAACTCTAACACCTAGCCCCTTAGATCCTCGAGCTAATAAGCATCATTGCTGATTATCACCTCAAAAACAGATATCTCATCATTTCTGGCCGTTTGATATTTTGGAAACTTTGGGAAAAATTCTAATCCTGTTTACTCCCCGGGAACGCCGAAGGGGTTTTCTCCTCTTGTTTATGATTATCATAATGGCATTTTTGGACACGCTGGGAGTGGCCTCGATTATGCCTTTTATGATGGTTCTGGGGCATCCGGATATTGTCCATACCAATAACCGGCTTAATTTTATTTACACGACCACCGGGTTTTCTGACCCTGAAAACTTTCTCTTTTTTCTGGGTGCTGTAGTTTTTTTGGCGCTGGTGGTGTCCATTTTGTTTAAGGCCCTGACCCAATACGCTTTGTTACGTTTTACCCAGATGTGCAAACACACGCTTTCCTGCAAACTTTTTAAAGGTTATCTGGGGCGGCCATATTCCTGGTTTCTCGACAGACACAGCGCGGACCTGGGAAAGAGCATATTGTATGAAGCGGGGCAGATAATAAACGGTGTTCTTGTCCCCATAATGCAACTTGTCGCCCATGGCCTGGTCGCGATATTTCTTATTGCGTTGTTGATGTTTATTGATTTCATGCTGGTGCTGATAGTGTCTCTGGTTCTGGGCGGAGCCTATCTGATTATTTTTGTGGTCATTCGCAGATACCTGTCCCGCATCGGTGCAGATCGTGTTCTGGCTAACCAGCAGCGGTTTAAAATATCCCAGGAAGCCTTAGGAGGAATTAAGGAAGTCAAAATTTTCGGTCGAGAACTTTCTTTTTACAACCGTTTTATCGATCCTTCTTTGCGTTTTGTCAGGCATCAGGCCAACAGCAGTATCCTTTCTCAACTGCCCCGCTATTTTCTGGAAGTTGTGGCTTTCGGCGGGCTCCTGCTGATCACCCTGTATTTATTTAGATCACGTGGCGACTTGAACCGGGCGCTACCCATATTGGCGGTATACGCTTTTGCCGGATACAGGCTTTTGCCGAATCTGCAAAATATTTATGCCAAAGTGACTGCGTTGCGTTTTGGCCTGCCGGCGTTAGAGTTTTTATATGAGGATATCCTGAAGTTTCCGGAACATGATCAAGCCGTTCAATCAACAGAAGTACGGCCACTTGCCCCTGCAAATCATATTCAACTTCGAAATATTGATTTTACCTATCCGAATGCCCCAAGGGATACCTTGAAGAATATTAATCTGAAGATTCCGGTCGGCTCAACGATCGGCCTGGTCGGTGCCACGGGGTCAGGCAAGACAACTACGGTTGATATTATTCTCGGTCTTCTATCTCCTCGGAAGGGCCAAATGCTTGTGGATGAAAAACCCATTACATCGGATAATATTCGGGCCTGGCAACGTTCCCTGGGGTATGTGCCACAACAAATTTATTTGACCGATGACACGGTAGCGGCCAATATCGCCTTTGGAATACCCTCCGATCAGATAAACATGGACGCAGTGGTTCGCGCCGCTAAAATTGCTGAACTTCATGAGTTTGTATGCTGTAAGCTATCAAACGGTTACGATACCCTGGTGGGTGAACATGGCGTACGTCTGTCTGGTGGCCAGCGGCAGCGCATCAGCATTGCGAGGGCTTTGTATCATGACCCGCCTGTTCTCCTGTTTGATGAAGCGACCAGCGCCCTGGATAACCTCACGGAACAGGCTGTTATGAAGGAAGTGCATAATCTGGGGAAAACCATCCTGATGATCGCGCACAGGCTGACAACCGTCAAAAACTGCGATTGCATTTACCTCCTCGATCATGGTGAAATTGTGGGGCAGGGCAGCTATATCGAACTGTTCGAAGAAAGTGAATGTTTTCGGACCCTGGCGGCAATGATGGATAGCAGTGGGGGGGAGGAGATGGCGAACTTCAAAAATGACTAAACTCCTCTTCTTGAACGAGACGATTGATTTTAGTAACTGGGGTGCTCATGCCTGCTCAGCATGGCTCAAGGAGATCATCCGGGACGCGATGCCGGATGCCACCTTTATTGATATTCTTTCACACTGGACAACGGACAGGTTTTACCAGCTCCCCTGGTGGTTGGGGAACGGTGTTACAACACGCCGCCGGAGATTCATCCGGCGTTTTATCAAACAGCTTTCGTTCCTGCCGGTTGTCACCGATGATTTTGAACGCGTTGCAAATGAATGGTGCGACGGCAAAGGAGGGCCTTTTGCCCGAGAGTTCCTCGATAATTTAAGCCGAGCCGATGCCGTGGTGTTTAATGCGGAAGGTTCCACCTATAATAATAATTCATCCGCTATCCGTTGCCTTTTCGCGCTTTGGCTGGCTGAAAAGCGTTTTCATAAGCCGGCATTTTTTTGCAATGGCAGCGTGACATTGACACCTGTTTACCCGGTTTTAAATGCCATGGTAGCGCGAACCTTTCAAGGCATATCCGGTGCGGCTGTTCGGGAGCCCTGCTCGCTGGAAAACGTCCAAAAATGGGCGCCCGACATCGGGGTCAGGATGTTCCCCGATTCTGTGTTCTATGCCGCCGGCCAAAAGAAGAAAATAGAAAACACCGCCACGATTGAGTTTATAGAGGGGCTGAGGGATAAACCGTATTTTTGTTTCAGCCTTTCCATGCTTACTTCTTTGATCGGTGGTTACAAAATAGACGAAATTGAGACAACAGCCTTTTATGATTTGATCAAATCGCTTCAGCTTCTGGTCCCGAACGCGGTACTCATGGCCAAAGACCCGGTGGATCAAACTATTATCAGGAACCTGGCCGAAGCCACAGGCAGCACCGTTTTCGGGCCCGAACATCATTACTCCGCGCTTGTACCTTTATATCAAAACGCACGGTTTATGATATCCGGTCGCTACCATCATCTTATCATGGCCGCTATTGCCGGCTGCCCCCCCGTTGCCCTGAGGACAACTTCTCATAAAGTAGACGGTCTGTGCCGACTGATGCAACCGCTGATGGGTGAAACATTTGATCCGACCTGGCTGAGACCCGTCATAGGTAAAATTACGGAAAGAGTGCGATCCGTAATGGACGAAGGGGAAGATCTGAGACGTCGCCTTCGTAACAGGTCGTTAGAATGCCGTGATCTTGCCGCTGGTATCGGCGAAATGATCCACCAGGGGATATCACCTTGAGAATTATTATTGCCGGTGCTGGTTCCATTGGAAAACGGCATGCTGCGAATTTTCGTGCAATGGGCTTTAAGAACATGGCGTTTCTGAGGCGTGCAATCAAAGCAGTTAGTGAATTCCCCGAAATTCCTGTTTATGATCAGATGGAAAAAGCCGTTACCGGCCCCGGGGATTTGCTTATGGTGTGCAGACCATCGCCTTTCCATCTGGAACTGGCGACTCGCGCCATCGATAGCCTGTGCCATGTTTTTATTGAAAAACCGCTTAGCAATAGCTGGCATGGTGTAAAGGTATTCCTGGATAAAGTTAAAAAAAGTCGGACCCTGGTCTGGATCGGATATGATCTGCGATTTGATAGCGGGCTGAAACGAGTCAAACAATGGCTTGACGGCAACAGATTCGGCAGGCCGCTGGCCGTGCGCATCCAGGTCGGGCAGTATCTTCCGGATTGGCGCCCCGGGCAGAACTATGTTGAAAGCATAACTGCCCGGAAAGAACTGGGTGGTGGCGTTTTGCTGGAGCTGAGTCACGAACTGGATTATGCGCGGTGGCTACTGGGGCCTGTTAAAAGAGTGACGGGGCTTACCGGAAATATCGGTTTGAAAATGGACACGGAAAGCATCGCATTGGCACTGTTGGAGTTTCAATCAGGCGCGATGGGCTCCGTTCACCTTGACTGCCTTCAGCGGACGTTGAGCAGAAACTGCCAGGTAGTATGCGCGGATGCCGTTATCCACTGGGATTATTGTTCTCAATTCGCCTGGGTTTCCGGAACCCAAAACAGGACGCTGGATAAGATTAGCTGGGAGACGGAAGATCGCGATACCCGTTTTCGACGTGAATTGGATCATGTAATACGATGCATTGCCGGCGATGAAGAGCCGATAGTTACTGCGCAGGAGGGCGCTGACTCGCTGCGGTTGGCTCTGGCCATAAAAACAGCGGCCGAAACACAAAAAACCATAACCCTTTCGGATTTTCAGGCAAACACATGATTCTGGCTACTGTCTGTGCGCGAGGTGGATCAAAAGGTGTTCCCAAAAAGGCATTACGAAAACTGTTTGACCGGCATTTAATCGGAATTGCCATTGAGAGCGGTCTCAACTGTCCGGAAATAGACGCGCTGGTGGTCTCAACCGATGACCCTGAAATTGCGGAAATCAGTCGGGAATACGGTGGTCAGGTGCCGTCGCTTCGGCCTGCTGAGCTGGCGCAAAGCACAACACCAAAATGGGATGTTATGAGACACATTGTAAATGAATGGGAGGCTGCTCAACAGCGCCGGGTAGATATTCTGGTGGATCTCGATCTGTGTGTTCCGTTGCGGCAATCACGGGATATTTCCAAATGTATTCAAGCCCTGCATGTGACGGGAGCAGAGGTTGTTGTTACGGCGTTTAAACCCAACCGGAATCCCTATTTCAATATGGTGGAAAAGACGAACTCCGGGTACCGGATTGTAAAACCCCCGGCCCAGCCAGTGCATAACCGCCAGCAGGCCCCTGTTGTTTTCGGATTGTCGCCTGCCGTATACGCGATCCGTCGCGAGGCATTGCAGAGGTACGCGCACTGGTCCCTGGCCGACATGGAAATTGTAGAGATCCCGGTCACCCGGGCCTGGGATATCGATGACGAGTTGGATTTTAAAATCGTCGAATTTTTTGCGGGAGCCGGAAGGTCTCCTGGTGAAGC
>CAZWCS010000125.1:0-11290 GCA_964632805.1 uncultured Desulfobacterales bacterium
TGATCGGGGTGCTGGTGGTGGCGGCCCTGTTCTGGGCCACCGGGGCCGTTCCCGTGGGCATTACCGCCCTGCTGGTGGGGGTGCTGATGTATTTTTTCGGGGTGCTGGAGCCCAACGATATTGCCAAAGCCTATGCCAAGGACGCGGTTATCTTTATTTTCGGGGTACTGGCCATGGCCGGGGCGGTGATGAAAACCGGCCTGGACAAGCGCATCGGCGCGCTGCTGCTGGGCACCAGCAACAAGCTCTGGAAGATGGCCTTCATTTTCTGCCCCCTCCTGGCGGTGACGGCCTCCTTTTTGTCGGAACACGCCCTGGTGGCCTTTATTATTCCGGTGCTGATGATGGGCTACCTGGGCATGATCCGTTCGGCCGGAGTGAAAAGCGATCGTCACCTGGTGGTCTTCATGATCCTCATGGTCTGCTTCACGGCCAACATCGGCGGCCCGGGATCGCCGGCCGCCGGCGGTCGCAATGCGGTCATGCTGGGCATTCTTTCCGATTATGATCTGGCACCTTCTTTCGGCCAGTGGATGATGTACGGCATGCCCTTTGTGCCGGTTATGGCCCTGGTTATCGCGGCCTTTTTCTACCTGACCTTCCGGGGCAAAATCCAAATCAAAAATTTTGATCTCAAGGCGGAGATCAAAAGCGAAACCGACAAGATCGGCAAAATGACCCGGGACGAGTATGTCACCGCTATTGTCCTGGCCGGACTGGTGCTGATGTGGATCACGCTTTCCAGCCGCTTCGGCATGGGCGGTCCGGTTCTGCTGGCTCTGGTGGCCCTGAATGTTTTCGGGGTGTTGCGCTGGCGGGACATCAACGAAATTCACTGGGACGTGGTCGCCCTCTATGCCAGTGCCTGTGCCATGGGGGCCGGGCTGGCGGCCACCGGCGCCGCCCTCTGGATGGCCGACAGTTTTGTGGGCGTGCTTCCGGAAGCCCTGCGGGCGGGAACCGGACTGGCCTTTTCCTCCAGCCTGTTTACGGGCATTTTGACCAATTTCATGAGCGACGGGGCCACCGTGGCCGCCATCGGCCCCATTACGGTGCCCATGGCCAAACTGTCCGGCACCCATCCCTGGATGGTGGGGCTGGCTACGGCGTTTTCCTCCTCTTTTGCCCATGTCATGATTATCGGCACCCCCAACAACGCCATTGCCTACAGCATGGCCCGGGACCCGGAAACCGGGGAGCAGCTGGTAACCATGAAGGATTTCTTTATTTACGGCGGGTGTACGCTGCTGCTGTCCTGGCTGGTGCTCTGGGGCTGGGCGTTTCTGGGGTACTGGCGCTGGATCGGGTTTTAACCCGTGTCCCTCCGGAAATCACCGATTTCCGGAGGAGCGATTGGCGGTCGGCTTTGGGGTATCAGGGTAAAAATATGGTTTTATCCCTTATTTTGCAAACAGCAAACGCTGATATCTGACCGGTTGGACGCAACCGGAAAACGGGAGAAACGGAATGTCGTCTGCGGATAACACCAAACAAATTACAACCGGGGATTTCAGCCGTCTGCGCCGGACCATCCTGGTCCGGGTGCTGCTGCTTCCCTTTGTGATCCTCATGCTGATCTGCGGCACCCTGGTGTACTATTTTGCGGTCAATCTGTATGAGCGGGTGGAGGCGGAACTGATGGGCACCGCGGCCGATCACCGGCGCCTGATCGAGCAGTTCCTGTCCGAACGGGTGGAGGATCTGCAGTATGTCACGGCCGCCCATCACCTGGACAGTGTCAGCGATAATCGGGTTCTGGCCGCGGTTTTCCAGCGGCTGCATGAAAAATCGGAGGCCTTTTTTGATCTGGGCGTATTTGATCACCGGGGCAATCACCTGGCCTATTGCGGCCCGTATGATCTGGCGGGAAAAAATTACGCCGACGCGCCCTGGTTTGTGGCGGTGCAAAAACAGCCGGTGTATATCTCGGATGTGTTTCTGGGCTACCGCCGGGCCCCCCATTTTATTATTGCCGTCCAGGGCGGCCGGGCCGCCGAGCCCTGGTATCTGCGGGCCACCATTGACACCTGTTTTTTTAATGAACTGGTGGAAAATATCCGCATCGGAGAAACCGGGGAGGCGTACCTGATCAACAGGGATGGGGTCTTCCAGACCCGGCGGCGCTCCGGCGGGCAGTTGATGACCGCAGATCCCGATCAGGCCACCTACCGCAACGATACCCGCGGCGTCATCTCCTTTTTAGCGGAAACCCCGGGCGGCAAATACTATCTCTATGCCGCCGACTATCTGGATATTACCGGCTGGCGCTTGATGGTCCGGCAGCGCTGCCTGGATGCCTTCCAGCCCCTGATCCAGGCCATTGCCGTGGCGGCGGTACTGGTTGTGGCCGGCGGGGCGGGGGTGGTTCTGATCGCCTTTCTGCTGGCCACCACTCTGGCCAACCGCCTGACCATGGCGGAGGTAGAAAAACGGGAAATGGGCAGCCAGTTGATTATGGCCGGCAAGCTGGCCGAAATCGGGGAGATGAGTGCCGGCATGGCCCATGAAATCAACAACCCGCTGCAGATCATGTCCGGTGAATATACCATGATTAATGACGTCCTCGGAGACAGTGACGGCGCGGAGCATCCGCCCAACGCCGAAGCGCTGGCGATTGTCCGGGATTCGGTGCATCAGATCGGGTTGCAGATCAATCGCTGCCGGGAGATCACCCATGGTCTGCTGCGATTTTCCCGGAAATCCGATTTGCACCTTCGACCGGTGGACATGGCTTCCCTGATTGCGGAATCGGTACGCATGATCGAAAACCAGGCCCAGTTGCAGGGGGTGGCCATTCATCAGGATGTGGCCGAAGATATGCCCGCTGTCTCCACGGATCCCGACCTGCTGCAGCAGGTACTGGTGAATCTGCTTAACAATGCCCTGTACGCCGTTAACGACAATCCCGACGGAGAGATACGGATTTCTTCGGATGTGTCTGACGGATTCGCCGTGCTGGCGGTGACGGATAACGGCTGTGGCATTGCGCCGGAGGCCCTGGAAAAGATATTTGTGCCGTTTTTTTCCACCAAGCCGGTGGGCAAGGGGACAGGGCTGGGGCTTTCCACCTGTTATGGAATTATAGAGCGGCTGGGCGGCAAGATCGCCGTCAGCAGCGAGCCGGGCGCAGGGGCGGAATTTACCATTTATCTGCCGCTGCCGGTTAAACAACAGGAATAATCCGGTACGCCGGCAAAAAAGAATAAAAATGTTCCGGAAGCAACCGGGAGAAGAACAACAAGGAGGCGCGCGCAATGAAAAATTTGAATTTGCTGCTGGTGGACGATGAAGAGCGGTTTTTGTCCACCACCAGTCAGTTGCTGGAAAACCGGGAGGTAACCACCTATATCGCCGCCAACGGCCGGACGGCGCTGCGGATTCTGGATGACAAGCGGATCGATGTGGTGGTGCTGGATGTGAAAATGCCGGAAATGGACGGCATTGAGGTGTTGCGGAAAATCAAGCACAAGTATCCCCTGGTGGAGGTAATCATGCTGACCGGGCATGCTTCCGTGGATTCGGCGGTGGACGGCATGCGTCTGGGCGCCTTCGATTATCTGGTCAAGCCTTGTGACATCAACGATATGCTGGCCAAGGTACGGGAAGCCTATTTCAAAAAGCAGGCCACTGAGGAAAAGATCAACAAGGTCCGGGTGGAACGGATTATCAGTCATCCCCTGGCCGTCTTTGACAAAAAAGACCAGACCGGCGACTGACCGGTTGCGGCCCGGGTGCTGGTGGGCGAGTTTGCCCGCCGGGCGGAAACGGTTTTGGACGCAAACAGCGATAAGGAGGCGGTATGGCTGGCCGAAAAGAAAAATCCCAAGTCACCGGATACGACAAATATGTGGACTGGAAAATATTTATTTTTCCGGTCGCCCTCTGCGCCCTGGTGCTCATGCTGCCGGCTTCCAGCGGTATGAAAGATGTGGGTATGGAATATCAACTGGGCACACGGGTCGTAACCGATTATATCACGGAAACCCTTTTTGGCGGAGATTCCGGGAATGTCGAGCAATGGCAGCTTTTGGCCGCCCGGATCATGGAACAGAATATGTGCATGGGCGCGCTCAGCAAGGAGCGTTACCTCAAGCGAAACCTGAAATGGTGCCAGAAATATGACCTGCCGGCCACAGGGGCCAATTTTGAAAAAGCCCGGGAGTTTATCGAAAACCGGGTGGAGGCCGGCCGTTTTCTGCAAATTATGGAGGGAGCGCTGGATCTGCGCAAAAACAAGCTGACCTATGAAGATCTGTCCGGTACCCGGAAAGAGCTGGCCGATAAAGGCGCCTGGCGGATCAAGGTAGCCCTGGCCATGACGGTTTTTGTGGTTCTCTGCTTTTTTACCGAATGTATTCCCCTGCCCGGGGTGGCTTTCTGCATCGGCCTGTTGCTGGTGTTCACCGGCGTGCTTTCCCGGGAAGAGGTGCCCATGCTCTACTGGAGCGACGCCTGCTGGTTTATCATGGGCAGTCTCATGTTCGCCGCCGCCTTTGTCAAAACGGGCGTGGACAAGCGGGTCTGCCTGCTGATTTTCCGCAAACTGGCCAAGCCCAATGTGAAATGGATCACCCTCATCTTTTTTGTCATCATCAGCCCGCTGGCGGCGTTCATCTCCGATCACGCCCTGGCGGCCATGTTTCTGCCCATCGGCATTCTCTTGTATCAGAACAGCCTCACCCGGGAGACGCCGGAAGATCCGGAGCTGGCCAAGATGCTGATGATCGCCATTGCCATGGCCTGCAATATCGGCGGGCCGGGGGCGCCTTCCGGCGGAGCCCGCAACGTTATCATGATGAACTATCTGAACGACATGTTCGGCCTGGACATCGGCTATTTTCAGTGGGTGACCTACTGCTTTCCGTTTATCCTGATCATGATCCCGATTTGCTGGCTGCTGGTCAACTCCCGGTTCAAACCCCGGGTCCGGGATCTGGCCCCGGCCATGGCACATCTGAAAAATGAGATCGGTAAAATGGGGGGATGGAGCCGGCAGCAGATCTGGGCCATTATTATTTTTGTGGTCATGGTTTTCGGCTGGTTTACGGAAAAGTCCTTTTATAATATGGGAATTTATCCGGTTCGCCTGGGCATCGGCATGATCGCCGTGGCCGGGGCCGTGGCCTATCTCATGGCCGGGGTGGTCAACTGGCGGGATTATCAGGAAAGAGTGGACTGGGGCGTGGTCTGGCTGTATGCGGGCGCGATTATTTTCGGCCGGGTGCTGGACAGTACTGGAGCCGCCTACTGGCTGGCCCGGACGGTTATTGAAACCATGGCCCCGCTGGGAATCGATTCCGGCATGCCCCTGCTGGCCGTTTCCAACGGTCTGACGGCCGTGTTGACCAATCTCATGGCGGACGGGCCGGCGGCCGCTTCGGTGGGGCCGATTACCCTCAACATGGCCGGGCTGGTCCATCCGGGAACCACCTATTTGCCCTTTATTGCCATGTCCACGGCTATCGCCTCTTCCTTTGCCTATTGCCTGATTATCGGCACCCCGCCCAATGCCATTGTGTATGCCAGCGGTTACCTGGAGCCCAAAGATTACCTGCGGGTGGGCGTTCCCATCTGGTTTTTTGCCAACATCATTCTTCTGCTGATGACGGGCGTCTACTGGTGTTTCCGGGGATTTATCGACCTGCCGGGATTTTAGAACAACGTAAGGGAAAAAATATGAAAAAAATGGGGAACGGAACCGGGCCGCCGGCAGACAAAAAGGATCGCTGGTTTGTTTACGAAAACGGCAAACTCCATTTTTCCAGTCGCCTGGAGCGCCGGGTCTTTTTCGTGCTGACGCTGGCCCTGCTGCTGGCCGGGGCCTTACAGAAGCTGCATATATGGTAAGCATACGCGTTTGGAAAGAAAGAGAGCGATGATGGAAGTCCCTTCCCAGGCAAAAATACAGCCAACCCGGGGATTTTATGGTCCTGCGGCGGTAAGGATGCTGTTCGCACCGGCCGCGTTTTTCGCCGATTGGCGGGACCGGGAGGCGACGTTTCGGCAACCGGCGGTTTTTCTGCTGGTCTCCAGTCTGTTTTATGCCGCGGCCGGACTGCTGGCCGGCGGTTGCCTCGACCGCCCGATGCTGTTTGCCGTGTTGTTGGTCAACGCCGTGGGCATGACCGGCCTGGCGGCGGTGCTGGGGTATATCCTTGTGCTCCTGCTCCCGGGAAAAGATATCTCCGGCAAGCGCCTCTTCGGTGTATATGCCTTTTCTTCGGGAATTACCCTGTGGTTTTCCTGGGTACCGTTTTCGTTCTGGTTGACCGAACCCTGGAAATGGTGGCTGATTTATACCGGGCTGACCGGCGCCTGCGGCTTGCGGCCCGGACGGGCCTTGCTGGTGCTGGGCCTGTCCCTGACAATTCTGTTTCTGCTTTTCGGTTCGCTGCTGGCGGCCCTGCAAACCGGGTAAAGGCGAAGGATAAAGACCGTAATCAATGATTGGGGGATACGATGAACAAAAAGATTAAGGTGTTGATGGTGGACGACGAAGCCCAGTTCCGGGCGACCACCGATAAACTGTTAACCCGCCGGGGATTTGAAACCATCATGGCGGACAGCGGCCGGGCCGCGATCGCAAAAATGGCCGAAAATCCCGATGTGGTGGTACTGGATATCAAGATGCCCGATATGGACGGTCATGAAACCCTGCGGCGGATCAAAGAGGCCTGTCCCGACACCCCCGTGATTATGCTGACCGGGCACGGTGAGCTGTCCTCGGCGCAGCAGGCCCGTTATGAAGGCGCCCTGGATTATCTGTCCAAACCCTGCGACATCAATGTTCTCACAGGGAAAATCGAGGAGGCTTTTTACCGCAGGGGAATTCGTCAGGAGGCGAAAGAAAAAACCGTCATGGGTATCATGATCCCGGTGGACGAATATACCCTGCTGGACGGCGAATGCACGGTGCGGCAGGCCATTGCCGAACTGCGGGAATCATTCAACAGCAAGCTGTCTACTTCCCGCATCATGGAAACCGGCCACCGGTCCGTGCTGGTGGTGGACAACCACAATGAGGCCCGGGGGGTGCTGGCCATTACCGATCTGCTGGAGTTGATTCTGCCGGATTATCTCAGTGCTCCCAAACCCTCCCTGGCGGACACCATCCAATACTCCCCCATTTTCTGGGAAGGCATGTTCTCCAGCGAGGTCAAACAGAAGGCCGCCACCCGGATCAAAGATATCATGTCGCCGGTGCCTATGTTTATCCGCGGTGACGCCACCATCATGGAAGCCGCCTATAAAATGGTCAAGAATCATGTTCGTCGCCTGGTGGTGGTACAGGATGAAGTGGTGGTGGGCCTGGTCCGGGAACAGGACCTGTTTTTTGAGATGGCCCGCTTGTTAACCGACCAGCCGTCGTAATAATTGTTTTTCATGGAACCGGAATTTTGTTTTCGGAAAGGAGGATGCTGTGATACGTGACGCCGAACAACTCGCAACGCAAAAGGGTGACTTTATCCCTGCGGCCTGGCCCCGATCAGAGGGGGTTTTCCCCCGGATTATCAGAAAGCCGGTTACCCCAACGCATAAGCAGAAGGTCCTGAAACATACCCGCAGGGCGCACGCCCGGACCTATACGCAGACGGAGATTGTTTTCCGGGAAGAGGGCTCCGCGTTTTCCCATAAAGGAATTATGCGAAATCACAGCCCCGGCGGCATCTATTTTGAGTCCTTCCGGGCGCTGGCGCCCAATTCCCTGGTGCGTATCAAAATCCGGGAAGAAAGCAAAGCGCATGATCTGACCATGCCGGTTGTCTGCCGGGCGGAAGTGATCTGGTGCCGGGCGCTGTCCCCGGATCTCTCCCCGGATATCTCCCCGGACCTCTTCCCTGATCTCTCCCCGGACGGCCGCCGCCGCTATGGTGTGGGGCTTGCCCTCCGCTCACCTTTTCTGCAATAGGTCGGTCGGACACTTCCGGCCCGACCGGAAAGGAGGCTGTTATGATTGTCTCCCTGTTTGAACTGTCCCGGACTTACAAATTTCTGGTCATGTTTCTGCTGGTCGCTGTCTCGGCCTACGTGACCTTTTATTATCATCATGTTCTGGGCACCGGCACAATTTTCACCCATTTTTTTTATATTCCCATTGTTCTGGCCTGCATCTGGTGGAAAAAGCGCGGCCTGGTGGTGGTTATCCTCCTGTCCGGAATACTGTTGGGCAGTCATACCCTGTTCCGCGGCGCGGAAACCTATGTCAACAATCTCATGCGGATTATCATATTTTTCCTGGTGGCCGCAGTGAGTATTCTGCTCAGTCAAGGGATTGCCAGCGCCCGGCAGCGGGCCGAGGAAAACCGGAAATGGTACGAAACCCTTTTCCAGACAGCCAGAACAGCGCTGTTCATTCTGGGAGATGATGCTGTGATCGATCTGGCCAATGTGGAATGTGAAGCCCTGACCGGTTTTCGCAAGGACGAACTGGAAAATGCCCGTACCCTGTTCGACCTGCTGCCCAACGGCCAGAAACGCAAGGCCAGTGTATATTATTACCACATTAAAAAAGGAAAGTTTTACCGCTACAACTTTGTGGAAGTCAGGTTGCGGAAAAAAGACGGAAAAGAACGGGATATTCGGCTGGCCCTGACCCTGATTCCACATACCAGCAAAATTATCGCTTCTTTGCACGACCTGACCGAATGGAAAGCCGCCATGGAGGAGCAGAAACGCCTGAAAACAGAACTGGGGAAAATCTTGTCCAAAGTACTCAGCGGTTATCTTCCGATCTGCGCCTGGTGCAAACGAATCCGGGACGAAGCCGGAAAATGGAATTCTCTGGAAAGCTATATTCACGAACACACGGAAGCCGACTTTACCCACACCATCTGCCCGGACTGCGCCCGGGAACTGTATCCGGATCTGATTGATGATATTGAGGAAGAGACACATCTGCCGATTCAGTCCAGACCGGACAGTCCTCCAAAGGCATAGCCCACCGAATACCCGGCGCAGCCGCATTGGTCACTGAGCGCCAAAACCCCTTTTATTGAAACGGCAAGGTATTTCTGCATAAAAAAACAAATCCTTCTATTGTTCCCTTTTCAGGACTGCAGCAATCCTGTTAACAAATTTGTGAAAAGGCAAAAGTGCGGTATTGATCCATCGGAAGATACGTAAGACGCTGGAGCAGGAAATACGGTCGGTTTATATTTTATGAAGGATCTGCATTTTCTTGATATGTGGGCCTGTCATTCCCCCCGGCAAAAACCATCATTAAAACAAGCACTACCGTTTTTAAAACAAAAATGAGCCCGTTCCATTCTGTCTGAAAAAAAACATAAAAAGACATAATAAAAACCAGACAAAAACAAATAAAAATACTGCCCCGGCTTTTCAGCCGCGGCGCTCGACCGGACAGGCCGACCGCCACAAAAACGGGAGTTAGCAACAAATCCTCATAGGCTCCCGAATGGGTAGAGAAAAGAAGGCAGCCGGCAATGAGCAGAATCAGACATTGCAGCTGATTTAATGTAAACCCGGAAAGACCGGGGACAGAAAATCGCAGGATCGACCAGGCAATCCATAACCAGCTCAGAACCAGGATAAATAATGAAATACAATTGGCATTCCGTCTTCCGAAAGTGCTTCCAAAGGTTCCCGCAAAAGTGCTTATCGTTTCCGAAGCAACAGACCACCCGTAAAATGCGGGAAAATTACCGGATAAATACATCTGCACACTTTTGAGGTAAGAACCGGGCCAATCTATCGTTAACAAAGGGGTCATCGCCAGCAGCAGCAGCAGCAATATGCCCAGTGCCAAAATAAATTCCCATCCTTTTTTATAAATCAGCAGTAAACCAAAACCAATAATCATGTAGTTTGGTTTCAGGGCAACGAATACGGCCAGCACTGATATCAGAACCCGTTGTTTATAATCGTCGCTTGTTCGATTGTTATGAAGATAATAAATGAGCAATGATATCAAGCCTGCCGCCAGAATGGAGGTCTGCCCCAGTATTATGGTTACAAAACCGACAACGGAAAAAAAAGACAGGAAAATGAAAAGCAGCGGAGCATATTGCGGTTCTCCCGAAGAAAACTGCCAGCGAAAAATTTTCCACAGCGAAACCGCTAAAATCAGAAACGAAACCATCATCCATACCGTATAGGAAAGAGAGAGGTGGTAATGCGAGATAATCGCAAACGGTATCCATAAAAAAAAGGCCACTGGCGTAGCCCCAACCGGCATGGCCACGTTTATAGCCGAATTCATATATGAAGACAGGACCTTCATTTGTGTATCCGGATCATAAATATTGACCTGCCTTTTTACCAACAGGTGTTCGGTCAGGATAATATGATAGGCGTAATCCTGAAGACCAAAAGTATCATGGGAGAGATGAATAAAACCCATTCTTGGCGTAATCGTATGATGGAAAAAAACGGCCAACAGGGATACGAAAAGAAAAAGGAGCAGTCGTTTGATTATTCGAAATGTCATTGATGTGGCGTTTGTGATTGCTGATATGAACGATATCCCGAAAAATTCCGGTTGACAATAGTTTTACCGATGATGTGCGCCCAAATTTCGTTGGCCTTGTGATTCGGATGGTTCGGGTCTTTTTCCAGCTTCAGCGCTTCTGAGGAAGGTAAATCGCAATCTATACCTTTGATATTGTGAAGAGCTAAAAAATCTGTATAAAAATTTTTTTCGGTTTGATGTGCTATGTGTAAAACGGCCACTATTAGCCGGCACTCATAACGGGCGCAAAGGTCCCTCATCTCTACCATTATATGTTGCCAGGCAATATCCATCTCTTGGAAATACTCCCGGCCTTGAAAATTAGTCCAAAACATGATCTCGGCAAATTTTACAATAGCCAAAGATTTACTTAAAGGCCAGGGACATGATGATACGGGAGGGTGCCGAATTATATTGCCGTCCTGATCAACATCGACATAGGGGATACAAACCGTTTTCCTGCGGTCTCTGTTGAGCAATGCCATCCATGACGGGGGAGCCACATTACGAACCAGATGATGTTCCAGGAAGCCGTAGATTACAATTTTTGGAGAGGACAATTTTGGTAGAACTCTTTCCAGCATTAAAAGAGCCTGATATGTCCCATAACCAGGAGTACTGTAGTTCAATACCTTATAAGACGAAAGTTTTCTTTGGAGAAGCCAGGGCCATGTTTCCTCGTCCGAGAGACCATAACCATAACTAAGCGAGCCCCCGACTATTATAATTTGGGGATTATTTTCAGGTATTGGCGTCTGAGAAGCAGAAGTTATTCGTCTGCCATCATCTTTATGCGTGATTGCAATGGTCTGTCGGTGAGAT
>CAZWCS010000126.1:0-10956 GCA_964632805.1 uncultured Desulfobacterales bacterium
GCGCAGCCCCGCCGGCAGTATGGCGGGGCGAAGCCCGAGCACGGAGACCTACCGCAATTTAATAATGATAACGGCAGGCCAGTATTCTTATGGTGTCATTTTTGACTTCATAGACAAGCCGGTGTTCCTGGTCGATCCGTCGTGACCAGCAGCCGGAGAGTTCATGTTTTAACGGTTCGGGTTTGCCGGTACCGTGAAACGGATCGCACTGAACCTCCTTGATCAGCTTGATGACGCGAAGGGCCTTTTTGCGGTCTTTTTCAATCCACCAAGACAGGTCTTCAAATCCGGCGGGATCAAATACCAAGCTTTTTGCAGGCGTCGTCAAAAGGGATATTCTCCTTGCGGTTCCTGGCTTCCAGTAGTCGTTTTTTCATGGTCTCGCTTTTAAGGAGATAGGCAGTCTCTTTTTCTGATTGAAGTTCCTGCCAGAGATCAATCGGTACGATCACGCCGGTGACATTGTTCTGTTCATCAGAAATGTATTGAATCTGTCCCATATGCAATCCTCCTTATTGCTGAACGGAGTAAGTTTTTCTTGCCTTGGCGTCCCTTAACAGGCTGTCGATGACGTGGACAATCGTTTTTTTGTCTTCGCCCTCGAGTTTTTCTATGGCCAGTAGCCTGTCCAGGATGGCCCTGTCTTTAATATCGGCCAGATCGCCGGTATCGTCAACCAGGTAATCCAGTGTTACCCGAAAGACACTTGCCAGTTTTTTAGCAACCTCAACCGAAGGCATCATCTCGCCACGTTCGTATCGGCCGATGATAGGCCCGCTTGTTCCAATCTCCTTTGCCAGTTGCTGCTGGCTCCATCTCTTGTCTTTTCTCAAGGAAAGAATTTTATCGCCAATGGCCATGATGTCACCTAAAAATATTAAATAAAATAGTTTATTCTATTTTTTTAATATTATTGGTCATTAAAAAGTGATAGTCAATTCAAAAAATCATCTGGACCCAAAAAATAGGCGTATCAAAGATTCTGGCCGGAAAATCAGATAAATTGAATGCAGATACCCAATGCCGGGTTCATCACCATCGGCGACTACACCTGGAACCGGCCGGCCGCCATGACCCTGCCGGGGGGAACCACCAAAACCTTCACCTATGATCCGCTGATGCGGATTCAGCAGATCACCAGTAAAGACCCCTGACCGAAATCGAAATTTTATACCGCAAAGAAAACGGTTTACAATCGGGTCCCAGAGAAAATATGGCATTTTATTTGCATTTCCAAATAAATTTACGAAAAAGGGTTCTAAAAATCCACCGGTAACGTAAAATAGGGAAAAAATTTACAAAAAAATCTTTATTGGCGGAAACCGATCAATAATGATCATCGACAGCCACCAAACCATTAGAGAAACAGCATGACGGAAAACCGAACAAAATCGCCCGGTCTGGCTACACGAATTTTTACCCACATTGTGCTTCTGTTTTTAATTACGGCCAGTATGGGGATTACCACTATCTGGTTTTCCGGCCGTTTTGACGGCATGCTCAAGCAGGTCACCGGCCAGGGGCTGGAACTGTTGCAGGCCTCCCGGATCATGGAGACCGCCCTGGCCAACCAAAAGGGCTTTGTCACCTATTATTTTCTGGACCAGGACAACAAATGGCTGAAAGAATTAATGGATCACCGGAAACATTTTCAGCAGTTTCTGGAAGAGGCCCTGACTATCCCCCAGAATGCCGGGCAAATGCGATTACTGCACAAAATCAACCAGGCCTACAAGGAATATATTGCCAGTAAAGATGAAGTTATCGCTTTGTACCAGGCCGAAAAGCGGCAAGAAGGAGCGGACCGCCACTGGCAGGTGCGGAAAAAATTTTTTCAGTTAAATGATCTGTGCCGGGATTATCGCCGGATGAACGAGCAGGTCATACAGGCCATGAAGGCCGAAAGCCGGGCCGCCCTGCGGCAGGTTCTGCTGGTTACCGTGGGGCTGGTGGTGGCCCAGTTTCTGGTGGCGGCCTGGCTGGTATTCCGGTTGTTCAGCAACGTCATTATGCCCATTCGGCAGCTCTCCCGCAAAACCCGGATTACGGAAGCCGCGCCCGGCACCGGCGACGCCATTACAGAACTGCGGGAAAGTGTCTACGGCCTGCTGGATGATCGGGACCGCACCCGGGACGAGCTGCAGCAAAGCAAGGAGATGCTGCTGCATTCGGAAAAAATGGCTCTGGTGGGCAAGCTGGCCCCGGTGGTGGCCCACAGCATCCGCAATCCCATGACCTCGATTAATATGCGCCTGTTTTCCCTGCAGCGCAATCTGGACCTGACGCAGACACAGGAAGAGGATTTTGCGGTTATCCTGGATGAAATGCAGCGCCTGGATCATATCGTGCAGAATTTCCTCGAGTTTTCCCGGCCGCACAAACTTCGCAAGCAGGTCATCAGCGTCTCCCGGGTAATGGATATGACTCTGGAGCTTTTGTCCTATCGCCTGGATCTTTATAATATCACGGTTACCCGGCACGAAGAGACCGGCGATCTCCAGGTGGAGGCGGACCCGGAACTGCTGAAAGAGGTTTTTGTCAACCTGTTTGTCAACGCCTGCGATGCCATGGAAAACGGTGGCCGTATTGAGGTGGAAATAAAAGAAATGCTGGCGGAAAATATCGGCCAGGCGGTGATGATAACGGTAGCCGACAACGGCCCCGGCATGTCGCAGGAGGTGCGGGAGAAAGTCCTGCAACCCTTTGAAACCACCAAGGCCGACGGCACGGGGCTGGGGTTGTACATCGCGGTCAAAATTATTGAAGAGCACGGCGGTACGCTGGAATTAACGTCCGCAGAGGGCCGGGGCACCACCTTTACCATTATGCTGCCCGGCCTGGAGGAGGTGAGCGAATGAGTGAGGTCTTAATCGTTGATGACGATGATCAACTGCGCAACAGTTTCTCCAAACTCCTGACAGAAGAAGGGTATACCGTCCGCACCGCACCCAGCGGCGAAGCGGGGGTCGCCGCAGTCGAGGAAAAGAATCCCGACCTGGTGGTTATGGATGTCAAACTTCCGGGAATCAGCGGGCTGGAAGCCTTTGCCCAGATCCGCCGGTCTGCGACTACCCTGCCGGTTATTGTCATGACGGCCTACGGCACTACCGATACCGCCATCGAGGCCACCAAGCTGGGGGCCTTTGACTATATCCTCAAACCGTTTGATATTTCCGCGGTGCTGGAGTTGATAAAGCAGGCGCTGGAGGCCGGGCGGCTCATGCGTTCCAAAGTCACCCTGGGCGGCGAGCCGGCGGATCTCTCCGGCAACGTGCTGATCGGCCGCAGCCCGGTCATGCAGGAAGTATACAAGTCCATCGGCCGGGTGGCGCAGACCGATGCCACGGTGCTGATTCGCGGGGAATCGGGAACCGGCAAGGAACTGGTGGCCCGGGCCCTGTATCAACACAGCCTGCGGGCGGGCAAACCCTTCCTCGTGATTAATTGCGTGGCCCTGCCGGAAACCCTGCTGGAAAGCGAGTTGTTCGGCTATGAACGGGGCGCCTTTACCGGGGCCACCAACCGGCGGGTGGGCAAAATCGAGCAGGCCAACGGGGGAACCGTCTTTCTCGATGAGATCGGGGATATGCCCCTTTCCATACAAGCCAAAATCCTTCGCCTTTTGCAGGAGAAAAGTATTGAACGGCTGGGAGGCAATCAGACCCTTTCCGTGGATGTGCGGATTCTGGCCGCCACCAATCGCGATCTGGAAAAGGCCATCGCGGCCGGCCAGTTCCGGGAAGACCTCTATTACCGGTTAAAAGTGGTTACCGTAACCCTGCCGCCCCTGCGGGATCGCCGGGAGGATATTCCCCTGCTGTGTGACTATTTCCTGTCCTTTTTTTCCCGGGAAATGGGCATTGACAATCCCGGCATGACCGAAGCCGCCCGGGCGATTATCCGGGAAAATCACTGGCCGGGCAATGTCCGGGAACTGAGCAACACCATCAAGAAGGCCCTGATTTTCAGCAGCGGTTATCCCATCCGTCCCGAGGACATTTCCTACGCCATCGCCGAGGCGAAAGAATCCCAGCCGGCCGAAGACCACTCCCTGATGGACAGCGCCGCCCGCAAATGGGTCAAGGCAGTTCTGCTGGCCGGGGAATATCAGGACAAATTTAATTTTTTAATGGATACCTTCGGCAGCATTGTCATCAGCGAAGCCCTGCAATTGACCAACAACAACCGCAGCCAGGCGGCCAAACTCCTGGGGCTGGCCCGGCCCACCCTGCTTTCCAAAATCGAAAAACTGCATTTGACCGCCCAGGTGAATGTACGTCCGGACGGCGTTGGCTGATATCAGGGGAAATATTTGATGAAACCGGTCAACTGGCACGCTGTCCCTTATGAAACCGCCGTTCAGGAGCTTGGCGGCTCGGAAACGGGATTGTCTTCGGCGGAAGCCGCAAAACGATTCCAGAAATACGGAGCCAACCGCCTTCAACGGAAACGCCGGGACGGCCCCCTGATTATCCTGTGGCGGCAGATTAACAATCCCCTGATCGGGGTTCTTATCGCCTCCAGCCTTCTGGCCGTGTTGCTGGGCAAGGTCACCGACGGCCTGGTGGTTCTGGCGGTGGTGATTATCAACAGTATTATCGGGTTTGTCCAGGAATTCCGGGCCGGCCGGGCCATCGAAGCCCTCACTGAAATGGTGCCGGAAAAGGCCACCATCCTGCGGGACGGACAGAAGGTCTCCCTGCCGGTTTTGGATATTGTTCCGGGAGATGTGGTGGAACTGGCCGCAGGCGACCGGGTGCCGGCGGACATGCGCTTGATGTGGCAGAAAAACCTGACGGTGGAAGAGGCCGCGCTGACCGGT
Source organism: uncultured Desulfobacterales bacterium (assembly GCA_964632805.1). Classification (GTDB taxonomy): domain Bacteria; phylum Desulfobacterota; class Desulfobacteria; order Desulfobacterales; family Desulfosudaceae; genus CAZWCS01. The sequence goes on from CAZWCS010000126.1 coordinate 4,823, forward strand.
GAATCCCTGCCGGCCCGGAAATCGGTGGCGGCCGTCGAGGCGGAGGCTGCCATTGGCGACCGAAGCTGTCTGGTCTACAGCGGAACCTTGACGGTCACCGGGACCGGCACCGGCATCGTGGTGGCCACCGGCATGGACACCGAGCTGGGAAAAATTTCCGGGATGCTCAGCGAAACCACTGACCTGGAAACCCCGCTCACGCAAAAGCTGGCGGTCGTCGGCCAATATCTCACCATCGGGATCCTGGTGCTCACCCTGGCAATCATGGCCATCGGCACCGTTCGGGCCGCGGCCGAAGGTGTCCCGCTCACGGCCGCCCTCAAAGACAGTTTGATTTTTGCCATTGCGCTGGCGGTTGGGGCCATCCCGGAAGGTCTGCCGGCGGTGGTGACCATTGCCCTGGCCATTGGCGTTCAACGTATGGCCCGCCGCCAGGCCATTATCCGGAAACTGCCGGCAGTGGAAACCCTGGGCAGCACCACCGTGATCTGTTCGGATAAAACCGGAACCCTGACCCGCAATGAGATGACGGTTCGCGCCCTCTGGACCCCGAAGCACGATATCGGGGTGACCGGCGTGGGGTATAACACCGGCGGGGCCTTTCAGGAAAACGGCCGAACCCTGACAGCCCTGCCGGAGGATATCAGGACCCTTCTGATGGAGGCGGCTCTGTGCAACGATTCCGGCCTGAAACCCGAAGGGGACGGTTTTGCGATCACCGGCGACCCCACCGAAGCCGCCCTTTTGGTGGCCGCGGCCAAAGCGGGGATGGATGGGGAGGGCCTGCGCAAGGAATATGTGCGGGCGGATGTTCTCCCCTTTGATTCGGAACGGCAGTACATGGCCACCCTGCACCGCCACCGGGAGTACCGGCTTATTGTCAAGGGCGCCCCCGAAGTTGTGATAAAACGCTGCCGGCAGGGCGGAGAAGAAGAACGCCGGGAAGCCGAAACCGTCTTCCGGCAGATGGAAATCATGGGCGGCAGCGGTATGCGCATTCTGGCGGTGGCCCGGAAAATACTTCAATCCTCGAATAAACCGGCAATTCCCGCGGATGAGGACCTGGACGGGCTGGAGTTTGTGGGCCTCATCGGCATGATTGATCCGCCCCGCACCGAAGCTCTTGACGCCGTCGCCGCCTGCCACGCGGCCGGTATTACGGTAAAAATGATCACCGGTGACCATCCGGCCACCGCCCGTTCCATCGGCATGGACCTGGGACTTTCACCGGAAGGGGAGGTTGTTACCGGCCGGGAACTGGCAAAAATGGACGATCAGGATCTTGCCCGGGCTGTCCGGAAGAGCCATATTTTTGCCCGGGTGGCCCCCGAGCACAAGCTCCGGCTGGTCAGAAGCCTGCAGCAGGACAATCAGATCGTGGCCATGACGGGGGATGGCGTAAATGATGCCCCTTCCCTGAAGCAGGCCAATATCGGAGTGGCCATGGGCATCACCGGCACCTCGGTGTCCAAAGAGGCGGCCGATATTGTGCTGGCTGACGATAACTTTGCCAGTATCGGGGCTGCGGTGGAGGAAGGCCGCCGGGTGTACGACAACCTGATCAAATCCCTGGCCTTTCTGCTGCCCACCAACCTGGGACTGGCCTTCATTCTCATTTACGGCATCATGTTTTTCCCGTTTCAGCCGGAAACCGGCAAGCTGCTGCTGCCCATGCTGCCCACGCAACTGTTGTGGATCAACCTGGTGGCGGCCGTGGCCCTGGCCCTTCCCCTGGCCTTTGAGGCAAAAGAGGCCAGGGTGATGAAGCGCCCTCCCCGAAGGCCCGATGCCCCCCTCTTTAATTCCTTCGTGACCTTCCGGGTAATCCTGGTCTCCCTGCTGATGACCGCGGGAACCATCTTTGTATTTCAATTTCGCTATGCCGCCGGCCTGGCTGCCGATATGCCCGTCCCGGTGGCCCGGGCCGTGGCCCAGACCACCGCCGTGACCTTTGTCATTCTGTTCCAGATATTTTATATGCTCAACTGCCGGTCGCTGACGGATTCAATTCGCAAGATCGGTCTTTTCAGCAACCTGACCATTTTCCCGGGCATAGGCACGGTTCTTTTGCTGCAGGCCGTTTTTGTCTATACGCCGGTTATGCATAACCTGTTCGGAACCGCTTCCCTCCGCCCGGACGACCTTTTGCTGGCGGCTGCCGGCGGTTTTGCCTTCTTTCCAATAATCGGGGTGGAAAAATGGGGGCAGGCTTGGCGGGCAAAGAAAAAGAGGTATCAATCAATATGGTAAAAGCAATTCCGGGACTGTTTTTTCAGGTATCGATTTACCGGAAAATCCCTGTTTTTTACGGAGCGGTGGCCCTTTCCCGGATGAACCGGATTTCTACTCGCCCGGCGAGGCCTCGTCGTCGATCTCTTTCAGCCGGCGCAGAATTTCCCGGGGAGAGGTGGCCTGGGAAAGTTTCAGCATCTCGTTCAGGCGCTTTTCCGCAATTTTGTTTTTGTTTATGATTTTTTTCTTGTAGGCCTCTTTCAAAACTTCCATCAACTCTTCCAGCCGGCAGGGTTTCTGGAGATAGGCATAGGCCCCGCTCTGCATGCTTTCCACCGCGGAGTCAATGGTGCCGTGACCGGTCAGAATCACGATTTCCATCCACTTATGGTCTTTTTTCAAAGCCTTGAGGGTGGCCTCGCCGTCCAGGCCCGGCATTTTCAGATCCACCAGAGCGATATCGATATCCTGCTCCGACGCGGCCTGAAGGGCTTTTTCTCCGCGGTCCACGGCGATTACGCGGAAATCCCGGACTTCCAGCTGTTTTTTCATGGAATCGAGAAAATCGGTTTCATCATCCACAAACAGCAAATTGATTTTCTGGGTCATGAGTCTTCTCCTTTCGGCAGGTCATACCGCCGGAAACAGCGGGTTTAATAGATATCACCGCTTCTTCGCAGCAGCGATTTCTGTTCGGCCTTGCGAATCCGCTCTTCCTGCTCTTCCTTGCGCTCGCGGGCGCCGTTCAGTTTGGCCGTGACATCTCCAATGTCGGCGGGTTTCAGCAGATAATCGTAAGCGCCCTGTTTCATTCCGGCCACGGCGGTTTCAATGGTGCCATGGCCGGTCAGCAGGATTACCTCCACCAGGGGATGGTCCTGTTTGATCCGGGCCAGGGTTTCCATACCGTCCATGCCCGGCATTTTTATGTCCAGGATGACCACGTCGATATCCGGTTTGTTCTGCAGCACCGTGAGGGCTTCTTCCCCGCTGTAGGCAACGTCCACCTTCTGTTCCATTTCTTTTAACCGCAGGGAAAAAATTTCTACAAAATCGGCTTCATCGTCAACAATCAGGACTTTGGTCGGAATTTTTATCATCGGTAGTTATCTCCTTTACTTTTTTCAGAATATCTTCACCGCCCGGGGCGTTCCCGGTCTCGGGACCGCATTCCCGGAGGTCCGGCCGGCACCGGGGAAGGGTGAGCCGGAAGGTGGCTCCCTGGCCGAGGCGGCTGTCGACGGTAATGGTGCCGCCCAGCCGTTCCACCAGGCCGCGGGTGACATACAGTCCCAGGCCGGTTCCCTGGTTGGCGGCTTTGGTGGAAAAGAAGGGCTCGAAGATGCGGTGCCGGTTTTCCCGGGGAATACCGCCGCCGGTGTCGGTTATCGTCAGCACTACCTCCTGCTGCCGGTCTTTCAGGCCGACGGTAATGGTCCCGTCTTTCCGGATGGCCTGAATGGCGTTGGTCAACAGGTTGATCAGCACCTGCCGCAGTTCATACGGGTCGCTCCAGATAACCGCCGGCCCCGGTGCCATTTCCCGCATGATGCGGATCTGCCGGTCCCGGATTTCCCGCGCTGTCAGTTCAATGGTCTCCTCCACCAGCGTCTTGAGGTCCGTTTCTTCAACGGGGTGCTCCGGCTGCCGGACAAAGCCCAGCAGCAGATGGGTGATGCGGCGGATCCGGTCCACCCCTTTGGCAATGGTATCAATACCTTTGGCCAGGTCCCGGCGGCGGGGGATGTCCGCCATTTCTTGTTTATTCAGAACCAGTTGCAGGTAGCCCACGGCTTCCTGCATCATGGCCAGGGGATTATTGATTTCGTGGGCCACGCCGGTGGACAGCGTGCCCAGGGAGGCCAGCCGCTCGGCGGCGATCATCTGCTGCTGCATTTTTTCCCGCCAGGCGGCTTCCGCTTCCTGCTCTTTCCGGCGGTGGATTTTTTCCCGGGCCTGCTTGATTTTTTCCAGGAGATGATCCATTTCCACCGGTTTGGTCAGATAGTCAAAGGCACCCTGCTTGATTCCCTCCACCCCGTCGGCGGTGGAAACATTTCCCGTCAGCAGCAGGACTTCCGTCTCCGGAAAATTCCGCTTAATGATTTCCAGGGTTTCCAGGCCGCTCATGCCCGGCATCTTGACATCCAGGACCACCACCGGCACCGGGTTTTGCGCCAGCCGGGCCAGGCAGGCTTCCCCGGATTCGGCCCGGTCCGTGGTAACGCCCCGGCGCTGAAGCCGTTTGACCATGGTAGCCAGGAAATCGGCTTCGTCGTCCACCAGCAGTACCTGCGGCGGCATGGAAGAAGTGGCGGTCATATTTTTCATTATACCAGACCCAGGAATTTCCACCAGATGGCGGCCACCAGGGTGATAATAATCAGCAACACCGGCATGGTCGCCAGACCCGCCCGGGTCAGGTCAGAGGATTTGAAGTAGCGGTAACTGTAGGCAATGGCGTTGGGCGGACAGCCGATGACCAGCAGCATGGCAAAGGAGGTGGCCATGCCCAGGCAGAGGGCCAGCACGGTAGGGTCCACCCCTTCCATTTTGGCCATGGGAATTACGATGGGCAGGATCAGGGCCGCCGCCGCCACGTTGGCCATGGCATTGGTGACCACCGCTCCGAACACGGCCAGGCCGATAAAAAGCCCCAGCCAGCCGTACCCCTGAATATAGGGAAAAAAGAGGTGGGCGAAATAATCGGCCGCTCCGGAGTAGCCCATGGCCAGGCCCAGAGAAATGCCGCCGCCGAAAATAAACAGGGCGGTTCCCCATTCCAGGTTGTCGTTGATATCTTCCCATTTCAGGATACGGGCGATTACCAGCGCGGTCACTCCCAGCATACCGGTAATGGAATAGTGGATGCCGTGAAATCCCTTGGTCAACCAGGTCACAAAGGTCAGGCCGATAATAATCAGGGTGACGATTTCCCGTCGGGTCAGCGGTCCCAGCTCTTTGTCCAGTTCCGGCAGACGATATTCGGGGTTCGGCCGGAAAACCAGCCATACCATGCACACCGCCAGGGGAACGGTCAGGATGGCGGCCGGCATACAGTATTTGATCCATTCGAAGAAGCTCACTTCCAGGCCGGTGAACTCTTTGAGAAAAGCGGCTGCCACCATGCAGCGCCCACCGCCCACCAGGGTGCCCATGCCGCCGCAGGAACAGGCAAAAGGCAGAGAAAGCATCATGAATTTGGCGGTGTTGGAGTTGGGTTCAATACCGGCGGCCTTCATCATGGGCAGCATGGTCACGATCCCGATGGCACAGGCCGCGGCGTCGTGCATAAACCCGGAAGCCAGCCCCAGGCCGATGGAAATGATGAAGGTAAAACGGGTCACATTGGTGCCGGCTTTTTGGATGATATAAAACCCGATCCGTTTGGTAAGTCCCACCTTGTCCAGCGTGATGGCAAAAATCAGGCAGCACATGATGAAAATGACCACCGGGTGCATATAGGGGGCCCAGGCCTCCTTGGCGTCGGTGACCTGCATGACGACCAGAAACACGCCGATGCAGATGGCGGTAATTTCCAGCGGAATGGGTTCCACGATAAACAGAAACACCAGCACCACCAGCATGGCCAGAAACCGCTTGGCTTTGGGCGAGAGTCCGTCCACATAGTCTATGGTGATCCTGCTTTCTCCGGTGGCCGCAAGCTGCTGCTGCAAAAATTTGGCTGTTCCGGTAGCGCTTCCCGGATTTTTTGCTTCTACCAGGTAGGCGCCGTCTTTGTATTCTTTTTCCGCCACCAGAGAAAAGTGGCTGTCCACGGCGCTCAGCAGCGCCCGGCCGGGATCGCCGGAAATTTTAAAGCAGGTGCCTTCCGGGCGCGGCAGCGCCATAACGAACAAGGATAGATCGTGCGAGTGACAACGAGCCACGATCTTATCCGG